>RFHA01000045.1 GCA_003696565.1 Chloroflexota bacterium
GGCAGTGAGCTTGTTGGGATGGGAGTCGTGGTGGGTGGGTTGATGGCGATCTCGGTCGCGGTTGCGTTAGCTGCGGCGATTTGAAAGGCTTCGTAGGTTCGTGTGGGGGCTAAAAAGGCGTTGGTGGCTGCGGCTGCTCGTTGACGCTGGCGATTTTCTTGGTTGTTGTTGATGATAATCAGAACAAATACAACAACAAAGATAAATGCAACGACTACCCCCCCGATGATGTAAGCCATTCGACGACTGACTCCGGGGATGATTTCCGGCTCGGCATCCCGCTCTGCAACTTGTTGTTCTAATTTTTCCAGCAATTCTTTGGCTTTAACGTTAACTGGGTCAATCTGAAGCACATTCGCTAATGCGATCCGCTTTTCATCCAAGTTATCGGTTATCCGTGCCAGCAGTAACCAGGCATGAGCATTTTCTTCATCTTCTGCCAGCACCTCTTTGATCATATCAATAGCATGCTCTCGATCTCCTAATTTAGCAGCGTCGAGTGCTTGCTGTAACATCGCACGATGTTCAAGTTTCATAAGTTAGCTCCCAGGTTGCAGCCGGAAGAATAATTCCGGACGATAGACGACATTTAGGTCATCACGTTGATGAAATGTGAGACGAGTTAACACATCACCATCTATGCCAATTAAATAAAGTTGGAAACGGTCATCTTCACGATTTGAAATAAAAGCGATGAACGAGCCATCTGGCGAAAAAGCTGGACTACGGTCTTCAGCATCACCATCTGCACGTGTGATGAGTTGCTCACCGTTGCCATCCGCCATCATGATATACACATCTGGGTCGCCCTGTCGATCTGAGATAAACGTAATCATGGAGCCGGTGGCGTTCCATGCTGGGGCATAGCTGCTGCCTTCACTATTGGTGAGTTGTGTATACACCACGTCCTCATCTGGCGGCACTAACTGAATGCTATAAATTTCCGTAGAAAGATAGCTGTTTAAATCGGATGCGATCAAAATTTCACGGCTGCCAAGAACCGGTCGCCAAGCTGGATCACGGTCAATGCCTTGATTAAACGTCACTTGTACCGGTTGAGAACTGCCATCTGCCAGCACATACCATAATTCTTCATCGCCATCATAATCACTGATAAACACCAACTCACGTGCTTCTGGTGACCAACTTGGGCTAGCGACAATCTCTGTTCGTAAATCGGTGATTTGCTGAGCAGCCGCCAAGTTATCCAGTGATGCGATAAATAGCTCTGGGTAAGTTTCTGTGGTATTTTCGCCAGTGCTAATTGTTACATCCCTGATAAAGGCGATACGCTGACCATCTGGCGCAAAGGCAACATCCCGGAAGCCACTCCCTAGCATGTTGTTATCCAATCCATCCCCGGTAATTTGATATAAATCAGGTTCAACTGCGCCTTCTTGTAAGCTCGTATAAAGCATTAAGAAGTTCCCTTGTGGATATGGTGTTGATGTTGGGGGAGGCGGTGTATCAGACGGGATGGGGGTTGGTGTAAAGGTTGGTGGCAATGTCGGCGCGACAAATGTTCCCCTGAATGGTGGTAAAGTCGCGGTGGGGATGGGGGGTAAGGTTGGGATGCGTGGCTGCGTTGGAACAGAAACCACAGGCAGTGGGGTAAAGGTTGGCGGAGTGTCTTCACCAAAAACCCCTAAACGGGAAAACACAAAAATGCCTCCCAAGATAATTCCCAAGATCATACCACCAAACAGCATTAGCTCCCAATTGACACCACTACCAGCACCGGATGCATCACTTGAGGTGACAGAGGGAGCTGCCTGCCGAGACGTGCGAATCTCCTCAAATGTGCTGCGATCAACATTTCCACCAAGTGCCAGCAAAGCCTGTTTAGCGCGTATGTTCGTTGGATCAAGTTCCAACACGCGCTCTAGGCAACGGCGACGATCTGACACAGTTGTCATGCAGGAAGCTAGCCACATCCAGGCAACATCATTATCTGGATCAGCTTCTACTACCTGTGTTAATAGGCGGCGACCTGTGGCACGATTACCATCTTTTGCCGCTTGAATCCCTGCTTGTAGTAAGCTCTGAATATCTTGGCTCAAAAGAACTTCCCTCATTCAAATTAAATAGCCTGAATGCCTTAATTCTACCGGAATCTACCCGGAAACGAAAATAGGGTACAATCTGCCTAATTTAAATCAAAAAAGGGAGAATTTTATGCGGGCAGTGGTTTATGATGCCTTTGGGGCTATCCCAACTGTTGATATACTGCCAGACCCTACCCCAACGCCCGATGGTGTTGTGATCCGGGTGATGGCGACTGGGCTTTGCCGAAGTGATTGGCATGGTTGGCAAGGGCATGATCCTGATATTCAAACGCTGCCGCATGTTCCTGGGCATGAATTAGCTGGTATTGTAGAAGCTGTCGGGCGTGATGTACATCGTTGGCAAGTCGGGGATCGTGTGACACTGCCTTTTGCGTGTGGTTGTGGTGTATGTGCTTCTTGCCAGATGGGGAATCAACATATCTGCGATAATCATTTTCAACCGGGGTTTACTGCCTGGGGATCATTTGCGGAATTGGTGCATATTCGCTATGCCGATGTGAACCTAGTTCGCCTGCCGGAAACAATTGATTTTGTTGAAGCCGCTAGTTTGGGCTGTCGCTTTATTACAGCGTTTCGCGGTGTGGTCTATCAGGGGAGATTGTGTACTGGGGATTGGCTGGCTGTGCATGGTTGTGGTGGTGTGGGCTTATCTGCCGTGATGATCGGGGCAGCCATGGGTGCAAATGTCATTGCGGTGGATATTGATGCTGATAAACTCAATTTGGCACAACAACTTGGCGCGGTAGCTTTGGTGAATGCTCGCGATGTTGAAGATGTGCCGGCTGCGATCTACGATTTGACACAGGGTGGGGCACATGTGTCGGTAGATGCACTAGGTAGTACCATCACCTGCCGAAACTCGATACTAGGACTGCGTAAGCGTGGTAGGCATATTCAAATTGGTTTGATGGTTGGTGGAGATAGTTCAATACCAATGGGAGCCATTATTGGCAGAGAGTTGGAAATCATTGGGAGCCACGGGATGCAGGCACATGCTTATACGCCAATGTTGGAAATGATTGCTAGCGGGATACTTCAACCAGCGCAGCTTATTGGACAGGTAATCAGTTTACAGGATGCGCCACAAGCCCTGATCGATATGACCGATTTCAAAGGAATAGGTATCACGGTCATCAAGCCCTGATCCTCTTATTAAATCTATTGGTAATGCAGCCAGCCATGGGGCGCAGGATTTATCCCCACGTGCTAGATGTACGATGATGTATAAGCGCATCTAGTTAGGCAGGTAATTTTGCATTTACGGGTATCTAGTCGTAAGATTGTGGGACGTATCAAAATAATTTTGAGGGTTAAAGGGATACGATTATGTCAACGATTGAACTGATTGTTGCAAAATACAAAAACGCACTAGAAGCAGAGCGTGCCTATCGCGATTTGGAAAGCCTACATCTTGCCAATAAGATCAACATCATTGATATTATCCAATTATCAAAAGATGGTGAGGGAAAAGTGCGCATCGAAGAGCGTGATGACCCAGATATCAGTGATGGGGGTAAGTTTGGCGCATTGATGGGTAGTTTATTTGGTATGATTTTAGGGGCAGCTGGTGGACCGCTTGGCGCGGCAATTGGTGCGTCGGTTGGTATGGCGGTAGGAGCGGTAACCGGTGGCGTGGTGGCTGGCGGTATTGATTCCGGAGCATCTAACAGCACATTGAAAGACATCGTACGCAAGCTTGAACCGTCATCCTCTGCATTGTTGGTTGTTGCTGAAGACCGCTACCGTGATGCCATTCTTCAGGTGGTTGATGCCTATAACGCCCAATTAGAACGTTTTGCGATGTCTATGACCGTGGGCAAGAAAATTGAAACTTAACGTAAAAATGTCCGGAGGCGTTGAACGGTATCAAGCATTACTTCTTCATCTTGCTGATGATATGATGCAAGCGGCACTTGACTACCATCCCGCAGGACAAAAAATACACCAAAAGCGTGGACTTCGTCATTCTGTTTAATATCAATATAGGACACGCTATAAATTGAATATTGTCGGGATGTGGTGCGGAATAAATTAACTTGCTGAAGGGTGATCGTTTCTGCATCTTTATCTATCATGCATGTTGACCCTATCAAAAAATGAAGTGCTGCGCTGATCCCTAATAACACAAAACCGAACGCTAATGTCACAAAAATACTAACGGTAATGAACCATAATAAGCCGTTATCTGCGCGGATGTAGGTGTCAAATACACGAATGACCTGAATCAGTAAATTGATTAATCCAAACAGGCTAATCAAAACAAAGATCAATGCGATACCTCCCGCAATTGGACGTTTATCCTCTAGAGTGAGTTGACGATCATTCTGTTTTATCACTTTTAACATACATGCTGCTCCTAGTTTGTCAGCTATAATATACTGACTTATTCCCAATTATATTTGGAAGGGTATTTATGATTCAGGTGTTACACTTTGCGGATACACATATTGGTATGGAAAATTATGGTAAGACTGATCCAACCACGGGGTTAAGCTCACGTGTGGTGGACTTTTTGCGCCGTTTAGATACGATGTGTGACTATGCTGCACAGCATGATGTTGACTTAATCATTTTTGCTGGTGATGCATTTAAAACACGTACCCCTAACCCCACTTATCAACGTGAATTTGCTCATCGCATTCGGGATTTATCTCAGCTTGCGCCGGTTGTACTGCTGGTAGGTAACCATGATGTGGCACCTGCACGGATGAAAGCATCTAGCATTGAAATTTATGACACGTTGGCGGTGCCTAATGTGTGGGTGGCAGATGAATACGAAGTTCGGCGGATTACAACCAAACGTGGTGATGTCGTGGTTGGTACAGCACCGTATCCAATTCGTTCACGTGTTTTGGAAAACATTAAAACGATGGGGTTAACCATCGCTGAGACGGATAACATCCTAGAAGAACAACTTATCCACATTTTGGAATCATTAGCACAAGAAGCCGATACTTATGGGGAAACACCGCGCTTATTAACCGGGCATTTTACTGTGAGCGGTGCGCTTTTAGGTAGCGAGCGTGGGATTATGTTGGGGCGGGATGTGAACGTGCCCCGTGGTGTATTAGCAGATTCTCGCTGGGATTATGTGGCGTTAGGACATATTCATAAGCATCAAAGCCTGAACCATGATGATATGCCGCCAATTGTGTATAGTGGTAGTATCGAGCGTATTGACTTCGGTGAGGAGGGTGACCTCAAAGGATTTTGCTGGGTAGAATTAGCGCGTGGTAAAACACGTTGGCAATTTATCCCTCTATCCGCCCGCCCATTTGTGACCCTCAAGCTCGATTTACGCGATAATCCTTACCCAACTCAAACCGTCATTGAGGAAATTCAAGATCACGATTTGGAAGATGCTATTGTTCGCCTGCAATTAAGTTTTTCCGCAGAAAGCGAGGCGAAATTCAATGAAATTGCTGTGCGCGATGCACTGAAGCAGGCAAAAGCCTTTTTCATTGCAGCAATCAAAAAAGAGGTGGAACAAACAACCCGCGCACGGTTAGGCGTTAGTCCAGAAGGCTTAACGCCAATAGAACTGCTGGAAAAATATCTAATCAGTTTGGAAACACCAGCAGACCGCCGTGCAGAACTGTTAGAACTTGCTCAGGAAATTATGGACGAAACCAACACTGAGTGAGTCTACATCATGCCGTCCAGAAAGACTCACTCAAGTATTTGTAAGCGTTATCTGGGAAAAGTGTCACGATGACAGCGGCTTCACCGGCTTCAGCCGCTTGTTCTGCCACTTGTAATGCGCCTACCATCGCCGCTGCTGCACTGATCCCCACCAAATACCCCTCTTCACGTGCTAAACGCCGAGCCATCTCATAAGTGGCTTCGGTACTGATGCCATAATTAGCATTAGCTAACCGATCATCATAGATTCCTGGTTTGATGGCTGTGGGCATGTGCTTCCAGCCTTCCACACCATGAAACGGCGAATCCGGTTGTAATGAGATAATTTGAATGTTGGGGTTATATTCTCGTAGGCGGCGGGCAGTGCCCATCAAGGTGCCACTCGTGCCTAATCCAGCCACGAAATGCGTGACTTGTCCATGGGTTTGGTTCCAGATTTCTACACCGGTTGTGAGATAATGCGCGCGCCAGTTAGCTGGGTTGTTATATTGGTTGGCATAAAAATAACGCTCTGGATACCGCGCTAACTCTTCCCTTGCTGCTAAAATTGCGCCATCGCTGCCGTCCATAGCATCCGTTAAAACCAACTCTGCACCATAAGCCCGTAAGATAGCGATACGTTCTGGGCTGGCGTTTTCCGGTAAATAGAGTTTTACACGATAACCTTTTGCCGCGCCGATCATCGCATATGCGATTCCGGTATTGCCGCTGGTGCTATCCAGCAAAATTTTATCTGATGTAAGTGACCCACTGCGTTCTGCTTCACGGATGATGTTCAATGCAGCGCGATCCTTCACACTGCCACCGGGGTTTGTCCATTCCGCTTTGGCAAAAATACGGACGTTTTCCGGTAGATGGGCGGTGATGCGGTGAAAACGCAATAAGGGCGTGTTGCCGATTTGTTGTTCAATGGTTGTTGGTAATGTGAGAACATGATGCGTCTCTTGTTTGACCTGTTTATTGACATGGAGTGCCATTTAATCATTCCTTTTTTAGATAAGCTATGTCGTCAAATATCTCTGAATTAAAAACAAAAACCAGCAAACGACGGAAATAAAAAAGCACGGGGTTCCGTGTCCCAAAAAACGTTGGGGACATGCCGTGCTTGTCGTTTGCTGGCGAAAATAAGCTAACGTTTACGCCTGTCTAAAGCATGGGCATTCCCCTACTTCAGACAGATACAACAATTTAACATCATGATAAAACTTGCTCCTGATTAATATTCAGCAATATAGCGTGTTTGCGCGTGATTGTCAATCGAGTTTAATAGGATATTTACATTGTGCTTCATCGAATAATCACATCATCTAATAGGATAAAATCGCAAGGTGTGGTGCAACTTGCTGGCTGTAAAATAGCGATTTGAGTAAAAGCAGCATCTAAAAATGTATAAACTTTTACGCCAAGTTGATAGTTCCCAGCGGCTAACATATCAGTAGAAAGGTAATGGCTATCAAAATACAACCCATCCGCTAACCAACCCGCTGTTGGAGAATAGTTGTTCAGTGGATAAGAATCATGCTGACCAACAAGCATGCCATTGTCATCTAACAAGAAAACAGAAACACTGTAGTTTTGGTCTAAATCCTTAGAAGGAGACCACCAAAGATTAACACTGATTCCTGATTTTGTCTGATGAACTTGGGTATCTAGCAGGCGTAAATGTGTGTCGTCATCTGCAAACCAAGTGACCAAATTATCCGAAGATGGTGGACGATCATAACGGATGAGTGTAATGGGAGAAAGGGCTGTTTGCCAGTTAAATGCGCCGGTTTGAGTAAAATTTGTCAGGAGTGTTTGGGTGGGCGCATCAGATGAATAACGTACCAACCAAATCCCATCTAAATCTTGCACATCAACTCGCTGGTTCCTGCGCCAGTGTAGTTCAGTTGGGATATAAGAGACATTTTGCTGATCCAGATAAAAAGCAAAAGCGTAGGTATCGAACCATGTATCAATCAGAACAGTATCAGTTGCTGTGCGATGCTGGGCGATAAACTCTGCTACATTGCGCCAGGGGAGATGCACCGGATGCCCTGCGGATGGCAACCAAATCGATAACATGATGACCCCTACACTGGCACTAATACGCCAAAAACGGGTTAATTGCCCAATTGCTGCCGCTGCCAGCAATAGGATAAGCGGTATCAAAATCGATAACATACGATAAGTGAGTGTGGGAA
>RFHA01000046.1 GCA_003696565.1 Chloroflexota bacterium
ACACCTTGAATCACATGCATCATCGCCAGGTGACCAAAAACCAACGGGATAATCAACACGCCGCTGATGCGCATATATGACCACCAGAAACGTTCTCCCTTGCTTCCTTCACCTTGGCTTGGCTTGTCACCGCCAACAATAATTGAACTAATGCCAGAAAACACAAGGGCAGCAATAAATGCCGCGGCAATCCCAAGAATAAACGGAATTTGAGACTCAATGACTTTATCAATTCCTAAAATCTTAGGATCATCACCATAGTAATGTAGGACATGTGTCAGCATCAAAACAAAAACAGGCAGTAACGTGACTGCAGAAGCGATTAAGACCCAAATCGCTGCACGCTGTTGGTAATACCACCACTGCGGTTTATAGTCGAGAATCACAATCCGCAAGCCATTATATGCGTGATACACCACTGCTGCTACCAACGCAAATTCCCCAATTGTAAATAGCGGTGTTTGATAGATCGCAATCGCTTTTTCATATAAATTGGGGTAAAAAACAGACCAAGATGTATCAACAATGTGGATGACAAAAAATAGAAGAACACCTAAACCGGATATCCGATGAAGCACCCAACTCCATTGTCCAATCGCGCCCCGATAGCGCAGTGTCTCCTTGAGCGTCAGAGCTAAAGAACTCACAGCACAACCTTTCTAATAATATATCTCTAAAATGCCTGTTAGAACGTGCATGTGTCAACTGTAAGTGAATTATAGCACATGCAAGCTAGATCACAACATATTGTGGTAATATGGATGTGATAAATGTCAGTGGGAGCAGCATAAGAATGTCATTAATTGATATAGATACGGCGATTATCCGCATGTATGAGGATACCGCCCTGACGGATTCTCTGGATGATGAGACTGCGCAAATTTTACTTCGTTGGGGAGAAGGGCAGCTCCGTCTGTGGGCGAATCGTAGCCAAACACCCGAAGACTTTGAATCTAAATTTGATTTACTCCGAAAAATCATGAAGTTAGTCAACCGCTTCAGTGGCGGACGAGCACGCATGTCTGATGAAAAGCGTACTAAGTATCTAACGGTATTGGTTGAACGCGCTAATGAAATCGGATACCCTGC
>RFHA01000304.1 GCA_003696565.1 Chloroflexota bacterium
CTCCAATGGGTAAACCAACGGCTCACAAACAACAGGATTCGCAACACCAACAGAACGTAACCACTTAGCAACAAAATCAGAGTTACAAAGCACTGCATCATGCTTTTTCATCGCTTCAATGCTATCATGAATAAGCTCAAACTCTCCTTCATGGAACTTCTGAGGGTTTGTTACAAACAAGGTCCAGTACTCAATAAGGCAAACGGAGTAAATGCCACTTCCATTGAACAAGTCAACAAAAGTTTTTACATAGTCCCTTATATTGAAAACAATGTTGGGTTTATGTTTAGAAACAGCAAGTGAAACAAACTCTTTTTCAGGTATATCCCTACTAAACCTATCATAAAATACACCATATTCATCATAATCGTATGGTTTTCTTACATGGTCTCTATCTCTTCTATATGCACATGTTACTTCAAAACCTGCCTTTGCAAGTGTTCTCATCCTCCAGAACATTGACAACTCACCACCCATAACGTTGTCAAAAACGTACCCAAGCAGGAAAAGAACCCTCTTTTTTTTGCCCTTTTTTGCCACTTTAATAAGGTTTTCCAGACCATTTAGACGGTTTTTTGTGAACTTTTCCTCAAGTAAACTCAAAATTCCATCCTCCTTACGTTATAAAAGCAAGGTTTTGGTATTTCTATGAATGTTTTATCGTTTTCACCATCGAGGAATGCCTCTTCATTCTCGAAAAACCGTGACAGGCCGTACCTTAGTGCATCAATCCCGTGGTCATTCCCTCTCTTTGGCTTACAAGTCGTGCTGTCCCACTCCCAAGTCTCCAAGTTGTTGATCAACTCCTTGTTTTCGTGATGAATCTTTAGAGTTCTAGTTGTTATCAGCCTATCGAGTGCGACAAGTGTTTTGTCGAAGTCTCCCCAACCACTTATTGCGGGCACTCCAGCGGCGGAGAGGGCGGTGGTGTTATCTGGTCTCGACGGATCGCAGAAGATCTCCTCTGCATTCGACTTCAACACCAGGTCATCAAGCACTTCAGCCCATGTTTCCCTGTCATACTCCTCTTGAGGAGCGACAAGCATGTTGTAGTGCACCTGTTCAGAGTGAACCCAGATTCTCTTCCCGAATCCGCTTTGCCCGTTGGTGATTCTGATACATTCAGCAACACCTGGGTCGGAGGAAAAGCCGTAGTCAAGCCCGATGGCGTTGTAGTTTCCCCTGTTTGGCACCGAGTAGACGATATTTTCTTCTCTGTCGAAGGTAGGGAAGACCAGCCCACCTGCTGTCTCGAACGTCCCCTCGTACTCTCTTCTGTAGAGTTCTGGTGAGAGTTCGTTTTTTGCCTTCCTGGCCTCCTCTACGATAGATGGGCAGGCTAGGTTACCGATCGTTCTGAACTGGATATGCTTGTAGTTTGGGTCATTTCCTTCAATGGCCCTCTTTGCAATATCATGGTAGAACCAGTTTTTCCACTTTGGGGTAGTGCAGTAGATTCCCCATGCGGGCCGACCGTTGATCGAGCGGTCGGCAACACGTTGTCTCAAGTTGCCCATCACGGCTTCTCTGGAGGAGATTGCCACTTCATCGAACATGAAACCGTTGATACCGTAGGAGCGGAGGGAGTCAGGTTTGTGGGCGGAAATGAAGTGGATGCAGACAGGCAGGCCCTTGAGCCAGAGACGGTTGTCTCTTTTGGTGTAAGACCCGACAAGCGGGCCGTTCGGCCCACCAAGGCAAGCAAACAGTTCATCCTTCGCAACTCTGGTCAACTCGGTAGTGGGAGCGATCAACCAGTACAGGAGATAGGGCCACTGCGGGCCTCCCCGCGCGATCTGTTTCCTGTACTCCACATAGTCCACGATGATCCTTCGTAGAAACTCCCTCACCACAGCGTAGGTCTTTCCTGCTCTTGACCCACTTGTTACCACAACAAACTGTGCTTTTGTTTTGTGCAGCGGTATTGC
>RFHA01000305.1 GCA_003696565.1 Chloroflexota bacterium
CCAGGTTTACCGTTTCAGGGGGCAAACCCCTGCTGTACAGCCTGTTCTGGTGGGAATTCACCGGATTCTCGCCGGGATCGGGCGGAGGTGATCCGGTGTTAGGATTACATAGCCGCCGTCTCGTACGGAAAAGTAACAGCTTCGTTTTTTGCTCGCCCTCTCGGAAAGCAGCAGGCGCGAGGCGTGATGGTCTTTCGTGCGGCAGCGTGGATCGGGGTTACGCGGCGTCATCCGGTGACGAAGGCGCGGAGGGCGCATGGCCGGGCCGGGAGACACCGCTCGCATCACCTGGCCGTGCCGTATAGGCGCTGCGAGAAGAGAAGCTATCCAACACCGGCGTCGGGAAGAATGGACGCCCCGGGTGGTCAAGGCATGAACGGTTTTAGCATTACTGCGGTCAGGAATATAGAATCGGGAGCGGAGAACCAAGGCGGACGTCCCTGCCAGGGCGATGCCGATTATCTGCCCGCCGTTATACTGCTAGGCGCTGGGGCCAAGTCCAGTGTGGCTTCTCGATCAACTAGACATTACCTTTACTGAAATTCGCTGCAAGAACGAGGCGACCCTGCACTTATGAAGATAATCATCAAAAGAAGAAGCCCATGCGGAATCGCGTCGGTTGATAGCCTGGCTGGGGTTTCTCCTATGTTGCTAAACGATTATATCGTAGCTGCAAGCGATTATGTCATGCAGAGCATCGGGTTAACTGACAGTCAGAAGAAAAGAGCACAGATCCAGCTAGGCGATGCTCTTGCGCGACTGATCGCCCAAGAGGTGGAAGCTCAGTGCGCGGAAAGCAAAGATCTAATAGTAGGAGAGAAGATGATTTTAGGGGCCCTCCGTGGTGCTCAAAGCGATGTTACGAGTCTGGGAGAGACGGATGGCGTCCGCTTGGCTGTGGAAATAAAGCCCGTATATCTTGCCGTAGGGCGCGCGATTTGGAATCGCTTCGGGGATATCCGGAGCTTTGCCGTGAATGTTCACCTGAAGTTCCCTTTTGCTGTAGTTGGGGGCATAATGCCACTGCCAACCATAGATTGGTATAAGGACAGAGGCGGTACTTGGCAACAACGTTCAACCACAAATCTGATAGATAGGCTATGTCGTCGCTTCGACTCTATTGGTATGAGGCGCAACGACGGAGATCCAGTACATGCGTTAGAAGCCGTATGTGTACTTGCTTTCGACCCAAACACTCAGAGTCTTCACCCGCACTACCCCGGTGCAGGGAGTTTTCTGCAGTTCAACTCGTTCATCCAAAAGATGGCTGAAATGTTCGAATCGAGGTTTGTTTATTAGGCTTTGTCTGAAAAATCGGGATTTGTAGTTTGGGCCATCACCAAGCAGCACGACAATGGCCCGACGCTACGAGTTAAGCGATCAGCAGTTCGCG
>RFHA01000306.1 GCA_003696565.1 Chloroflexota bacterium
AAGACATTTTACCTCCCCTCATCTCTGATTGGTGTAGAGTGTAGAGTTTAGGGTTTGGGGCGCGCTAGCTCATTCATTCCTTATCCCTCATCCCTTGTATGTTGCGTCCTAGATTTAAAACCAATGATAATTGGGAATTTTAGGTCGACAAAAAGATGGCCCCAGACGGCAAAGCAATTCATCCCTAAGCAACTTTTAAAGTATGCTGAGATATGAGAATCGCTTGCCGTCTGACTTCTTTCTTAGCGACTGAATCAGTTCCAAAGCCCGAATGGTTTTGCCCTCCGAGGCTGTATTCAACTGCAAGGAAAGTCGAAGAAGAAAGAGTGGCCATCATTAACTTTAATTCAACTTCTATTTGTCTATGAACGCTTCATTATGCTCTACTTCTGTGCTGCGCTACAGCTTGGGCATCGATGTGTCAAAAGACAATTTCAATGCATGTCTGTGCAGCCTGCGGCAAGACCTTCAGCAACTGGTCGTAGCTTCTGCCACCTTCGACAATCACCTCAAGGGGTTCCGAAAACTGCTGACCTGGCTCCACAAGCATTGTGTGGACAAACACGCAGAAATGGTGGTGGTAATGGAAGCTTCCGGCGTCTATCACGAGCAACTGGCCTACTTCCTCGATGAACACGGCAAACAACTCTGTGTGTTGCTGGCCAATCGAGTCAAGGCCTACGCCCGCAGCCTGAAGTACAAAAGTAAAACAGACGCCATTGATGCCCAAGTGCTGGCACGTCTGGGGCTGGAGCGCAATTTGCCAAAATGGCAAGCCCCCTCTGAGGCACTATTGCAACTGAAGCAACTGATGCGAGAACGCCACAAGCTAAAGCAAGACGCAACCAGGCTGAAAAATCAGTTGCATGCCATGAAGCATAGGCAGGTATGCAATCCGGTGGTGAAGAAATTGGCCCAGACACGCCTCAAATTCATCAATGACCAAATCAAAAAAATCGATGATGCAGCCCGGAAACTGGTGCAGCAGGATGCCGAACTGAGGCAAAATGTGATGCTTTTACAAAGCATCCCAGGTGTAGGCCTTCTGACCGCCCTGACCGTACTGGCAGAGACCAATAACTTCGCCCTGTTTACATCCCGGGCCCAGTTAGCTTCCTACGCCGGCTACGACGTGTGCCATCACGAAAGCGGTAGCTCCGTCAAGCGCAAGGGTCGCATCTCAAAAAAAGGCAATGTGTACTTGCGCACCGCCATGCACTTCCCCGCTTTGACCGCCATCAAGTATGCACCTGAAATGGGAGCTCTCTATGAGCGTATCTATGATCGAACCAAAGTGAAAATGAAAGGCTGTGTAGCCGTGCAGCGCAAACTCTTGCTGCTCATGTTTACCCTGGTTAAAAACCAGCAAACCTATCAGCCACACTACCAGCGCCAGCAGCTATTGCAGGCCATCTGAATGCTTTTTAAGTAAAAAACCTCAAAAGACCCGCTTATATTGAATGGTCTGAAGGTCAAGACCTGAGTTGCCGGTAAAAAAAAAGCCAGGCAAGCACAATGAAGTCTTGCCTGGACAGCATGATCTCTTTGTAGAGACCTGCTTCTTTGTGCCAAAACTAAAACCTTTTTTTTACCTCAGAAAACTTGCTTTTCAACATAGTTCCTCATTCCT
>RFHA01000307.1 GCA_003696565.1 Chloroflexota bacterium
CCGCCCCCCATACCACAGGCGATGAACACCATATCCGCGCCACGTAGCACATCATAAAGTTCTTCACTGCTTTCTTCGGCGGCTTTACGTCCAATTTCAGGATTTCCACCTGCCCCTAAGCCGCGTGTTAATTTATCGCCGATACGCACACGAGTTTTAGCTTTTGAAAGCATCAAGGCTTGGTTGTCGGTATTGATTGCAATGAATTCCACCCCACCAAGTCCTTCGTTAACCATGCGGTTTACAGCATTATTGCCACCGCCGCCCACGCCGACTACTTTAATCTGCGCGAACCCTTCACTTAATGCAAATTCGTCCATACTCATTGGGCTACCCTTTAACCTTTATTGGAGCAATCATAACTCCCATTGTACACATAACAAAGTTGTTAGCAAATTCAAACTTAATCTTCATCATCTGGCAGAAGCCGGCGGAAGAAAGTGCTAATAATCTTACCAAACTTAGAAACAGGCAGTGTATTATTTGTTTGTGAAGGCGATTCTACTACGCTATCCATCTCTAAGCCAAGGCGTAACAGCCCCACACTAGTACTATAGGACGGATTTCTTAGTATATCTGCCATACCGGTTAAGCGTTCTGGCTTTGCCAGGCGAACGGGTAAGCCTAAAGTAGCGGAGGCGACATCGCGAATACCAGGCAATTGAGCACAGCCACCGGTAATAACAGCCCCAGCGCGTAACAAACCATCATAACCACTGCGTTTAACTTCACGCTTAACAAGTTCAAAAATTTCTTGAACACGGGCTTCAATAATCGCCGCCAAATCCACACGCCGTATCTCGGTTGGCAATCCTTCCCCAAATGGCTCCACAACCAAAGTCTCTAGTGGATCAATATGCTTGGGTTGTGTATGTCCGTATTGAACTTTGATGGCTTCTGCGGTTTCAAAGGGGACATGCGTAAAGTAAGTAATGTCATTGGTGATATGATTACCACCGACTGCGAGAACGGCAGTATGCCAAACCGTTCCCTCAATAAAAATAGCCAAGTCCGTCGTTCCTCCGCCAATATCAATGACTACGGCACCCATTTCACGCTCTTCTGGCGTAAGGATAGCGTCACCAGCTGCCAGAGGATTGAGGATAAAACGATCTACATGTATGCCGGCGGCACGGACAGCCTCTTCTAGATTAGCTACACTGGTTGAAGATGCTGTGATGATATGCGCTTCTACTTCTAAGCGAAAGCCGTGCATACCCAATGGGCTACGGACACGCTCTTGCCCATCTAAGGAATAACTACGCGGGACAACATGCAAGACTTCGCGGTTATGTGGAATGGCAATTGCACGTGCAGCATCTAATGCTTTATCTAAATCGTGGAGGTTTACACCACGCTGCCCGGTGATTCCAACCACACCTCGACTATTAATTGAGGCGATATGGCTACCGGCAAGGCTAACAAAAGCGCGTTTGACCAAATAGCCGCTGGCTTTTTCCGCTTTATGCACAGATGCAGAAATCGCAGCGGTCAGCGCAGAAATATCGCTCACAATACCCTTTTTCATACCTCGGCTCGGTTCAATGCCAACACCCACGACAAAAATATCATTATCACGCACATCGCCAATAATGGTACAAATTTTATGGGTGCCAACGTCCAACCCGATAACTAAATCACTCACAGAATTCCAGACTCCAACAAAAATAAACAGCATCAAGATCAGCGACGTTAATACTCACAGGAGTAATCCCACGACTGAGTAGGTTATCTCTCAGTGCTTCATAAATCAATAATTTATTCGGCATATCTGTGCCTGTTCCTAACCAGACATCCCACGTTTCTTCCTGAAAGCCCAACCCATTAACCGCATTATAGCGTAAGGACGGCAAACCGGAGATAAGTGAGCGAAGCTGCAATGCTCCTGCAACCACATCCAGCGGAATCGGTTTACCAGGTAATGGCGGATCAGTGACGGAGTTATCCGCTACAACATGAATTAAATCTGGAAATGTTTCGGTATCACGAGGTGAACGTAAGACATTGCCTTGTACATCCACAAGGACACGAACATTTGCTTGCGTCAACAACAATGCTGGTTCACGTTCTTCAATGGTAATTTTAACCATATCTGGGGGCCAACCGATGCGTACTTGCGCATCTGCCACCACAGGAGAAGCCGCCAGGATATTTTGACGCACTTCATCTGGATTAACCCAAAAAATATGCATCTCCGCAATACCAGCATAGCGGAAGATTTCCGCTTCATCCAGATATTGGGCACCAATAACAGTTACACTGCGCACATAAAAAAACGGTGTGACAAAAAACATGAGTAACAAAAGCGATAAAATAGCAACTGTGATACCACTAAAGGTGCGCCAACTGAAACCAAATTGCTCACGGATGCCGTGTTGTATTGATTCTTCTGATGGTGTTGGTTGGATTCCGCGCCATACAGCGGGAGATCGACTTGTTCTTCGTTTAGGCTGCCGCATAATTACCAATCACCGATCAACTGGACTTCTAACTCTAATTTTACACCGCTTTGCGCATAAACCACTTGTTGCACATGCTGAATAAGTGCGTAATACTCAGCAGCAGTCGCTTGTGATGGATTTGTATTGATGAAAAAATTAGCATGAACAGGTGAAACCATGACCTGCCCAATTTGATACCCTTTTAAACCGGCAGCATCAATCAAACGCCCGGCATAATCCCCTGGTGGATTTTTGAAGATACTACCCAAACTCGCGCCAGATGGTTGTGAGCGTTTGCGCTGTGCGATGAATTCGTTCATGCGTGCTTTAATAACAGATGGATCATCCTTTTTAAGATTGAAGGTTGCCAAAAGCACCAAAAACCGCCGATCTTGCCGTCCTTTGAGGGCGGAATAACGATAGTCATATGCAAGATCAGCATGCGTATAAAGCTTTGGACCATCTGGTTGAAGGACAACCACATCAGCAACACTCTGCGCCATGTCGCCACCATGTGCGCCTGCGTTATTCACCACGGCTCCCCCGACTGTCCCCGGAACATTAACTGCCCACTCCATCCCAGTAATACCATAAGATTGACATTTATTTGCCAATACTGTTAAGCCAGTGCCACTAGTCGCAGAAACAGTCCGTCCACCATGCCAGTGTCCAAATTCAACTTGACTAACACGATTAATAACCACCAAGCCCCTTATGCCGCAATCAGAGACTAAAACGTTTGCCCCACCGCCGAGTATGGTAACCGGAACATGATGCTGCCAAGCAGTGTTGACAACCTCGGCTAATTCTTCAACAGAATCACGAGCGATATATAGCCAATCAGCTTTTCCACCAAGACGTGCAGCGGTATAACGTGTCATGGGTTCATCGCGCAGCAAACGCTCACCCAATTTATGTTGCAATACTTCCATACTTTGCTAAAAAATCCTGTCCAATTTTGGGCGCATCCCCTGCGCTCATGATGATGATGACCGAACCAGGCTGTACTTCTGCCAACAAACACGCTGTTGTCTGGTCTAAGCTGGCTGTATAACGCGCCCTGGGAATGTGTGAAGCTGTCCATGCGGCATCGATACCTGGAATTGGTGCTTCTCTTGCGGCGTAAATATCCGTGACCAAGATGTGATCTGCGGCATCAAAAGCCGTAGCATAATCCTGAATCAATCGCTGTGTGCGGCTATACATATGTGGTTGCCAGACTGCCCAAATTTGCTTGTTTGGGTAGCGCAACCGTGCCGCCTGCAATGTTGCTTTAACAGCAGTTGGATGATGTGCATAATCGTCAATCACTATTATATCATCCACCACCCCGCGCCGTTCAAAACGCCGCCCTGCGCTCTGGAAAGAGGCTAAGGCAGCGGCAGATTGCTCAAAAACCACCCCAACGACATCGGCAGCAATCAGTGCCCCCAAGGCATTAAGTACATTATGTTCACCTGGCACGCCCAAAGTCACGGTGCCAGCATTGACCCGTAACGCCCCCGCCATCATATGCACATCAAACAAGGTCTGTTGATTGGTCATGCGTATATTTACGGCACGCATGGCAGCACGTTCATCCTGACCATAAGGAATGATGTTAGCAGATTTTGGGGCATGGGTGACGATGTTAAAAGCGGCTGGATAATCCATACAGGGGATAATTGTCCCATGAGGATGAACCTGTTTGATAAAATGCTGAAACGAATCATACATAGCCGCTTCCGTTGGGAAGTAATCAGGATGATCGTATTCCAAACTAGTCAAGACAATTACATCTGGCGAAAGCCCATGAAACATATCACCGTATTCATCCGCTTCAATCACAAATAAATCACTAGAACCAACATCAGCATTTGTGCCTGTTGTCGGCATGATACCACCGACAATATAAGATGGAGATTTACCGGTTTGTTGCAAAATATGCACGATCATAGCCGTTGTGGTGGTTTTGCCATGCGTCCCTGCAACGGCAATCACACGATACCCTTGTAACAAAAAGGGTAAAATTTGTTTACGCCGGTAAACCGGAATTCCAGCGGCTTGTGCCGCCAAAATTTCAACATGATCATCTGGCACAGCAGAGGTGGCAATCACCGCATCCGCACCATGAATATGAGCTGGATCATGCCCTTGATAAATCGTAACGCCTTGTTGTGCTAAGGCTTGAGATAAAGCATTGCTATTGCGATCACTACCTGTGATTTTATACCCACGTAAAAGCAAAATACGTGCGATGGCAGAAATACCAAAGCCGCCGATGCCAATACAATGAATGTGTTGACCTGGTTGAATCATAAGACAAATAACACCAATAAAAAGAGAACAAAGACCCCAACAATTAAAAAGTCCCCTGTGCCGGTTGCGCCACCGCTGAGCAAAACAATTGGGATTGAGCCAACAGAATTTGCACTAGGAGACCCTGGCGAAGGGGCAACAATCAAAGGATAAAAAGGATATTCATTAATATCAACAAAATACCAAATTGCACCGCCAATCAAATAACCATTGATTGCGCCGATAACTCCCCCCAAAATTCCAGTTTGAATATTAGCATCACGCGGTTTATCCGGTAAAAAAGAACGGTTTTGATAAGCAATATAAACAATCGCAAAAAAGATCAATAATTGAATAGTAAATGACTGATCGCGCGATAAACCAATACTTAACAAGAGAGTTCCGCGGATCAGTGCATCAAATTGAAATAAGCCAAAAGTCGCCAATAAAATACCAGCAGTGGCGATCACTTCCCGGTTCCAACCGCGCAAAAACCCCAATATCGCACCAAAGCCGGCAAGTACCCACATTAACGAGTAGAACTGTATCATTCTACTATCCTCATCAAATAACCACCAAAACAATTAAAAACAAGACAATCACTGCACCCGCTAGCAGATCACCGCTACCAGTTGGTCCACCAGCCAGCAAATAGAGAGGTAAAGATTGCACAAAATCCGCGCTCATCGTTCCAGGTAGTGGTGCAGAAATATAAGGGCTGAGGGGATAATTTGTCACGTGCATAAAGTACCATAGTGACCCCCAAATCAGATAACCATTCAGCAAGCCAATTAATGCACCTAAGACGCTGGATTGTAAGTTATCACGTCCGTCTTGGTTAGCCCCTCCCCGGCGGCGGCTTTTTTCCGCTTTATCCACGTCTTCACCAATTAACGCCCGTGTTTGATACGCAAAAAAGACGATAACAGCAAAAATGACAGCGCGAATCAAAAATTTTTGATCTGCTGGAACTGCTATCAGCAATTCAGAAAGGGTATCATCAAATTGGAAAAGAGCAAATAGCCCTAAAATGATACCGGAAGTTGCAATTAATTCTTTACTCCAGCCGCGTGTAAAGCCGATGTAGCCAAACAGGATAGCCATCAGCCACATAAAAACAGAAAGTTGAATCATATCATGTCTGCCAATGTTCGGGCGATATTTTCCGCGCCATCAGGAACATGAAGTGCCTGGACGCATGATTTCATTTTCGCCAATTCATCAGAATCTGCAAATAAACGTTGAATAATGTCTAGCAACTCATCCTGCATACGGTTTTCATCTAGGTGGATCGCTGCCCCACGCTGTGCCAGATAATCCGCATTGACCTGTTGATACCGCCAATTATATGCCAATGGAATCAGGATAGAGGGTAAGGCAAAAAATGGAAATTCACCTAAGATGCTTGCTCCGGCTCGGCACACTGCTAA
>RFHA01000308.1 GCA_003696565.1 Chloroflexota bacterium
CAGCTAACGGACGATGCACAGGCGAAAGCGATGCTGACCAGCCAGGCCGACCTGCTGCTGACCTGGGACGCGGGCAACCTGCTGCAGCAGCTTTTGGAAGCGGCGGCAGAAAGGGGAGAAGAGAGTTTACACGCCCGCTGGCAGACCCGGTACGCCCAGTGGCAAAGCGCCCGTCAGGCCCAGGCAGGCACACCTCAGCGTCGTGTTGCCAAAGAAGGCCCAAATTGGCAGGCTGAATCACAACCACAAACCTGGATAGAGCGAACGGATCAACAAGCAGTTACCGCAGAACGGAGCAACTCTTACACAGTTATCACCGCTAACAACAGCGCCATTGGCGATAATGCGCTGGTCATTAACAACATTGGACGTATCCCCTTGCGCTGGAAACGCCCTACAGAAGGACGTCCTCGGCGTGCAGCAGCCGCTGTTGGTCGAGAAGTAGAACTGGTTGAACTCCACCAGCGCTTATTGGCCGGGCAAAGTGCTGCCGTGGTCAGCCGGGGGACATCAACCGCTTTACGAGGCCAACCTGCCATTGGCAAAACAACTTTGGCTGCCATGTATGTGGATCGATATGGGCAAGATTATCCCGGCGGAACATTGTGGCTGGAAGTTGGCCCAGATAGGCGCGATGCTGCCAGCGTCGAACCCATCTTGCAGCGCATTGCCGCTTACGCATACGACGCTGATGCCCAAGTACAAATGATGCTGGAAAACAGCATGTTTGCAGCCGAACGGGTGAAATCTTTACTTAGCGGGCATGGCGCTATGCTAGTAGTCATTGATGATGTTTGGGACGAAGCGGCACTAAAAGAAATTCAAGATGCACTACCAGATGACAGTTTTCTCATTCTTACCACTCGAGATTTTCAAGTCGCTTACGCATTGAATAACAGCGCTGATAAAATCCAGCATTTGGACGTACTTTCCCCGGAGGATGCCCGCATGCTGCTGCAACGTGGAGCGCCAGGACTCGATGATTTGCTGGCAGATCGTGTGGCTTCGGGACTGGGATTCCACGCTCAAGCACTTGTCCTGGCTGCCGGTGCACTGCATTTCCGGGGCGTACGACGGCACGAAAAAACAGCAAAAGAAATTTTAGACCGGGTTGCTGCCGGACGTGGTTTTGGCGATCTGCCGCGCATGGACAAAGCTGCACGTATGAATGCAGTAGAGGCAGCCCTAAAGTACAGTTACGATTATCTGGGAGAAGAGGAGGAAGGAAAAAAGTGGCAGACGCAGTTCCGCGCTTTGGGGTGCTTTGCTCAAGAAGCAGATTTTGATTTGGAAGCGGCAGCTTTCGTCTGGTCAATAGATGTAGAACTAGCCGAAGAATTCATGCTCCTGCTAAATGGTCTTAGTTTGATAGAAGAAACTAGCATTTCAAATGGAGAAAACCGATGGCAGCAGCATGCTATCTTGCGTGCTTATGCCCTTAGTTTGCAAAGTGCAGAAGAACGGCTGCTGTTCCCTGAAAGGCATACAGATTATTACATAAAATTAGCTCAATTTTGCCTGGATTGTAAGCCCCGTGACTATGATCGAATAGAACAAGAATTTGGTCAATTGCAGCATGCTTTTAATTGGTGTGAAAAACAAAGCCCGCAGCGCACAATCCAATTGTCTTTGTTATTAAATGATTTCATGCGTATCCGAGGACGGGTGTCGATTCTAAATCAGTGGCTGAAAGTATCATTACGCAGTGCCGAAAATTCAGGTAACCGCCTGGGCAAAGCCAATACCCTTCAGAGCCTGGGCGATTTGGAAAGCCGCCTGGGGAACATCGAGCAGGCGCGCGCCCATTACGACGC
>RFHA01000309.1 GCA_003696565.1 Chloroflexota bacterium
AGACCAGCCAGCACACCGTAAAACTGCCGTGTAATTTGTGCAACAAGCACGCCCGCCACACCAAAGCAGAATACATTTAGCGCGTGTAGTGCATAAACAGGGTAGCCCACACCTTCAAAAAGCTTCCAAATAGTAAATGCTACCGGACGATAAAACGGAAATGGCGCAAAATCTCCCCAATGCTGTAACCCATTGATTTGCGCTAATATTTGGAAATGCGGGCCGTCATCCAAAAAATATGGCAAGCGCAACGCATATCCATATACGCCTAAAGTCAAAAGCATCGGCAAGCTCAATGCCAAATAACGCCTAATCATCACCCCTCAAAGCGGTAACCAACCCCGCGTACCGTAATGATTCGCCGAGGATTTGAGGCATCATCCTCAATTTTTTCCCGCAACCAGCGAATATGTACATCCACTGTGCGCTTATCCACAAAATAATCATAGCCCCAAACTTTGGTCAAAATGAGATCACGAGATAAGACAGCACTCTTGTTACGCATTAATTCCGCCAGCAAATCAAATTCTTTATTGCTCAGCTTGACCTCATCCTCTCCTTTAAACACTCGCCGTGAGGTGAGGTTCAGACGTAAATCATTAGAGACGATCTCATCTTGCTGCATAACGGTCCGTCCAGGGGCACGTCGCATCACAGCACGAACCCGTGCTAAAAATTCGCCCAACCCAAACGGCTTGACGATATAATCATCTGCGCCGCTTTCTAGCCCAACAATTTTATCCACCTCGGTACCACGTGCAGTGAGCATAATAATCGGAATATGTGCTGTAGAAGCATCATGCCGAACCATCCGACAAATACTTAGCCCATCTAACCCCGGCAGCATAATATCTAACACAATTAAATCCGGCACTTCTGCGCGTATTTTTTGTAAGCCAACTTCTCCATCAGATGCTGTATAAACCGTAAACCCTTCTGAACGCAATTTATCCGCAAGATTGTGCAACAGTGTCTCTTCGTCTTCAACTACTAGAACTTTCACCATGCGTTAAAACCCTTTATTGTCTTGCATTGTTTTGTCATCGCCATAAACGAACAGGCAAGAACTAATCCCTATCGTCTTAAACAAGCGTTCACATTATGCTTCACGAATGTTTAATGGGTTTTAAATGTTATGGGGAGTCTGTTAACCTTCAAAGCGATACCCAACACCTCGCACCGTCATGATTCGTTTCGGGTTAGAAGGGTCATCTTCGATTTTTTCCCGCAGCCAGCGAATATGCACATCCACCGTGCGCTTATCCACAAAATAATCATACCCCCAAACTTTGGTCAAAATGAGATCACGAGACAGCACCGCATTCTTGTTGCGCATTAATTCTGTCAGCAGATCAAACTCTTTGTTACTCAGTTTGATCTCCTCTTCTCCCTTAAACACCCGCCGTGAAGTGAGGTTCAAACGCAAATTATCCGAAATGATTTCATTTTGCTTACCCATGCCATGCGCAGCTGGGCGGCGCAACACTGCACGAACCCGTGCTAAAAATTCGCCCAACCCAAACGGTTTGACGATGTAGTCATCTGCGCCGCTTTCTAGCCCGACGATTTTATCCACCTCGGTACCCCGTGCAGTGAGCATAATGATGGGAATATGTGCCGTAGAGGGATCATGCCGAACCATTCGGCAAATACTTAGTCCATCTAAGGTTGGGAGCATAATATCCAACACAATCAAATCTGGGGCTTCTTCTCTTATTTTTTTTAACCCAATTTCGCCATCGGATGCCGTGCTGACGGTAAAGCCTTCTTTAGTCAGCTTATCATCCAGATTTTTGAGAAGCATCTTATCGTCTTCAATCAGCATGATGGTGGTCATAAGGCAGCCTTTAAGTGAAGTTTAATCACAATATATGTTTAGTGTTTCCTTAATATGAGGGTTTGTCAAGATGAGGAAATTAGGAATCAAAAAGCCGGAGCAATATGCCCCGGCTTATGTGACAAATAGCTAACTATGCACCGTCATCTTCTGCTGCGCCTGTTTCGGTAATGCTCAGAGTATAAGCCCCGGATTCAGCATCACCGTAACCAGCCACTTCAATAATCAATTCTAATCCGCCAGGCACTTCAAGTTCTAGCAAAGCAGAATTAAGCGTTGTGTCATCAGCGTCATCGTTGCTAACAGCCGGTGCGCTCAGGTCATCCGCAAAATAGATGTTCAGTACCGTATCAAGTTGTCCACTTTCATCACTTAGAACGATATCAAAAACACCACCTTCTGCCGGAACAGACCAGGTGTAATGAACACGTTCGCCAGCCACTAACTCACCTTCTACGCTATCTCCCACATTGATGGCACCACCATCGGTAATGGGAATACTGGTTGCTTGGTTCAGGTGTTCAATGGCTGTGTCTAGCAGGATGTCTCCCTCATAGAACAGGGTTTCTTCAGTCACGGGGACTACAATATCGGGTACAACACCAATGCCTTCTAGGCGGATGTTACCTTCAGCATCCAAGGCACGCCCGGTTGTAAACTGGAAGTACACATCATCCGGCATATAAACAGGTGTGATATTACCACCTAAGCCATCGGTTGGATAAAAGCCAATCACCGTTGCGCGGTCTTCCAGTGTCATGTTATAGCTAAAGAACTCACAGGCACTTGCACATGCCGGGCTAACCAACAAAGCAATTGGACCACCATAGTAACGCCCGTCATCGGGTGGGATAATACGATCTTCCATCACCGGATCAACAAAGAAATCATCAATATCGGTGTAATAATTCGCATCGTTACCAATTACCACTTCATGGTCAAAGAAGTAACCAGCAAACCAGGCATCCAAATTATACCCGCCACTGTTCCAGCGCATATCAATAATCAAGCCGGGGATATTATTGGCGTTCAGTTGGTCAATAATCCATTCCCACAGGCGGAACATCAACACGGGATATTCAGAGAAGGTGTTAATGCGGACATAAGCATAACCGCTATCCAAGATTTCAAACTCAATTGGTAAAGAGCCATCTGGTGCAGCACCGTTATTAATTGAGGAGAATGACCAGCTTTCACGCTCAGCAATCGCCTCTAAAGTTGCAGTTTGTTCTTCGTCACTACCAGGATTTTTAAAGACCAATTCCACCTGCTCACCTACAGGGAAGCGCACGACATAGCGCAATTCTTGTAAGCGGCGGCTGGTTTCTAGGCTGAAGGGCGCAGACCAAACGTTAACCTCGCTGGCACGTTCATCCACTGTTTGCCCGTTAATGGTGATGATTTCTGCACCAAGCTCAACCCCTGCTTCTGCCGCTGGACCACCCTCTACCAGATAGTTCACAATAACACGCCCGTCATCTAATTCGCGGATTGCAATCCCAAGACCACCGTCTGTTTCTTCAAAGAATGCACTATTCGTCAGTGGCAGGCTTGCCCCCACATGCCCATCAGGGATTGCCCAAGTAAAATCTCGTAGGGCAAACTGATAGGCGACTGGGTCATTATTCTCTTCAGCTTCTGCAAAGCGTGGCGCAAATTCTTCATAGAGCGCGTCCCAATCAATCCCTTTTAGCTCGGTAAAAGCGTATTCGTTGCGCATCTGCTCAATTAGCGCATCAAACGCTTCGGAATAGCTCAAATCGGTGTAGTCTGCGGGTTGCAGAGATTGTTCTTGTTCAATCAGATCAACAGTCGCCACGATTGAGCGATCCAGCGTAAAGGGTTCATCATCTAAATTGACCACGCTATAACCAGCTGGAACACGCATAATTGGATCGTCTTCTGTAAACAAGAAACCATCTTCCCCAAAACCAGCCGGGAAGCCCTGCTCATCATCCGGTGCCCAAATAATCATCTTCCCACCAACAACATCATGGCGGAATTCAAAATCCGTTGAGCCTTGTGTGGATGTAAACCCAGTGGAGTATTCGTAATCTGTATCCCAGAATGGACCACCCCGGAAATTGGTATACCCCACCACAGACATAATCACCACACCGGCATCTTCTTCCCCGTCGTTATCGACATCACGGGCTTCGCCGCGTGGCATGATCGGTAGATTAACTTGATATGTAAATGGTGAAACATAAACATCTGAAGTAATTTCCCCAATCACCTGATATGCTGCAGGAACTGGTGAAATAAAATCACGATCGACATACAACGAGTTATCAATCAGGACAACCGATGTGTCGCCACGGTTGAAATCGGTAAGAAAGCCAACGGTATATTCAACCGATCCTTGAATGACCTGAACACCACCTTCGTCATTGGTGATGTCTGCCATTGGCATATCTTCATCTTCGCCTTGGGCAAAGACAGGCACAACAAAACTTAAAAGAAGTAAAACTAAAAAAAATACTCGTTTGGAAGGCATTTGCTTCTTCTCCAATACCTTAAATTTAAGGCAAAATAGCCAAGTCTAATTTTACAAGGGAATGCTAGAATGTCAAAAGAGAATGACGAAATATTACAAAACAGATACAACAAAGATGATCTAAGCCGTTAATCAAAACGGTTCTGGGGGAAATAAAAAGATCAGAAGGGTGTTGGCAGCGGCTTACTCTCCCACACCGTCTCCAGTGCAGTACCATCAGCGCTTGTGGGCTTAACTTCCGGGTTCGGG
>RFHA01000310.1 GCA_003696565.1 Chloroflexota bacterium
ATTCTGTGGGATTTAAACACCTATACAGCACTGCGTCGTTATGATGTTGTGCATACCGATGGGATCACAGCGATTCTATTTAATCCAGATGGTACACGGATTCTTTCCGGCGGACGAGACAACCGTGTGATTCTTTGGGATACATTCAGTGGGCAAGCTCTTGATGTGTTTATTGCCCCAGCACCCGTTACAGCATTGGCATACAACAACACTGACACGGCATTTGCTTCTGGTTCAGAGGACGGAACAATCAACATCTGGTCAACGGGCGTGACCCTTACCGGGCATGAAAGCGCAGTGACAGCCTTAGCGTTTAGCCCACTAACCAACACGCATATCCTGGCGGCAGACGAAAACGGCACATTACGCTTATGGAATTTCTCTCAGGGACGGGAAATACATCGCTTTCGAGACCAAGGTGAGGCGATTCATGCCGTCATTTATACGCCAGACGGACGGACATTTTTTACAGGGAATACGGACGGCATAATCACCCGCTGGGATGTTTTTAGCCGCAAAGCCTTAAACACGCTTGGCGGGCATGAAGAGGCAATCACAGCATTTAGCATCAGTGCAGATGGTTTATTGCTGCTTTCTGGGTCACAAGATGGCACGGCGCGTGTATGGGATATTCAAGAGACAGAAACGATCACCACACTATCAGCGCATGAAGGCAATCGCCATGCCATCGCAATTTATACGCCAGATAACCGCCTCATTTTATCTGGGGCAGAAGATGGGCAGTTACTACTTTGGGAACCCACAACAGGCTTGATCTATCAAGAATTTAATACAGACAGTGCTGTTAATGCACTCGCGTTCAGCCCAGATGGGCAGACTTTCCTCTCTGGTCATGCGGATGGGAAACTTATTGTATGGGAAACACGCAGCGGCATACAACAACAAACACTCATCAGCGGGAATGATGCAGCAGTCAATGCCATTGTTTATTTGGCAGGGCATCAAGCGATTGCCGGATATGCCAATGGGGGTTTAATCCGTTGGGATTTATCATCTGGGCAACCAGTAATGGCTTATGGACCAAGCACAGGCAAAGATTCATTCGGGCATACTCGTGCGGTGAACGCTGCCGCTGTTAGTCCGAACGGGGTGTATTTGCTTTCTGCTTCTGACGATGGGACAATTTTAGTGTGGGCGGTTGAAGATGGCACGGTTGTCAATGAATTCAAAGGGCATAATAGCGGCGTGACTAGTATCCGTTTTAATGCTACTGGCACCCGCGCGGTCTCTGGCGGGCGGGATAATGGTAGCGTGATTTTGTGGAATGTTGAGGGGAATATTGGGGCACGCACCAGCCGAGATAGCCAAATTCGGACATTTAGCGGGCATGACGGCACAATTACGGCGGTTGATTTTTCACACGATGGTAGCAAAATTTTAACCGCCGCTACCGATGGCACACTACGACTATGGGACACTACGACCGGCTTTGAAGTACGTCGGTTTGCAATCAGTGAACCACATGGCATTAACAGTGCGATGTTCAGCCTAGATGGACAAACCGCCCTCACGACAGCAACAGATGGCAGCCTAAAGATTTGGCGTTTGCTACTTACGCCGCAAGATATGCTGAAATGGATCGCCGCGACGCGCTATGTCCCAGAGCCAACTTGTGCAGAACGTGAGCAATTCCGCCTAAGACCTCTGTGTGAAAGCGGTGTACCAGTGGCAACTAGCACACCTTTCCCGCCGCCCCAACCCACGCCCACAGTTATCCCACCGGTATTAACAATCGGCAGCAGGGCTGTTGTCAATACACTGGATGATGCTGTATTGCGCGTGCGGGCAAATGCCAGTTTATATAGTGACGTGGTTGCTGAGTTAGCCGATGGTGAGGTGGTCAGTATTATCGACGGACCAGTTGAGACAGAGGATTACGTGTGGTGGTTGATCCGGTTGGCTGATGGAACAGAAGGCTGGGCGGTGGAGTTCGTCGCGGAATCAAATGTAAGAACACTTGTTCCGCTGGATTTTTAAGCTAATTTTGAGATACACCCTATTGCGATAATGCTTATTTCTTAGTATCGTAATAAGTATTGATGTGGTCTTTGACCATATCCAAAACTCAAACAACCGCATTGTCATATTATTTGCCGAGTTATCCCCCCTTTTCTCAGTAAATTATGTGGCTCTGCGGTTGAGTTTATATTGTTAATGAGATCATATGCGTGATAAAAGACCTGTAGACGAATTATCAATTGAAGAGCTAGAACGTATTTTAGCGATTAAAAAACGAGAAGCCCGTCAAGCACAACTGGAACGGATGAAGCGTGATGGGCGGATTGTTACCCCAGCACCGGTTAAAAAAACACCTCCGGTTAAATCGGCGTTGACAGCGGGTACTGTGGAAAGCGACGTTGTCACACCACCGCCGATTGTCTCTAGTGCGGTTCCGCGCTTTGAAGATGACCCAGATAGCCTCTATGCTGTCAAAAAACGTGATCCAAATGCTGAACTCGCTTGGCGGCGGTTTATAAATCGTGCCTTGCTATTGGTTGAAGTTGCTGCCGTGTTTGGCTTGCTTTCTATAGGGTTTTTATTGTTACAAGCCCAAACAGAACTAAGAGACACTACCGAACGAGAGCAACAGATTGCCCGGGCAACCCGAGAAGCGGCTATCCCCACGTTAGAGCCAACTGCAGTGTTACGGGTTAACGTTAATGATTGGGTGTTGCCTGGTGGGCATACATTCATTCAAGGTAATAATGGGGAACTCATCCCGATCCAGAATTTGGCAGAGTTAGAAGAAGCGAATATTCCATCTCATCTATTGCCTGCCATACAAGATCAAGTGTTAACCACCCGTATTGAACGCCCTGCCCGCACACCAGAAACCGCCCTTGCCATCAGCATCCCGGCACTAGGGCTAGATGAGCCAATTGTGCAAGGGTCAGATTGGGAAGCATTGCGCAGCGGTGTTGGACAAGTTTTAAACGGCGCGCGCCCCGGTGATGAAACGGGGAATGTCGTACTCGCCGCCCACAACGATATTTATGGTGAGCTATTCCGCGACCTAGATCAACTTCAACCTGGTGATACATTTACTATCCGCACAGAGCGTCATGTTTATACTTACCGTGTAGTTGGAACAGACATTGTAGAACCGCACCAGGTAGAAGTCATGCAGAACACTGGTTTACCAACTGCTACGTTGATTTCATGCTATCCCTACCGTGTGAATACACATCGCTATGTGGTTTATGCAGAACGGGTAGACCTATAACATAAATAGGATTATCATAGACAGATGTTGCCTAAAATGAGCTTTTCTAAACAATAGCATGACAGGGCTTATTCCCACACACTTGCTATACAGTTAATTGATTAAAGAGACCACAAAGACGAGGTCATCTATTTTCAGGAGAATCAACCATGGCGAAAAAACGTAGTAAACCTAACATTCCAGAGGAAGTTCTGGAACGCGCCCGCAAGCAAGCCGCTGGTGAACAAGAAGACAACTTAGAGACAAAAAACGCCTCTGCAGAGCGTGCCCGTCGCCGTGCAGAACGCCGCGCTGCGCGTGAAAAAACGAATATCACCAGCACAAGAGCGAGTTCTAGCACTGGGCGCACCCTGGCAGACCGGCTTGAGCGACAATCCAAAACTTCAGGCAATGAAATGATCGAAACGATGCTAGCCAACCCCACCAAAGTTGTCACAGAAGAAGAGCTACGCCAAGAATATGGGCATGTGATCGTCGATATTCGGAATATGTTTGCTTTGGCTGGTGTTTTAATGGTAGCATTGGTTATTATCGCACAATTTATTTAATGACAAAGTGTGTAATGGATACCTGGCAACAAATACCCTATTTTGCGAAATTAAAACCAGAGTCCCTGGAACATATTAAAGAGCAATCGCACCGGCGGATGTTTGCAGCTGGTGCGACAATTTTTAGCGAGGGGGAGCGATGTGCCGGGTTCCATATTGTAGTGGATGGACTCGTTCGTATCTATCGTGTTAATCCAGAAGGTCGTTTACACACGTTAAGCTTGTTGCGTCCGGTTTCAACATTTAATGAAGTCGCCGCTGTTGATGGTCGTCATAACCCATTTAATGCAGTTGCTGTTACCCAAGCAGAGGTCATGATCTTAAGCCATAAATGCCTAATGGGATTATTAGCCAATGAGCCATCCCTGCTAGAAAACTACGTCCAACAACTCGCTCATCTTAACCGAGATTATCTAGAACGCCTAGAAGATATGACCTTTCGGTCTATACCCTCACGCCTAGCAAAGCTATTTCTGCATGAAACCACCTACGCTGATCAAATTTCAGAAACCCCGACGAAATTAACCCAAGAAGAAATCGCGGCGATTTTAGGGACAACTCGTGAAGTTGTTGGGCGTGCCTTGCGCGGCTTATTAAACGCGGGTTTGCTGCGTAAACAGGGGCGGCAAATTTTCATCGCTGATCGTACTCGTTTAGAAATTCTTGCAGAGACCAACACCATGCCCACTTGTATTGAACGTTAGACGATAGTTGAAAAAGTAAATTTAACACGAGTTAATTTTATTTAACGCAAGCATGAATTACTCATTACAATTTTGAAAAATTAAGTTTTAAATCCAACAAAAGTCACAGAAGTATCGGTTAAAACCAGGTAGTCTAAGCTCAAACAAACGAATTTGAGTAGGAGCTTTGACTGATGACTCATATCATTACCAGCCTGTGTTTACGTGATGGCGCGTGTATGGAAGTTTGCCCGGTGGAATGTATTGTCCCTGGTCAGCCAGAAGATGAGTGGCCCTGGTATTTTATTGACCCAGATACGTGCATTGATTGCGGGGCTTGCATCCCAGAATGCCCATTTGAAGCGATTTTCATTGAGGAAGAAGTCCCCTCTGATTATGAGATGGCACCTGGGCAAGAACGGCTTGATTTTGCGACCAAGCAGCTGATCACCTATGAAGGTGGTGAGGTGGTTGACCTGACAGCTGATATTCAACCCAATTATGATTTCTTCTCCAAAGGTCCTGGTTACGACGCATTGGGTTAACGATTAAGGGAGCGCGAAACCCGCGCCCCTAAGTTTATTCCTCGTCATTATCATCTTTGACAAAAAGCTCGCTCACGGGCTTTTTTTGTTGCTGTAACACAAATGCATCATGTGTGTTCACTTGTTCTTTAAGTCGTTCAAAGGAGCGTAAAAGCAAATCCAGCGGCAAATAATCTAAATTTTCATAGGCGACATGTGTTAACGCATAAACAGCCACCTCTCGGATAAATGCCCCAGGATACCCCACCAACATATCAGACACTTGGAGGTGATCTTCATGCCACATTTCACCCAAATACTGACGTAGCATTTTTTCCGCATCACTTGGTGTGCGAATTTCTGGGATGATAAAGATACGATCTAGCCGCCCTGGACGCTTTAACACCCGCTCATCAATGGCTTCTGGGTAGTTGGTTGTCGCAATTAACAATGTCCCATAATCATTCACCAGCGACTCTGAACCATCTAAGACGTTTAGTACCAATGCCTTTTCTTGCTTATGTAAATAGGCATCTAGCTCTTCCAATAAGATCAAAGTTGGCAAGCTGGAATTAGAGGCGATATGTAAAGCCTGCTGAATTTTGCTAAAGGTCGCACCGGATTGATCGGCACTGGAGATATAAATAACCAGATATTGCTGTTCGATTGCCCATTTGGCGATGGCGTTACATAGCATGGTCTTGCCTGTGCCAGGTATACCGGCAAGCAACAACTTACGAAAGGGTTTGAGCTTGAGGCGTTGATAAACATCTATGCCTTTAGTAAAAAATGAGCGCACATCTTCAAATAATTCATTTTTAAGACTTTCCGGCAGGACAATGTCATCCCATTCAACGGTGGGAACAAAAGCGCGAGTCCGCCCACCAATGATGATCACTTCCTGCCGTGGAGAAAGAGATTTAAAGATACGTTCACACTCTTTGCTAAAGGCAGCCCAAGCGATCATAAACGTCTCTGGCACGCAAGCCAAGCAGATGACACGTCCGTCATCAGTAAAATAGGACGATAAAATGAGGATTTCAGTCACCTCATCAATATCCATCGCCTCAAATTTATAGATAAATGCCCCAGTCCGCCGCGTGATTTCCCCTCTATAGTTATAATTATTGATACGTGTGACGGCAGGGCATTCAATTTGCTCTACACCAACAAAAGTATAGCCACCGGGCAAAATTGCGTCGCGATTATAGCTGCTCAACACCATTTCATGCACACAAAAATCCGGTATCCACAAGATTTGCAAATCGCGCTCGGTACGATATGGAATCCACTCGTTTTCGATCCATTGCCCCATTACATCGAGCTTCAAAATGGTCATATCCCTTCAGTTCTCTTCCATCAAATTAGACCCTATATCACTTATAGAGATTTTAGCATGTTGTCTAAAGCAATAAAAACACACCACAATCGTTAATGACGCTGGAACAAGGCAACCGCATCAATAAAATAAGTCTGTGGATTAAAATCAATGGGATGAATTTGCCCCAAGCGATAGCCCTTATTAACCAGGCGTTTGGCATCACGTGCTAGGGTTGCTGGGTCGCTGCTGATATAAATCAAGCGTGGGATGTCGCTTTCTCCTAACTGGTCAATCACATCTAAATCCAAACCGGCACTAGGCGGGTCTAGCAGAGCAACGGTATACGATTCATGAAGTGATGGCAGTACATCCGCAACTGCCCCTTCAATAATGTCAACGTTTTCAAATTCTGTTAGGTTTTCTTCGGCATCTGTGGCAGCTGGAGGATAACTTTCTACCAGTGTAACCAAATCAACATACGGTGCGATCATCGCACTGAATACGCCAACCCCGCCATATAAATCCAAGATAGAATCTTGGGGTTGCGGGTTGACCAAATTGAGGACAAGATCAACCAGCGCAGGGATTTGGGCGACATTGGCGCGGAAATCGCTCCCTGCCGTGACACGGAACCACCTCCCCCAAACTTGATAACGTACATGAGAGTGTCCAATCAGGTTAATCGGCTCATTATCCGGCAAAATAAGGTTGACACTGGTTTTTAAGTCGGTGGTAAGTTCAGGGGCATCTTGCTCATTATCGACATAAAATATCAAGGTATGATTGCCATCGCTACCTAGTTGAAATTTGACGGCTTTAATTGTTTCAGTATTCAAGTCAAGCCGTTCATACAGTGCAAATAAATCTGGATGCAGGATGTGGCATTCATCCAGTTGAAGAACGCCACCATCCACGCCGGGGAACCCCAGCCCGCCATCAACCTGCATGGTCATGTGATAGTTGTAACCCCATTCCACATGGCAGGGGATAATCGGTTGAACATCGGCATCCTCAAACCCGCCAACCCGCGCCAACTGATCTGCCAGGACATCTTGTTTGATAAGAACTTGAGCAGCGTAATCAATATGCTGCCACTGACAACGCCCACAACGACGTGGACCAAAATGTGAACAGCGTGGATAAACGCGGTCTGCAGAGGCATCTAACAGACGTACGCCTTCCGCGAAGGCGATGCGCCCTTTATCCTCAACAATTCGCGCTTCTATGATCTCTCCTGGGATAGCATAAGGAACGAAAATCGTGCGTTTTTGATGCCGCCCAAGTGCGTAGCCACCATGCGCCATTGTTAAGAGTTCTAATTTAAATAATTTATCAGACATGGGTTTATTCCCAGTGGTTAACAAAAAGGCAATACGCCAATTTTATATCATACCCTGGGAATTATGCGAAGTAATTCTGTTGGAGAGAACGGCTTAAGCAAAAACGTAAATCCTTGACTCAAGCAAGTTGTCCGTATTTCTGGGCTACCAGAGATCATCATGATCTTTGCACCCTGCTGCTTGAGATCATGTAATACATCACACAAGTCATCAAATGTATCAACACCACCAAGATTTGCATCGGAGATCACCAAGTCAACATGGTAGTTGGTTGACAAACATCGCGCCTCAGTTAAACTAGCAGCACAACGAACATCATACCCTTCTAAGGTTAGGATTTCATCATAAGCCTCTCTTAGGTATTTATCATCTTCAATAATCAGAATATCCATAAATTACACCATGGTTACGAGCTATATTTTACTGTATAAGGCAATCACAAGATGAAGTCAAATAAAATTTACGAATTTCGCTAATTTTTCAAATTGATTAAGATAGGCTATCATTTTCAAAGAATTTATGAATAGAGGATCAACGCATGATTCGATCAATCAGTGTCATGCTGCTTGCTGTGCTGATGATAACAGCGACAATGATGAGCAATTCACAACCACAAGAGCGGCAAGTTGCTACGTTAGAGCCATCCTTTACCCCAGAGGCAACCGCCACCCCACCCCTAACCCCCGTCCCGACATCCGCCGCACCAGGGTGTGGTGTGACTCTGCCAATTGAAATTGGGGATTCGATCACAGTTCGAGGCGGGATTTCAATCCGTGCATTGCCCTCTGTTTCTGCCCCATTGATGGAACTCTTACCGCGAAATGACTATTTTACAGTTACGGATGGTCCAGTATGTGCGGATAATTATATTTGGTGGGGAATACGAAACGCACGCTTAAGTGGCTGGGTAGCGGAACGCAACAATGCCCTCACGTTTATCATTGACTATGAATCGGCAGAGATTGTGTGCCCTACGCCGCGTGATTTAACCATCGGTGATGAAATTGAATTAGCGTATAACGTCCGCATCCGCCGTGAGGCAAATGACAGTGCGCTCGTATTAACGGTTGCGCCAGCGGGTTCAACTGCGCTGGTATTAAGTGAGCCGGTCTGCGTCAACGGATATAACTGGCGGCGCGTGGAAGTTGAAGTAGTCGGCGTGTTATACAGCGGTTGGATGGCAGAAGCCGAACGCACCAGTGGGCAAACACTTTTCATTGAGGAAGGACCTGAATGTTATCCACCGCTTGGGTTCCAAATAGGCGATTTAGGGCGTGTAGATACCCATGGACCGCCTAAAAATTTACGAGCCGCACCCAATAACTCAGCTGATATTTTATATACTTTGGTGGGGGCTGTACCACTGGAAATCATCGGCGGTCCAATCTGTTCCGGTGGGATGAATTGGTGGCAAGTGCGCATTCTTTCCACATTTCCAGCAGAAGGCTGGCTAGCAGAAGGCGGGCGACCGGTGCCATACATCCGCGCTTGGGATCAGCCGCCTATCCCTGGGGAGGGGTCACGTCATCTACCATGAGTCATCATCAACACCCAAAACCATTTATCAACCGTCTAGCGCAGACCATCACTCTATTGGCAGCGATTTTGATTGTATTGGCAGCCATTGGGAGCATGATTTTGGTGTTGATTGGCGCACCAACTGGCTTTGCCTTAGTTGGGGGAATCGCCTTGTTGCTGATTTTTCCATTGGTGATGCAAACAGCCATTGCGCCGGCTGTCACAGTTGATGATACAGGGCTTACACTGCACCCGCTTTATTGGAAATCACAACATATTGGTTGGGATGACATTAAAGCGGTTAAGGTCTTTCCGTTATTGCCGTCTAAAGATGAAGAAATTACACGCAAATATGCTGTAGGCAAACAGCGATATCGTGCCGCAGAGGGGATAATGTTAGTGATTCCTTCTTTACCGATGCAGTATCGTATCGCTGGTTTTTTTGCTGGTGAGCGTGCCCAACCTGTTATTGCGCTGACAAATCGCGCTCATACCGATTATGATACACTGCTCAAGAAAGTGTTAGAGATGACAGATACAGCCATTCATGATGATGCATTATTACCATCCGAACGCATCCCAAAAGAAAAAACTGGTAAAAAATAACCAGCTCAAAACAACACGCATGATAGACCTTTGTCCTATATTTTGCCGGAAATCGCAAGAGAGTGTTATACTCCGGTTATAATGATATGATTTTTGAACGAAACGCACGGTGAGGGATAATATGTCAATTGCCAAAGATGCGAAAACCTTGCCCGTTATGTTACCGGCGGGTAAATTAGTGGGGCGGGAGGCAGAACTTCAAAGTGTTTATGCGCAATTAAAAGAAGGCAACACCGTTTTACTGCACGGTCCAAGCGGTGCGGGCAAAACAGCATTAGCTGCCACCCTTGCCAGTGCTTATGTCCAACAACCGGGTGGCGTATTATGGATGAATGTGCATCAGCCCAGCCTAGAAGAACTGCTAGTGCGGGTGGGGCGCGCCTATGATATCCAGGAGATTACGAATAGTGACTCCCCATTAGGGATGATTGGCGCAGTAGAAAACACCATCAAAAGCAACAAACCGCTCGTCGTTATTGATGGAACAATCAACCCAGATATTGCCTCACGGTTTATCGCCCGTTGTGTGGATCGTATTCCGGCAATTGTGATCTCTCAGCGTGCCGTAGAAGGCGCGTGGGCATTAGTCGGGCTAGATAAATTACAAATTGAGCAAGCCGCTGCCCTATTTAAGCGTGAGGCGCGCATCACAACAGATGAACACGACATTGATGTATATGGCATCGTCAAACAGGTTGATACACTGCCGTTTGGGGTAGTGGTAGCTGCCCGTGCCATGTTAGCGTCAAAAGCCACCCCAGCAGATTTCATTAAAACCACTCAACAAATCGCTAGTTCATTAGGGGGGCATAGCCCTGCTGTTGGATTAACCGCCAGTTTCCGCGCTTTAAACGGCGCATTACAAGGGCTGTTATTGATGATGGGAGCTTCGTTTAATGGCATGGCTTCTGCTGATTTATTGAGTATGGTCAGCGGTGCCCCGCTCCATTCTGTTGAACAGGCGATGAATCTTCTCACTCAATTAAACTTGGTAGAGCGTGTGGGGGATAGGCTTTTCCGGTTACATCAGATCACGTATGCCTTTGCGCAATCCACACTTAAAAATGCCAATAAACTGGATGGATTACAACAAAAAATCCGCAATTCGCTGGTGCCGTTTATCCAGCAACATGCTCAAAATTTTGATGTGCTAGCGCGGGAAATGGCATTATTTATGGCGGCAGCACAGTGGGCTAGTGATCGTGGTGACCGTCAACTAGCAGCCGACCTAGCCAGCGCATTAGATAAGGATTTCGTGCGTGAACGTGGCTATTTGTATGAACAGCTTCAACTGCGGGCAATGGGGAGTGGATCTGCTACACCTTTCCCAGCTTATCCCCAAGAGACGACACCCCCATCCTTAAGTCAAGATGATGAATCTGGTGAGGATAACGACTTCCCAGAAGATGAACTGCTTGATGATTCTGATGAGTATGAAGTTGACGAAGACGCGCTAGAAGTTGTAGAAGATGATGAGCTTTCTCCCGAAGATATGCTCATGCCAGATACAACCGATCTCGATCACAAATCTACCAGTGAGCTGCGTTCGATTTTAATACAAGTTAAACAGGCTGGGGATATTACCGGTCAAATTAATGTGCTAAAGGCAATCGGAAAGCAACAAGTGGCAGATGGCATGGAAAATGAAGCAATTGCCACATATACCGAAGTCTTGAATATTTATGAGTCGTTAGATGATGAAGAAGGCACATTAGAAACTTTAGATATGCTTTCGGCGTTGATGGTCAAAACCCGCAATGCCCAAGCCGCGCAAATGTATGCCTCACGCGGGGTAAAATTGGCAGAAGACCTAGGCGATGATGTGACGCGGTTACAACTGTTGATTACATTGGGAGAAGCCCACGAGCAACTAGGCGAGACGGATCAATCCAAAGCTGCGTTCAGCCGTGCCTTAGCCACCGCCCGCCAAACAGATGATAAGCAACATGAAGCCATCGCCCTATACAAACTAGGCTATGCTCAACTTGATGATGGTGACCCAGAAACCGCCATAGAAACCTTAGAACAAGCCTTAGAGCTGTTTAAGGCACAAGGCAAACGCGCCTATGAAGGCAAGGTCAAGGGCGGCTTAGGCAGTGCACATGGGGAACTTGACCGCTGGGCAGAAGCCGTTAGTTTTCATACATCAGCGGTGCACTTAGCGCGTGAGGTAGGTGACAAAGAAGAGGAAGCCGTACAACTCAGTAGTTTGGCTTATGCAGCCGTACAAGCCAATCAATTAGGTGAGGCAGTGCTACGCTATCGTCAGGCATTGCACTTGGCATATGAAGCAGACGATAAAGAAAATATCGTCAGCACGGTTGTTGACCTGGCACGGCTGCTCTTAAAAAGCCGCAAATATCTATTGATCGCAGAAGCACTAATTGATGACGCACTGACTTATGAACCAAACGACAAAGACTTAAAGCAACTAAAAGAACATATTGAAAATGAAAAAGAGCTAGCACAACAATCTGGGACGAAATTCGCCCCGATGAACGGCTCAGCACAGCGTTATGCTGAAAATGCTTATCGACTTTTAGAAGCTTAAGCGACCTTGAAGGATGATATGTCACAGGTTTATATTGTTACAACCGTGCCAGAGGATTCCCTAGAGCCAGTGTTAGATGCTATTTCTAGTGCCGGCGGGGGAATCATTGGGCATTATACCCATTGTGCTTTTACAAACGCCGGTATTGGGCGTTTTAAGCCTGGTGATTCTGCCAAGCCACACCTCGGTGATGTAGGAAAAATCAACGCGGAACCGGAGTGGCGCATTGAAACATTTTGTGACCGCACCCAGGCAAAAGCCGTTGTAGAAGCAATTCGGGCTGCTCATCCCTACGAACAGCCCGTGATTTATGTCATTCCGTTGTTAGATATAAATACCCTTTAATAAGCCTATTCTACGTCCTCGGGTATTGTTATGCGGAAACTGCCTAACCCGCCATCAAAGTTAATGGCAATCTGGTATTCCGCATCTGTATAGCGTTCTGTTTCCCAAACACCACCCCGAGAGATAAAATCGTTATCTTTATGAATCCGGTTAAGATGCTTGGGCATAGTGATTTTGCCTAACCCACCATGTGCTGCAACAGTAGCAGCGGCATGGCGTGGAATTTGTACAGAGATTGCCCCAACACCGCCCCGGACGGCGATGCTGACATTGGTATCTTCTGGCACAACAAGCTTCATGGAACCAACACCACCATTCACCACTACACTATACGCTTCATAAGATTGTGGCAAAATAACGGTTGTTTCTCCCACGCCGCCATCTACTTCTAAGCGCGCAAGTTGTATGCCGAGTAAGTTCGCATGGGTTGGTCCCACACCCCCTTCTAGGCTGATGGACATCGGCACATCCGGTGAAAGCCGAACATCCCAGCGTAAATCTTCACGGCGGTTAAACAAGCCAACAGTCTGCTTGATCTTTTCCCCAACGCCGCTGATCTTTTGGCGCAAGGTCACCACTTTTTCCGCCTCACCTTCTACCTCAAACAGCATCTCTCCCATATAAGTCACATCGGCTTCAATCAGATTATGCGAAGCTGTTAAGGGTTGAATACTCACCTCCCCTAAAGACAGTTTGAGGTTGACATGCGCTTTATGTACGCCGGACTTGGGTTCACTAAAACTCGCGATTTTTACATCTTCATCACGGATATTTAATGAATCGACCAGATCGCTGATGGTTTTATTCAACGCCTCAAACGAGAAAGACCACTCCGTTGTATATTGTTTTGAATCACTCATCAAAACCTCCATCTTGGGAACCACCTGAGATTGGCAGGCGGCAGAAAACACATCTGATATAGTGATGTATCAATGTGCATCGAACAAAAAAGCCAGCATTATCCACGTGGGAGTTATAACATCAACAAATTGGTGTTGGTGCCTCACACGCCTGACGTTCTTCTATATTATAATACGTTAACTCTATTAGATTTGTTCTATAATTGATGAGGCGATATTGCCAAGGGGGTTATTCCTACGCTGAAGATAGGTGTTTCATCTCTTAAGGTGCATCACTTTAATCAATATCCGCTACCTTCCCCATTCCCTTGATAGACGCAGGTTTTTTTTCTGTCATAGTACGATTAAAATAGAATGCGTATTGAAGTTGAGCAGGTCATACGCATTATCTGTGGTCGCTAATGCACACATGACGTAGTTGCCTGCACGGAGGTCTTGATGAAACGGTTATTCTGGGTTGTTGTTTGGTTTAGTTTGGTCTCTTTGGCATGCAGTCTTTCTAGTTCAGATGAACCAACGATTTTACCAACTTTACCAAAAGAAACCAGTACACCCCAACCACCACTTGGTTATGCAACCCCCTTGCCCGGCACAGTTGAAGGACAAGTGAACACAGAACAACAACAGCAACAAATTGATGTGGCGTTGTTCAATTTATTAAACCAGGTGGAATCAGATCGTCTGGTGATGCATGTGCAAACCCTGGTTAGTTTTCAGACACGCCATGTTAATTCATCCCAAACGGATTTGAACCGTGGCATTGGCGCAGCGCGTAACTATATTGCTGACCAATTTGAGCAAATTCAGGCGCGTTCTAATGGTCGGTTTGTGACATTTCAACAACCGTTCACATTAACGTTCAACGGCATCACGACACAACAGCATAACATTATCGGATACATTCAAGGGACGGATACCGGCGCAGGGGTTATTATTGTTGGGGCACACTATGATAGCCGGACATATGATTTACGTGATGCAGAAGCTTATGCACCAGGGGCGGTTGATAATGGCTCTGGGGTGGCAGCAGTTATTGAACTGGCACGCATCCTTAGTCAAAACCCGTTGCGCGCCTCGGTGATGTTTATCTTATTTTCTGCGGAAGAGGTTGGGCAGGCTGGGCAAGGTGGCGTTGGTAGTCAGGCGTTTGTTAATAACTATTTGCTGGCAAATGGCATCACGCCAGATCAAGTGATTGGGATGATTAACCTAGACACCATCGGCAATTGGGATGGACCCAATGGGGAGAAGAATGACACCGACATCCGCTTATTTTCATCCCCACCCAATGATTCCCCAGCGCGGCAATTGGCACGTTCAATTAACTTCATTGCCTATAACTATCGCCTCGATTTAAATGTGATTTTGCAAGATCAGATTGACCGTGAAGGGCGTTTTGGAGATCATAACTCGTTTGATAACGCAGGATATGCCGCAGTCCGGTTGATTGAAGCGGTGGAAGACACCAACAGCCGAGAAGGGGATGACGTATTTGAAGGCTTAGAACCGGCTTACTTAGAAAAAGCAACCCGTACAGTGTTAGGGATTATTGCTGCGTTATCTAGCGGTCCACAGCCGCCACAAAATATTGTGTTACGCGATAATGGCGATGGTACAAGCTCACTGGTTTGGGAGCCAACATTTGATGCAGAACGCTATATTGTGGGGTTACGCCGCCCGAACTCAATGATTTTTAATCAACACTTTACAGTGAGAGAGAACTTTACCGCTGGCTGGGCAAATACGAATTGGCAACAATATGAAGCCGTTGCGATTGCCGCTGTGGATTCACGTGGATATATTGGGCGGTTTTCCGCTGAGTATAAAATTCCATAATAAGTTGTTTGCTCATGTAAACTAAAAATACAATCCGTTATGATTAGATCAACCGATGAAAGTGCTTACAGCCAACTGTCATCCAAGGAAATGATATGACTGATGAAACACCTCACTCTGTTGAACCCATCCCGCCGGAAGAAGCCCGTGCCATTTTGGATGCGGCAATTCGAGAGCGATTAGGGGATGATTGGGATGATGAACACACCGGATGGACACTCATTAGCGGACATGATTATATGGCGCGCCTGAATAAAGGGCGGGTCAATATCGATTTTTACGTCGATCTATTAGGGAATGTCCGCGTTGAAGAAAAGCCTATTACGCCTGGACAAGACCAAGGGCGGGTAACTGCTTGGTTAATTTTAGGCGGCTCCATGGTGTTGGCGTTGATTATTGCGCGGCTTGCTGGGTTTTTATAAATGGATATCATTATTCGTAAAGCGACACAAGCAGACATCCCCAATATCATTGAGTTTATCCGCCCATTTGTGGAAGAAGGCAAATTACTCCCACGTACTTATGATGAAATTGATGAATGGATGGATAGCTTTTTCGTTGCGATACATGATGATGTGATTGTTGGATGTGCCGCGTTGGAAGTCTATTCTAAAAAGTTGGCAGAAGTTCGTAGCCTGGCAGTTTCCCCCACAATGCAAGGCAAAGGGGTAGGCAAGATGCTAGTTAAAGCTTGTGTGGATTTAGCCCGTGAACGGAATATCTTAGAAGTCATGGCGATTTCTTCCTCAGAGTTGTTTTTCCGGTCTTGTGGGTTTGATTTTACACTCCCAGGAGAAAAAAAAGCGTTTTTTCTGCAAACACGGGATGAGGCATAGAGGCGGGTTCCACGTGTTTTCATAAAATAACCGCACGTCTCTAACATATTGGGATGAATTGCGGCAATTAGCGGTACGGGGAACAATATTGCCAAGGGGGTATTCCTTGGCAATATGAGTATCAATTCAGTTGTTTTCTAAAGCGTCAATCCGGCTAAAACCGCACCACGACTTTACCCGTGTTCTTGCCAGCTTGTAGATATTCCACCGCATCGATGGCACCGGAAACCCCATAAAACGCCTGTGGATCAATCTGTGGCTGGAGTTTGCCCTCGTTCAATAAGCCGATCAGATGCATCATGTGTTCTGCTAGGATTGGTTTGCCAAAGAATAAATTTAAGTTAAAGCCCCGGATCGATGCCATTTTGCCTAAAACTTTGTAATAGACCCGTACATCTTGCACAATATCTGGCTTGTCTTTGTATTCAGAGATGAAGCCAATCGTCACCAAACGTCCATAACGCGCCAGATGATCTAAAGCTGTGTCGAACATTTCACGCCCGACACCTTCAAAAACCAGGTTAACCCCTTTGGGATATTCTGCTTTAAGCACATCTCGCAAATTTTCTTTTTTATAATTGACGACACGATCACAGCCTAACGACTTGAGCATTTCGGCTTTTTCATCACTACCACAGGTGCCAATAACATGATTACCGGCGAGTTTAGCCAATTGGACGGCAAACTGCCCAGTGCCACCGGCTGCGGCTGTGACCAGCACAACCTCACCACCTTGCTGCATTTCTCCTGTGATGTTTAATCCAATGGAAGCGGTTAGCCCGCCGATGGATAGACTCATAATTTCGGCACTGGCTTGTGGAATAGGGACAGCATGAGTTGCTTTGATGGTGTAATATTCCGTATAGCCACAACCAATAGCGTTCATCAACACATAGTTACCTGGCTCATAAGCGGTGACATCTTGCCCAACGGCGACAACCTCCCCAACTGCCTCCGCACCCATGCCACACGGTACTGGTGTTGGTAATAAATATTGCCCTGCCGCCATCATCAAGTCAGCCGCATTCACCCCAGCATACAGATTTTTGACAACAATCTCATCCGGCTTGGGCGGGTCTAGCGATACAGTTTGAATTTCGACTGCATCACGAAAGGATTTACTATGACGCACCGCCACCAGTTTTTGAAATGTTTCCGGTAAAGTCATTTTATACTCCAGTTTTTTATTGAACGAAGCCGCACATCATCGTTGTGATGTAGATGTAGCAGATTGTAACGATAAAGTGAATTTTGGTAAAATGCCCGCCGTTGACCGGTATTTACCCCTGTGCTACAATGCCCTGCGTTGCCCATGTGCGACAAAAATCACACATCTGGACTTACACACTGTGTTGTCGCATCGTTAAGATGCGATTTCTGTGTAAGGGAGAAGGGTGTGATAGCCGTAAACACAGTGAATCTAGGAGATTACTAAATTATGCCATCATCTGTAACACTCAAGCAACTGCTGGAAACGGGTGTTCATTTTGGGCACCGTACCCAAAAGTGGAACCCCAAAATGGCTCCATTTATTTTTACCGAACGCAACAGTATCCATATCATTGACCTGCAACAAACGTTGCAAAATTTAAATCAGTATTATGATATGGTTCGCGACCTGGTAGCACAAGGCGGGCGTGTCTTGTTCGTTGGCACCAAGCGTCAGGCACAGGAAACAATCGCACAGGAAGCGACACGTTGTGGCATGCCTTATGTCAATACCCGTTGGCTGGGTGGAACATTAACCAACTGGCGCACCATCCGTGAGCGAATTGATACGCTCAAAAAGCTGGAAGCTCGCCGTGATAAGGGTGAATTTAAGCTGTTGACCAAGCGTGAGGCTGTGATGCTGGAACGTAAGATTGAAAAACTCCAGCTGCGCTTGGGTGGTATTCGTGATATGAAGCGACTGCCAGATATCCTAGTGGTGGTTGATCCTTATCGGGAAGTCACTGCCGTAAAGGAAGCAAACATCCTAAATATTCCGATTTTGGCAGTTGCAGATACCAATGCTGACCCCGACTTGCTGGATTATATTATCCCCGGTAACGACGACGCGATGCGTTCTATTCAATTGCTGGTCAGTGCCATTGCTGATGCGGTGATTGAGGGTCAGAATATGCGTAAAGCCTATGATGAAGAAGATGTTGAAGAAATGGAAGAAGTCGATTTGTCACGGTATGACAAATACGATGACGACGATGACGATGAACAATACCTAGGACAATCTACCCTAGAAAAACTCCGTAAAATGAAACTGAACGAGGATGAGGACTAATCATGGCTCAAATTACTGCCCAGATGGTAAAAGACCTGCGTGAAGCAACCGGTGCAGGTCCGCTGGATTGTAAAAAAGCGTTGGAACTCAACGACGGTGATATCCAAAAATCAATCGACTATCTACGTGAAAAAGGGCTGGCAAAAGCAGCTAAAAAGCTCGGTGCTGGGCGTACCATGCAAGAAGGTGTGATTGAAGTGTATCAACACTTTAATGGACGGTTGGCAGTGATTGCAGAGATCAACTGTGAAACGGATTTTGTGGCTGCAACCGATGCCTTTAAAAGCTTTGCCAAAGATGTCGTGATGCATATCGCAAACATGGCTCCAATTTATGTTAAGCGGGAAGACGTTCCCCAAGCCGCTTATGAAGCGGAAAAAGCGATGCAAATCCGTATCCTCAAAGAGGATGAAAAGAACGCTAATAAGCCGGATAACATCCTGGAAAAAATTGTTGAAGGACGCATGGAAAAGTGGTATCAAGAAATTGTGCTGCTGGAACAACCCTTCATCAAGGATGACTCCAAGACAATTGCTGACCTGTTACAGGAAACTGTGGCAGAAGTCGGTGAAAGTATTCAGATCAGCCGCTTTGCACGTTTTGCTTTGGGCGAAGGTGCCGACGACGATGCAGGTGATGAATAAAATCACCGTGCTTGATATTCAAAGTTGAGGGATTAGCAAAAGCTAATCCCTTTTTTTTGGAAAGATAGAGAGGAAACATGATACCAGTTTATAAGCGAATCTTGTTGAAACTTAGCGGTGAGGCATTAGCCGGTTCACAAGGATGTGGTATTGACCCCGACCGCGCCAAAGAAATTGCGATGAAAATCAAGCAAGTATACGACAGTGGTGTACAAGTAGGCGTGGTGATTGGCGCGGGTAATTTATGGCGTGGTTCTATGGGAATGGAACACGGCATGGATCGCACAACGGCTGATCATATGGGCATGATTGCAACGGTGATGAACGGTTTGGCACTACGAGACGCGCTAGAACGCTCTGGCGTGGATGCTCGTGTTCAAACGGCTGTACAGATGAATGCCGTGGCGGAGCCGTATATCCGTCTGCGTGCTATTCGGCATTTAGAAAAAGGGCGTGTGGTTGTCATCGCCGGAGGATTGGGTGATCCGTATTTTACGACAGACACCGCCGCCGCACTCCGCGCCATGGAAATTAAAGCGGATATTGTGATTAAAGCGACAAAAGTTAACGGCGTGTATTCTGCTGATCCAAAAAAGAACCCAGATGCTGTGCGATTTGATCACTTGAATTATGACCAGGTCATTGCCAGTAAATTTGAGGTGATGGATATGACCGCGTTTACCCTTTGCCAGGAAAACAACATGCCAATCATGGTGCTGAACTTCTGGTCTGATGATGCATTGCTAAAAGCTATTATGGGGGATCGTTCTGTTGGGACGGTCATCAGCGATGAGGGCACACTGATTTAACACAGCGAACGCGCCGGGTTATTCCGGCGCATTGCTTATTAAGATATAAGCTATCCCTATTCTAGGGATCAGTGCCCGTTTGCAATAACGGGTGAATGTGTTTGGGTATTCAATTGAGAGTCGTCGCTTACAACCATATTTGCGGTTGTTCAATCCTTTCTACTCATTGAACACCTTTAAATACAATATAACGCTATTTTATAGGGTTGTCAAACAATTTATGACAAATATCACGGCTTATGCGTCATCAATTGCCGGGTGGTCCTGGGGTTTTATCTATTAACCCTGGTGGCATTCCGCCTTGCCCTGGTGGTGGATTGTTACCGTGCCCCGGGGCATAGCAAGCACTACCTGGCAGTGTGCAATCCTCAGAACCCGCATCATTATCAGATGCTTGGGTTGACTCCTCGTTTGAGGGGGTATCGTTTGGCAGCGGCGTGTCTGGGTCTGCTAGCAAAAAACCCGCTACCCAGCCGATAATACCGCTTGGCGTTTCAATTTGTACCCATTCTGCATTTGGCTCTTCGCTCAATATTGTAACAAGCGTCCCCGGTGCTAGCTGCACAATCACATCGTAGTTTAATCCGGCACCGGCACGGACATTAACACGTTCAGTGCTATAAATCATCATCACAACTAGCTCTGTGGTGGGAGATGGTGTTGGTGTTGGTGTTGATGATGGCGTTGAGGTCATTGTTGGGATGACTGCTGTATCAGTCGGTGCGCCCCCCACAACAGTTGACTGAAGCGGTGTTATGATTGCGGTGGACGTTTCCGGTAAACTGGGGGAAAGCGGCTCATGTTGTACGACCAACTGCGTGATTTGAGCGTCTAACAGAGCAATTTCTTGTTGAACGTCTAGGTTGAATGCGACCGCAATTCGATCAGCCGATTGGATATGAAACTGTGCATCTTGGATTAATGTGTCGTCTAATGTACCA
>RFHA01000311.1 GCA_003696565.1 Chloroflexota bacterium
GGGCATCAACCCTGTCGGAGACGGTGTAAGACGTGTTTCGCACGCGACCGTTGTGGATGGCAAGAATCCCCTGCCTTTAGGCATGGGGAGTATGTCAAACAGGTACAACCTTCCGTTATGTGAAGTTAGGCGCGTCATACATTGGTAGCACATTCACAATTTATGTGTATCAAGGACAACGGTTATACCTTGATCCATTCAACTATATCGGATGGCGTGATGAGGGTGGTCAAGCAAGCTGTATAAAGTATCACTAACCCCCTCACAATTCATTAGATGTCTTTCCCCTCTCTATTGTAGAGGGGAATTTTTTTGAAAAGATGGTCTTAAATAGTGCCTTATTTGCGGTTGATGTTTTGTGAGAGGTATAGTTAAATGAAGGCATGAGTGTTAACGCATTCATATATAATGACATCATGCTCACCTAATCAGCGCAAGGGATTTTAAGACACTATGACCGCCCTACGCCTATTGAATAATCGTTATCTCATTCATCACCCCATAGGTGAAGGCGGAATGGGCATTGTATACGAAGCAACTGACCGCCTGAGTGGCGAGCGCGTGGCATTGAAGCGCGTCACCATTGACCACCAAAGTTTGCTCACCAGTTTTGGGCGTGCCGATAGCAACTTGCTCTTAGCCCAAGAGTTTCGCATTCAATCAAGTTTGCGGCATCCACACATTGTTAGCGTATACGACTATGGTTTTGATAGCGCAAATCAACCTTTTTTCACGATGGCGCTGCTACACAATGCTGTGCCTATCACCCAAGCCGCGCAAAATGCCACACCTGAAACGATTTTGCGTTGGATTACTGAAGTGTTGCAAGCGTTGCGCTATTTGCATCAAAACGGCATTATACACCGCGATCTAAAACCTTCTAATGTTTTGATTCAAGATGGCATGGCTTATGTCCTCGATTTTGGCTTGGCAATCGACCACCCCCAAAAAACCGAGATCGTGGGCACGGTGGCTTATCTCGCCCCTGAAATCCTCAACGGAGAGCCGACAACTATTCGCAGCGATTTGTATGCAGTGGGCATCATTGCTTATGAATGCTTTACGGGCGAGCATCCTTTCAATTTAAATGGCACCATGTGGCAGATGATCCAAGATATTTTGCACAAGCCCATACCTAAAGAAACGCTGCTAGAAAGTGTGCCCAACCCAGCCATTGCCGATGTGATCTTCATGCTCCTCGCCAAAAACCCTGAAGAACGCTTTGCCAGCGCCGAACAAACCCTCATCGCCTTAAAAGAACATGGATTCATCGATGTGTCTATTGAAAGCCCGCCCATTCGCGAAAGCCACCTCCAAGCTGCCAAATTCATCGGGCGCGCCAATGCCTTAGGGCAATTGCAAAATGCGCTGTATCAAGCCAGCGATGGCATCGGCAGCACATGGATAATTGAAGGCGAAAGTGGTGTAGGAAAAAGCCGCCTCGCCGAAGAAGTGCGCATTCAAGCGCTGGTGGCGGGCATGAACGTATTGCGCGGGCAAGCGATCAAGAATGGCGGCCCTTTCCACATTTGGCATAGTATTTTGCGCGCCCTTTGCCTAAGCACGCATATCTCTTCAGAAGAAGCATCCATTTTAAAGCCGCTCGTCCCTGATATTGCTGCATTGATCGGGCAAGCTGTCCCAACTAGCACAGCATTAGAGGCGAGCCAAGCCGAACAACGACTGATTCAAACCATCGTCAACATCATTCAGCGCCAAATGACACCATTGCTGATCATTTTAGAGGATATACAGTGGTCTTCAGATTCAACCCTAACGCTGTTGCAAAACTTGCGCCAAGCCACCCGCAACTTGCCTGTTGTCATCCTCGCCACGCTCCGCAGTGAAGAAGGCAGCCATCTTCAAACAACCTTTCATGATTGGAATAAGATTCAGCTAGAACCTTTCACATCATCTGAGCTTAAGCAATTGGTGCATGTGGTGTTAGGAGAAGAAGACAGCGAAGAGGAAGCGCTGCTCAACTTCTTAAGCGTTGAAACAGAAGGCAATGCGCTATTCACCATTGAAGTGATGCGCGCCCTTGCTGAAATGTACGGCAGCTTAGCCGCCATCAAACACGTTAGCATTCCGACAAGCATCATTAGTGACAACATTCAAACGGTGTTGCGCCATCGTCTTGCGCAAATGCCCGCCGAAGAATTAGAACTCTTGCAAATTACAGCCATCATCGGGCGGCATTTAGATCAACGCTTGCTAGAAAATATGCGCGGCATGGCGCTAGACGATTGGCTTTCGGTGGGGATGGCGGCGCGTGTGTTTGAAGTGTCAGAGCAGCAATGGCGTTTTGCGCATGACAAGCTACGCGAAACTGTGCTAGCCGACATCTCCGCCGATATACTGCCACAGTTGCATAGGCGCGTCGCTGAAGCCATGCGCACGCTTTATGGTCACGATGCCAATTATTATGCTCCTTTGGCGTTTCATTTTGAGCAAGCCAACGCCCCTCAACCAGCCGCAGACTATTACTTCAAGGCAGCAATGGAAGCCTACAAAAACTATGCCCGCCCAGAAGCATTGGATTATGCCCGCCGCGCCGCCGCGTTATATGCTGCCAGCGCTACAGATACCCTCATCCAAGCTAAAGTGAGCTTTTTTATCGCTGAAATGCTCTATGTGAGTGGCAAAAGCAACGCCAGCTATGCGCAATATCTACACACGGCAAAGCTGCTTGGTATCCAAATGCCCACCAGCCAGCGCGGTTTTCAGCTGGGCATCTTGAAAAATTTGGCACACCACGCCTTGCGCGAGCTGCTGCCATTTTGGCGCGGGAACGATGATCCTGAACTGGTATCGTTGCGCGCGCGTACCGTAGGACGTGCAGCCTCAAGCCTGTTGTTCAATTTCAAATCGCTAGAAGGGCTATATTATGCGCTTAAGAGCATCAATCTCGCAATGGCTGCCAAACCGCAAAACATCGCAGGGGAATTGTCGCGCCGCTATTCGCTTATGTTTTCGTATGCGCCCAACACCTTCCTCCATCGGCTAGCGCGTTATTACGTACAGCAGGGGCTACACCTAGAAGCGTTGGCCGCATCCCAAAATGAGCTGCACGAGATGGGTTACATTTTCATCAGCGCAAGCGCCTATGCAATTTACATGTGCGATTGGCGCGCTGCAATGCATTATTCCGAGCGCTGTATTCAGCTGAACGCGAACGGGCAACATTGGTGGCTTTATGAATATGGCTGGATGCTCAAACTGGAGGCATTGATGCGTCCGGGCAATTGGGACGAAGGGCGCAAAGCCATTCAATATATTTATGGTGTCTATGAAAAATTAGGCAGCATCTCACACGTGCAAGTGACGCTGCGATGGCACTATTTGATGAAGATCGTGAAAGGTGATCTTGGCGCAGCTGAAGAGATATTGCTTGAGATCAGCCAAATATCCCCAGAACACCTTGACAGCTCCGATCAATGGCTACACGCCACCAAATCAGCCTTTGTGTATGCCCTACAAAACAACGAAGAAGCCGCGCGCCCCTATGCAGAGGCAGCCCTAGCGGCGCTACATCCCAGAATGTTGAGCTTATATTATGTCTATGAAGGCATTGTTGAACTGCTGGAATATTATCTATGGCGCTATCAAACCACCCCAAACCTCGACACAGCCCATCGTTTTCAACGTCTGCTGAAGCTATTACGCCGCCATCAACGTTTGTACCCGATCAGTCGTGCTATGTATCTGTTATTCTTAGGGCGATGGCAAATGCAGTTGGGCTATGTGAACGCAGCTGATAAACAGTTGCGGCGTGCGCTTAAGGTTGCTGAAAAATATGGGCTCAAATATGATGCGGCCTTAGCAGCGTTTTATCTTTATCAGCTACATGCCCAAGCAAATGCGCCCATCGACAAACAAAGCGCCCTACTTCATGATGCTCGTGCACGCCTTGAAGCGTTGGGGGCTAAATTGTATTTGCATCAGTTGCCCGCTGAACACCTAAAAGCGCATGACTTCCGCAACTCAAAACC
>RFHA01000312.1 GCA_003696565.1 Chloroflexota bacterium
CGCAACAGCTTGAGCGTGATTACCAGATGAAAACGTTAAAACACCCCGCGCGCGTTCTTCCGCCGTTAACCGACTAATAGCGTTATAGGCACCACGAAATTTAAACGCACCCACTCGCTGAAAATTTTCACATTTTAGATACACCTGTGCCCCAGTTAGCGCGTTCAGCGTCCTGGATTGCATGACCGGTGTGCGGTTGGCTATTCCTTTTAAATGTTGTGCTGCCGCTTGAATATCATCAAATGAGACCATTACTTTCCTTTTCTGGCGTTAATCAGGCGTTTGAGCATGACAATTAATTCGTATGGATCGGCTGGCTTTAAGATAACCAAATCAGCTGCGTTTGATTCTGGCATGTTAGCAATCGCTGGCTGGGATGTGTGTAAAATAATCGGCGTATCCTGAAAGCGTTTTTTCTTGCGCATTGCTTGTAAAATATCCATACCATTGATACCACCTGGTAATTCCACATCTAAAATAACGGCATCAGGCATCACATCCCGCAGGATGCGGATTGCACCTAATCCGTCTTCAGCTTCAAGTGCGACCATATCATGTTTATTGATGATCCCTGCTAATGCTTCGCGCATATTGGGATGATCTTCTACAATAAGTATGGATGGTTTTGCCATGTGAATACCTCGACCATATAATCTTTTGCCTATTGTAGCATCAATGCCGCGCCCCCTGCTAAAAGTTTTGATATAATATTTGATTAACAGAGAGGTGAAAAAAATGAGTCAAGATAGTTCTGACTGGGTTAGTTTAAGACGTGCAGCGGAGATTTTAGGCGTACATCCTGCCACGGTGCGTAATTGGGCAGATAGAGGGGAAATCACATCCCGCCGAACACCAGGTGGGCATCGCCGTTTTTTGAAGTCCGATTTATTGCAACATATTGAGCGTGAGGACGATATTCAACCGATCGAGGTTCAGGTCATTATTCAAAACGCCCTCGGTCAAACACGCATGGAGATTGGGGATGGTAATTTAGAAGACTTGCCCTGGTATGCTGCCATGAGCGAAAAAACACGTCATGCCATGCGTGCTAAAGGGCGTAAATTCCTGGAGGCATTGCGCGTTTATTTAGCCAGTGGTGCGCCAGATGAAAAACTTTCGGACGCGATCCGATTAGGGGAAGAATACGCGGTTGTTTTAGTGCAAGACGGCTTAACCTTGCCTCAGGCGATGCGTGGCTTTTTTTATTTTAGCGAGTTTGTTGTTAATTCTATCCTCACCTGGTCAGAGATTACCCCCCCCCGCAATACATCTGAATGGGCGACACTTTTGCGTTATGTTAATAATTTTATGAATGTCATGCTGCTTTCTCTGGTAGAATACTACGAGGAAGAGTAATCGTGTATGATCCGCGTTGGGTGGCTCTCAGTCTGTGCTTAGGTGGTAAAACATTTCATGCACTTTTAACACATTTTCAGCAGGATTTGGACGCTGTTTTTGCTGCTGATGAAGCTACACTGAGGCAGGTGCGCGGTATTGGTCTAAAGACCGCCCATGCTATTCTCAAACTGGATTTAAACCAAATTGCTCGCCGCATTGAACATTGGATGTCTTATGGGGTACAAATTGTCACCTGGCATGATCCCCTTTATCCACGCCGCTTAAAGGCATTAGAAGACGCTCCACCCACACTTTTTTACCTTGGAACACTTGCTGCTGTTGATCAACATCCAGCATATGCTGTTGTTGGTACTCGCAGTCCGTCATCAGTTGCTGCTGTACAAGCTGCCCAAATAGGTGGGGTGCTTGCTCATCGTGGTGATATTGTTGTCAGTGGATTAGCGTTAGGGGTGGATAAACTTGCTCATACAGGCGCATTATCTGTTCAGCAAGGCTTAACTTGTGCTGTTTTAGGTAGCGGCATACTCAACGTTTATCCGCAGCAAAATCAAGCATTGGCACAAGCTATTATTAGCCGAAATGGGGCATTGATTTGTGAAGTCGCACCAGATGCCCCTGTTAGCACCCCTGGGCTTGTAGCACGTAATCGTTTGATTATCGGCATGAGCCAAGCTTTGATTGTGGTAGAAACAGGTATTGAGGGTGGAGCGATGCATACTGTTCGCTTTGCTAAGCAGCAAAACAAGCCTATTTATACTTTGCCACTACAAGCTTCTGGTAATCAGGCGATTTTAAACGATGGCGGCTTAGATATAAGCCTGCTTTACGAACATCAATAGTAATCATTTTTCCCACTTTATCCCGCGTGACCCTATTCACCTTTTGACTATTTGCTCTATAATATCAGTATGAGTAAACCAAAATTATTAAAACGTCACCAATCCTTAAACGCCCTGTAGCGGTGCATTCTGCGTAATTTTCTTACTCTATTGGATTTTCGCTTTTTTCTGCTTGTCAACTAATAAATGATATTAAATGAGGTTGCCCCATGTTTGATAAACTGGCGAGCATTGAAGCTCGTTATGAAGAATTAGATCGCCTATTAGCGGACCCAGACGTGACCGCTAACTATGAAAACGTTGTCAAATATTCTAAGGAACGTGCTGAAATTGAAGAAGTTGTTGTTGCATATCGTCAATATCAAGCGATGAAACGCGAATTAGCGGATGCAAAAGAGCTTTTTCAGATGGAAGATGATCCTGAAATGCGGGAAATGGCACGCACGGAGATAAACAAACTAGAACAAGACATTGAAGAGATGGAAGAAAAGCTCAAATTGATGCTTTTGCCAAAAGACTCGCGTGATGAAAAGAATATCATCATGGAAATTCGTGCAGGTGCCGGTGGGGACGAAGCTGCACTTTTTGCCGCTGATTTATTCCGCATGTATACCCGCTACGCCGAAGGGCGGGGTTGGAAAGTTGAAGTGATTTCAGAAAATGAGATCGGTGGCGGCGGCTATAAGCGGATCGAATTTGAAATTAAAGGTAAAGGGGCTTTCAGCCGCTTAAAATATGAGGGTGGAACGCATCGTGTTCAGCGGGTTCCCGCCACAGAAAGCCAAGGACGTATTCACACCAGTACAGCAACCGTTGCCGTCATGGCTGAACTCGAAGATGTTGATGTCCAATTGGATATGAACGATGTCCGGGTGGATGTGTTCCGTAGTCAGGGGGCTGGTGGGCAATCTGTTAATACGACCGATTCTGCTGTTCGTATGACGCACATCCCAACTGGTATTGTTGTGGAATGCCAGGATGAACGCAGTCAATTGCAAAATCGTATTCGTGCCAAGCAGATTTTGCTCAATCGCCTGTATGAAATCGAACTAGAACGTCAACGTGCCGAGCAAGAGGCAACTCGCCGCTCACAAGTTGGGAGTGGTGACCGTGCAGAAAAAATACGCACCTATAACTACCCACAAAACCGTGTGACAGATCACCGGATAAACTTTACAAGTTATAATTTGCCTGCTGTGATGGACGGCGACCTGGATGATTTTATTGATGCGCTAATTCTTGATGAGCAATCAGCGATGCTTTCTTCAGGAGCATAAGCAAAAGAAACGTATTTTTATCTGATGATGACCATCCGACAAGCTTTAATAAATGCCAAAGCACGCATTAGCGCGGTTTCTTCTAGTCCCGGGCTGGATGCTCAACTTTTGCTGGCGGAAGTTATTGGGGAAAGCCGCGCTCATGTGATCGCTCATCCAGAACGTCAATTAACACCAGAGCAAGTTGCCCAGTATGATGCCTGGATTACTCGCCGCGCTGATGCTGAACCGGTCGCTTATATTCTGGGACGTAAGGCGTTTTATGATCGTGAATTTCTTGTCACTCCCGCTGTATTGATTCCGCGTCCAGAAACCGAGCATCTGCTGGAGGCTGCTCTGGAATTTGCGGCAGATCGTCCCTGTGTTGCAGTGGATGTGGGCACTGGAAGTGGGGCATTAGCTGTAACGTTTGCTGCAAATTGCCCACAGGCAACAGTTTATGCAACAGATATTAGTCACCCAGCACTAGAAATTGCCAGGCAAAATGCTGAGGTGCACCACGTCAATGTGACCTTTCTTCAAGGGGATTTGTTGATGCCGTTGATCGAGCGTCAGATCGCGCTTGATCTGCTTATGGCGAATTTGCCTTATATTGCGTCAGATGATGTACCACAGTTGCTTGTCAGTCGCCACGAGCCAATACTGGCTTTAGATGGTGGCGTAGAAGGTTTGGACTTAATCCGCCGCATTTTGGAACAATCACGTCATATTTTGAAGCCTGGTGCGCTCATATTGTTAGAGATTGGTGCGGATCAGGGTGAAGCAGTGACACAACTAGCACAACAAATGCTAAGCCCACAACAAGTTTCTTTGATGAAAGACTACGCTGGGCATGATCGCGTAGTAAAGATCACTATAAACAATGCGTGAATCCATCTCCATTGATGAGGCGATCAACGCTAGCATGTGGCTTGATCCCCGTGCTTAAGGGGCATTATTTTATTTTATCAATATCCGCCGTCTTCCGTATTCCAGCTTGATGCGCTTTGCGCATGGTTATAAGCATGTTATGATTTGTATTGTCCCGTGCAAATAACGCTTTGTTATTCAGTGATGAATGTCGTAAACTCGGTTAGCAACTAATAACTAATGACTTAGGAAAAGATCTGATGGATATAGCACGTCGTCGGACAATTATTCGCATCATTTTGTTTGCGGTGATTATTGCAACAGTCCCGTTTTATATTTTGGGCTTTATCTTATTGGCGACTGCCTCTAATGATGATAACGGAGGTGGGAGCGTACAGCCTTTGGTCACTTCTACGCCATTAGGAGGGGGGATAACCCCCACGAACACGATCCCGCCTACCTTCACAGAGCGTCCTACTCGTACGCCAATTGGCAATCTTGTGCCGACTCCAGGGCAATTTATTCCACCTATTATCCCAACCAACCCGCCCTTGCCAACCGTTACACCGGTTCTGATTCCAACTTCAACGCCAGCACCAACGCTTACACCCATTCCACAAGCGACAAATACACCATTACCAACTAACACACTTGCACCAACTAACACGCCATTACCAACCAATACGCCACTGCCGCCACCAACCAACACATTGCTCCCACCACCGACCAACACACCGTCGCCATCACCGGAGGCAACTGCTGGCTTGTAGGTAAACTGGCTAATAATCACTTGATGGAATAAGTGCTCTTTATTAAATAAAAATCTGGGTGAAAGAGGGATGAATGATTACCATTCCTCTTTTATTTAATGTTATAATTATTTTCAACGTGTGAGATTCTAAGGAGACAATTCTTGTTAGACCTCAAAAAACATTTAAAACGATTAGTAGAAGCACATGCTCCCTCCGGTCATGAAGCCCCTCTGCGTCAAATTTTACGGGAAGAATGGGCGGAACTGGTGGACGACATGCAACAAGATGGCTTAGGCAGTTTGATAGGTATCAAACATGCTACCCGTCCTCTCAATGAGCCACGCAAGATCATGCTTGCTGCCCATATGGATGAAATTGGTATGATGGTGCGTGATATTGTCGATGGCTTTATTTTCGTACATCGCATTAGCGGCGTGGATAACCGCGTGATGTTGGCACAACCGGTTATTGTGCATGGCAAACGTCCTTTAAAAGGTATTGTTGCCACCACCCCCCCACACTTGTTGAATAAGTCTGAGCAAGAAAAATACCCCACTTTTGATGATTTAGTGATTGATCTCGGTTTGCCAGCCCAAGATGTCGCAGAACTTGTTCAACTTGGTGATCTCATCACGCCCGATGTGCCGATGATTGAATTACAAGGGAAGCGTGTTGCAGCAAAGGCTTTTGATGACAGGGCTTGTGTCGCGGCAATTACGGTCTGCCTAGACACGCTGCAAACTATGAATCACCAATGGGATGTTTATGCCACCGCTACCGTACAGGAAGAAACCGGCTTATATGGTGCTAAAACAGCCGCTTATCACATCAATCCCGATATTGCCATCGCACTTGATGTTACGTTTGCTGAGCAACCTGGTGTCTCAAACGATGACGGGCGTGAACTTGGCGGTGGACCCGTTATGGGAATTGGACCAAATTTCCATATTAAGCTGAGTGAAAAACTCAAGGATGTGGCGAAGTATCATGAAATTAAATTGCAATATGATGCCTTGCCTGGGCGCAGTGGGACAGATGCTTGGTCTATTCAGGTATCACGGGGTGGGGTACCCACACTACTGCTCAGCATCCCCTTGCGCAATATGCATTCTCCAGTTGAGACATTAGATTTGACTGATATTGAGCGTGCGGGGCGGTTGCTGGCGCACTTTATCGCCTCATTGGATGCTGATTTCTTGGCTGCAATTGACTGGGATGATCTAAAACAAGGGGAAAGCGCATGATTCTTAAAGAATTATCTGAAGCAATTGGTGTTTCTGGTAAAGAAGATGCCGTACGTAAGATCATCTTGGCTGCGATTCAAGACCATGTAACAGATATCCGCATTGATCCAATGGGGAATATTACCGCACTTAAGCAAGGGACTGATAAAAACCGTCCACGTGTCATGATCGCCGCACACATGGATGAAATTGGCTTTATGGTCACGGGGTATGATAACGGTGGCTTAATTCGCTTTGCCGCGGTCGGTGGTGTGGATGACCGTATTTTGCCAGGGCTGCGTGTTAAAATCGGTGATGACCAAATCCCCGGTGTCATCCTCTGGACACCTATCCATCTCAACCGTGATTCCAAAGTGGTTAAAATTTCTAACCTTCGCATCGATATTGGTGCAAACAGCAAAGACGCTGCCAAAGCAAAGGTAAATATTGGTGATCGCATTGCGTTTGATAGTGAATTTGTTGAACTGAGTGAAACCACAGTGCGCGGCAAAGCGTTTGATGACCGTGTGGGCTGTTCTTTGCTGGTTGATGTGTTACAAGCTGAACCCTACCCGGTGGATATTCTGGTTGCCTTTACTGTGCAGGAAGAAGTGGGTTTGCGTGGGGCGCAGGTTGCTGCACAAACCTTAAACCCCGATGTTGCCTTTGCTTTAGAAGGTACAACCGCCCACGATATTCCGAATCCTGCTGCTGATCCTGATGATGACGATGAACACAATCCCACTTGTCGCATGGGGTCAGGTCCTGCACTCACGGTGATGGATCGCAGCATGATAACCCACCCACGCCTGTTGCGCTTCTTACGAGAAACAGCAGAACAAAATAATATTCCATATCAACTCAAAACACAGCTAGGTGGCGGTACAGATGCCGGGCAAATGCATCTGGCTGGTGCAGGTCGTCCGGCGGCAGTTATTTCAATGCCTTGTCGCTATATCCACAGTCCGGCAGCCATTTTGAGTAAAGTGGATTACCAAAACACCCTCAAGCTCATTCAAGCCGCATTACATCACATCACGTTTGAGGTGTTGCGCTAATGGTTGATGTAAGCCAGTTAATCCGTGATGCCTGGGATAATAATGACCCCTACGGCTGGTTTGAGCAGCTTTATACCCATGCTCAAAAAGGCGATGCTTCTGTCCCCTGGGCGTTGATGCAGCCCAACCCAGATTTAGTGCAATGGTTAGACCAGCACCAAATTGATGGCAAGAACAAGCGGGCTTTGGTTGTTGGGTGTGGGCTAGGGGACGATGCCCATGAATTGGCACAACGTGGGTTTAACACCACCGCGTTTGATGTTTCTCCCACTGCTATTCAATGGGCAAAGCATCGTTTTCCACATGCAAATGTAGATTTTCAAGTACATGATTTATTCAAAACCCCGGAATCATGGCGCGGCGTGTTTGATTTTGTGCTGGAAATCCGCACGATTCAATCTTTGCCATATACATTAGCTGAGCAATGTATGACACAGATTGCATCCTATGTTAAACCAGGCGGCACGCTACTGGTTATTTGTAATGGACGTGAGCCGGAGCAAGAGCGTCGTGGCATCCCTTGGGCACTCTCTACTGTTGAATTGGCCTTCTTTCATCAATTAGGCTTATCACAACAGCGTTTTGAAGATTTACAAAACACGCGGCAATTCCGCGTTGAATACCGTAAAGAGGAGAATCAGAATGATTGACCTGATTAAAACATTAACCGAGGCTTGGGGACCTTCTGGCTATGAGCACCACATCCGCCAGATTATTCACCAAGAAGTTGAACCTTATGCTGATGACATCACCATTGACTCGCTCGGCAACTTGATTTGTCGTGTGGGGCAGGGTGGTAAAAAGGTGATGGTCGCTGCACACATGGATGAAATCGGCGTGATGGCAACCTACCGAGAGAAGAAAACCGGTTATATGCGCTTTGCCAATATCGGCGGGTTGATGACAACCACACTGCGAGGGAATCGTGTCAAATTTGAAGATGGCACAGTTGGTGTAATTGGCGTTCATGCCAATGGCGGGGATAAACTGGACGACTTTTATATTGATGTTGACGATGGTAGCGGAGATGTTATTGTACCGGAAGGTAGCCCAGCCGGTTTTTGGCGTGAGATGCAAGTGCGTGGTAAGCGCGTTATTGGTAAGGCGATGGATGATCGCATTGGTTGTGTTGTTGCTATCGAAACCATGAAAAAACTCAACAAACAAGCCCCCAATGAAACTTACTTTGTTTTTACTGTTCAAGAAGAAGTTGGGCTGCGCGGTGCACGCCCTGCTGCGCAGGCTCTTAACCCAGATGTTGGCATCGCTTTAGATGTCACACGCACCGGCGATGAGGCAAAAGGGGCAAAAATGGCGGTCAAATTAGGCGGTGGTGCTGCCATTAAAGTGCATGACCCCGGCTTGGTTGTGCCACCTCAAATTGTCCAATGGATGGTTGACCGCGCCCAAGCAGATGGTATCCCCTATCAGCGTGAGCTGCTCACTGGTGGTACAACTGATGCTGCTGCTATTCAATTGGCTGGTGCTGGTGTCCCTAGTGGCTGTATCTCTATCCCTTGCCGCTTTATTCACACAGTTAGCGAAACGGTTGATCTGGATGATGTCCAGGCATGTATTAACCTACTAACCGGCTTAGTCAGTAATCCAATTGAGTTTATGTAATTCAAAAATAAAAACGAATCACTTCGAGATTGCTCGAAAAACAGTCAGATGATCCCCATGTTGCCAAGGGCTATCCCCTGGCAACATACTTCCCTCATAAATAGCGGTTTTTCTATAGGATTAGGATGATCGCCCAAACCCAGCCCCATTGATGGGATGACCAAACACTAGCACTCAGGATTGATCCCTATGCTGGAGATAAGCGTGTCTTGAGATAAAATTGGGGAAATCTTTGTGTATATATGGTAAAAAATAAGTTAGAATATAGTTATCTGGTAACGGCTCCTGAGGTTATTGATGACCATCAGCTTAACTACAGATTCAGACTTAACCTTGTTAATGGAATTATCTCAGCTATTTACGTCATTAGAGCTGGACGATTTACTCCAACGGATGATGGCATTAGTCACTAAAGCCGTTGGGGCAACAAAATCTACCTTGCTCCTATACAAAGACGATCGAATTGATTGGCAATACGTCATCAACATTAATCCAGATCCACCAGAGCAAACGCCTCAGGTCGTGCAGCAAATCCTAGATAAAGGGCTGGCTGGTTGGGTTGCCAAAAACCGCAAAATGGCGTTGATTACTGATACACGGTATGACGCTCGTTGGTATAACTTGCCAACAAGCACCATGATCCGGTCTGCTTTGTGCCTGCCATTAATGTACAAAGACAATTTAATTGCTGTGATGACAGTTGTTCATGAGAAACCAGGCTATTTCACGGATTATCATGTGCAGCTATTAACGATTATCACCAATCAGGCGGCAACTGCCATCAATAATGCACGCATGTATACCCAAGCACAAACACAACAACGCCAGTTTGAAGCCATGCTTTGGGCGTTTCCTGATATGTTGCTGGTTATGGACGACGTTGGGCGTATTATTGTCGCTAACGATTCCATTTTACCAATGTTAGGCTGCCAAACTCGCGATGATGTCGTTGGGGCAAGGTTGACTGACATGCCCGCGCGTGATAAATGCTTAGACAGTGTTTGTGAATTTTTATATCAAAAACTCGATTCACAAACCCCCGACATCAGTTTTGAGGTTCATTCTGATGCATTTGAAGCAGATTATCAGGTCACTGTTTCTCGGTGGCAAAACCCTAATCGTAGCGCAAATGGCTTTGTGATTGTTCTGCACGATGTGACAAAGATACGCGATCTACATCGTTTTAAAGACGAAATGCTACGGATTGCTTCACATGATCTGCGTAGTCCGCTGGCTTTAATCGTCGGCTATGCAGATATGATTATGCTGGATTTACCTAAAGGCGATTCGCCGATTCCTTCTTATGTAGAATCAATTTTACGCTCTGCCCGCCGGATGGATAATTTATTAGAAGACTTATTACGTATTGAACAGATTCGTACCTCCCCGCTGGAGTTACATGAACAAGTTGCTCCTCAAGAAATGGTCGATTGTGCTGTGCAGAATTGCCAGCCACAGGCAGATTCAAAACAGATACAATTTTCTTTACAGGCAGATTATTCTAACGATCTCATTTATGTTGTGGCGGATCGTGTTTTAATTCGCCAGGCGATGGAAAATTTAATTGGCAATGCCATTAAATACACATTCCCCAGCGGACAAGTCACGGTTTATGTCAAAGTGGATGATGAGCGGTTTCACTTTATTGTAGAAGATAATGGCATTGGTATTCCCCAAGATAAATTGCAATATGTCTTTGAGTCCTTTTATCGTGTTCCTAACGCAAAAGGCATTCAAGGGACAGGGCTAGGCTTAAGCCTTGTTAAAAATGTCATCGAACAACATCAGGGGCAGGTCTGGGTGACAAGTGAAGAGAACACCGGTAGCATGTTTGGCTTTTGGTTGCCCATTATCAAAAAACAAAAACCGGCTGATTTAGAACAGTTTGTTTTAGAAGTTATTCAAGATGCTCAAAATGAGCCAGAAGAAACCGCGCCGTCCTTCCCTATACAAGGGAAAAACGGCACATCCTCAGAATTAGAAGTAACTGCTGATGATTTGTAAAACAGCTTGAATATTAGCTGGATCACCAGATTGAACCCGTGTATTACTCGCTCGTGCGATGCTGTTCAGGGCGCGGATATCTGCATCACCGCCGTAAGCAACTGGAATAACAATCACTGGATTCAAACTATCTCGGCTAGCGGTGATTATATTAACTGCATCATTGAGCGTGACCCCGCGCTCTCCGGTATCTGCGCCATCGCTTAACAACACCACTGCACGAATACGATCGTCGTCTTCGGCTTGGTTCATTAACCCTACAATTTCCACAATTGCTGCATATAGTTCGGTAATCTCGTCGGTTTGCAGGCTTTGTATTGTTTGTCGTAACTCTGCTTCATTGCTTTCAAATGTATCCATTGGTACGAGGATTTGTATGTCTGTGCTAAACACCGCTAGCCCAATTCGGTTGGTTGATTCCATATTATCCAAAAATGCTAACGCTGCCTGCTTTGCTTGATCGAGTTTGCCATCCGCTTCCATAGAACCGGATATGTCGATCAACAGCCAAATATCCGCTTGCTTTTTGACAAACGCCCAGCTTTGTTGTACAGCGACAATCACCTCCGGGTCTGGCACGTCCAACACATTGCTAGGTCCTTCAACCGTTACACCATTTTCTGGCACAAACGGATACCCCAGTGATACATCAGGGTTTGCTGGACGAAAACCGCTTTCCATAACACGCTGTTGTACATCCACTGTCAACACGAAATCTGTGAAAATCCGTGCGGCTTCTTGTTGTTCCGGTGTAACCCAATCTGCATTGACGATTCCAAATGGATGCTCATGCCAAAATGTGCCTTCTTTAGGGTATAAGGCGACAAGTTGTTCTGGTGGGCGATATTCAGTCAAACCTTGATTGATGTAGATTAAGTCATTTTCTTCCAGTGCTACAAAATCTAAGTAATCAGGACCTTGGGCGATGTATTCTTTGAACTCTGTTGTCCGCTGGGAATAATGCCGGATCAGTTGTTCAATACGCCGAACCCCGTCTTGAACAACTGGGTCATTCACTTGTTCCAATGTTAACCGTCTACCGGTAAAACCGTTTGCACGGGCAGAGGCATAAAATTCGGCGATCAACGTAGAGAGCGCGGTTGAACTGATAAATGGATCGGTATGCCCGTAATAAACCGTTCGCCGCCCATTCGGGATGCCATAATCTTGCCAACCGTTGGGGCTGTTTAATACCTCTAATAACTCTTCCCAGCCGATTTCATCGTAGCCAACTGTGTCTTGTATAGCTTGTAAACGGCTTTCCCAGATCGCCATCACAACGGGTGCGAGTGCAGTTGGGCGCGCCTGTGTGAGGTCAAAGACCTGTCGCCCGCTTTCATAGTTGACCAACGCCAGCCAATGACTAACAGACGGTGCGAAAATCACCGGACGAGCAACATTTGTATTATTGGGCGCAATCAAGGCATTGATGATTCCTTGTGCTACCGTGCCAGACGAGCCACTCGTGCCAGTCACAAAGATTGGGCGTTCACC
>RFHA01000313.1 GCA_003696565.1 Chloroflexota bacterium
CAAACGGCTTCTGGTGACGTGCGATACTTTGAGTTACGGCTAGTAAGCCTGCCTGGTGATAAACCCTTATTACGGGTGAGCGCACTTGATATAACAGATCGTATGAAAGCTGAACGGGCACTGAAAGAAAGTGAAAGCCGTTTCCGTCAATTGATGGAGGTCTTGCCGGTTGGGGTGTTTATTTACCAAAATGATGAGTTAGCTTATATTAATCCTTATGGTAAGGCGTTAAGTGGTTATGAAATTGGTAAGCCAATTCAAGAGCAACTTTGGGATTTGCTGCATCCGGAATCGCGGTACGATATTGCCTCTCATATCATTACCTTTGCGGATACGGGAGAGTTCCCTAATCGTCTTGAAATTCGTGCTTATGATTCGCAAAATAATTTACGTTGGTTTGATATACACCTAGCTCAGTTCCGGCTGAACAATGCACCAGCGGTTTTAGGGGTGCTTGTGGATGTGACGGAACGCAAAATGGCACAACAAAACGCGGTCGCTTTATTATTGGAAAAAGAGCGTGTTAAATTATTAGCGGATTTTGTTCAGGACGCTAGTCACGATTTCCGCACACCGCTTTCTTCTATCAATACAAGTGCTTATTTATTAAGTCGATTGGACAACTGGGCAGATGAAGAAAAACGCCAATACCATTTGGAAATGATTAAGACCCAAGTGAAGCAGCTTGATAAACTGGTGAATGGTTTATTGACGTTATCTCAGTTAGATAGCGGTATTCCTTTTGACTTCAAGCCGAACCGAATCCCTGTTTTGTTTGGTGAACTGCAAACAGCGATGATAGAAGCTGCCACACAAAAGGGCTTAACACTCCATTTTGAACATGCCGACAATTTGCCGTTGGTTGTGATGGATCATGTACAGATATTTCAGGCGTTACGACAGATTTTGATGAACGCCGTCCGGCATACCCCACCAGGCGGCAAGATTTTTGTTTCGGCTCATGTTGATGATGATAACTTGTTTATCCGTATTCAGGATACAGGTGTGGGGATTGCGCCGGAAAATTTAAGCCGTGTTTTTGATCGATTTTATCGTGGGGAGGAATCTCAAATGGCGGGGGGGCTGGGGCTTGGCTTGTCCATTGCACGCAAGATTGTTGAATATCATCAAGGCGATGTTATGGTTGAAAGTGTGTTAGGGGAAGGTAGTACGTTCACTGTTCGGCTGCCAATAGGAGATGAGTATGCTTGAGTTGTTACGCTATATACCACAGATACCTCATCCAACCCCGCTACTATTTATTCATGGGGCGTGGCATGGGGCATGGTGTTGGGCAGAATATTTTTTGCCGTATTTTGAACAACAGGGATTTGCGGCTTATGCGTTAAGTTTGCGTGGGCATGGCAAGAGTACACCGCAAAAACTGCGCTGGGTGAGTATATGGGATTATGTTGCTGATGTACGGCAACAAGTAGAAATTATTGAGCAAGAAGCGCAGCACCCCCCTGTGCTTATTGGGCATTCAATGGGTGGGTATATTGTGCAAAAGTATTTGGAGCGTTATGATGCACCGGCTGGTGTGTTGTTGGCATCTATACCGGTCATGGGAACGTTGCCGTTTTTCTTGCGGTTTTTTAGACGGTATCCATTGGCATTTTTAAAGTCTGGGCTGCTGATGAAAGGCTATTCACTGGTGGAAGATGTTGAGCGCGCTCATGCCTTGTTTTTCTCCGCACACATGCCATTTGAACAGGTAAAGCAATATCATACCAAGATACAAGATGAATCTTTTCGATTGGTGTTTGATTCAGCGTTGTTGAATCGTCCTAATCCCAAGCGTGTTAAACCGGTACCGATTCTAGTATTGGCAGCAGCGAACGATCAAATTTTTTCCGTAAAGGAACAGATGGCGACGGCAAAAGCCTATCATACGGAGGCAGTTGTTTTAGCGGATACAGCGCATGATGTTATGCTTGAACCTAATTGGCAAGCTGCTGCGGATCATATCTTGACGTTTATCCATAATCTGCCTATGTGAGGATAATGACCTCGTGGCGGTGTTGGTAAGTTAGTAATGATGGCATGAGTTCAATGAAAGGGCTTTATGTGATTGATGCAACAAAACACCCTAAACTCGCTGCATGGTATGCTGCCACACGTCCGCGTGTATTTACTGCGACGTATGTGCCGATGGCTGTGGCAGCAGCAGTTGCGTTGGACGATGGTGTATTCAAACCGTTACCGTTTACTCTGGCGTTGATTGGCGTGCTGTTATTACAAACGGGCGCAAACTTGGTTAACGAATATTTTGACTATCGACGCGGGGCGGACGAGCTAAAGCAAGCCGGGCAGGGGATGGTCATCAAAAATCGTGTGCTTTCTCCGGTGGAGGTGGCAATTGGCGCGGTAGTGAGCATTGTTGGTGGGTCGTTGATTGGCTTATTTTTGCTTTCTCAAAGTGGACCACTGTTGTGGTTGATTGGGATTGGCGGCGTGTTGACCGCAATAACATATACGGCTGGACCGTTCCCGTTGGCATATCATGGTTTGGGGGAAATTGCGGCGGGTATTTTTATGGGTCCGGCGATTGTGGTGGGCGCGTATTATGTGATGGATACGAATGTCTATATTGAATTGGTGTGGCTGTCTTTCCCGGTGATGTTGATGGTGGCGGCAATTTTACATGCCAATAATATTCGTGATATGGAAGCTGACCGCGCCGTGAACAAGCGCACTTTGGCGGTTGTCTTCGGGCGGCGGATCGCTAACCATGAATATGCTTTTTTGGTTTTAGGTGCGTATGTGTCATTGGTTGGTGTGGTCTTGCTGGGCTGGATGCCGCCTTTATCATTGGTGGCGTTGATAACACTGCCGGAAGCTTGGCGATTGGTGAAGATTTATTATTCCAACACAACAGACGTTTCGTTAATGCACCAAGCACAAGGACGCACAGCCAAATTACATGGGCAGTTTGGCTATTTGATGGCGGCAGGGTGGTTGGTGTGGTTGTTGCTGGATGCTGTGCTTTAAGACACGCTATAGAGCGTGAAACTGTATAAACGATTTTTTGGGGTATCATGCTTTTACCGCATCAGCTGCCGCAAACGCCCTGGCAGAATAGGCATCAAGACCGCCTTTTCTGCATCATTAAAGGGTTGTAATACCAAGAACATACCCACATAGACAATCGGCGCAAGTAAAATCGCCATCAACGGCAAAATACCCCAACCGACCAGCATCACCGCTGCCATTACCGCCCCGCTGACTATTGCCCGCCAAGTCATATCCCGCCAGTCTAGTTTGCCAAGCGCGCCCTGCATCAAGATGCCGAATGGGATGAGCAAGACAAGCTCGCTGAAGATGGTTGTCACTGCCGCCGCTTGATAGCCAAACTGCGGGATAAAAATCAGATTGGTTGTGATGTTGAATGTCACTGCGACGAAAAACGCCCGTGTGATCTGCCGTTGCAGGTCAACCGCGATGAGGGCGTATTGCGTTAAGCTGTTCATCCAGCCGATGGGGATACTCCAGATCATGATTTGCAGCGCAATTGCCCCGGCAGGCATAAACGCCTCCCCACCGAGTAAAAGCGTTAACGCTTCTGCTAGAAATGTAAACATCACCGCCAACGGCACAGCGATACTGAACAGGATTTTGATACCAAGCGAATACGTCCGCTTGAGTGCAGCACGGTCATCACGTGCTTGCCGGCTCATCACAGGTAAAAGTGCTTGTGTAAAAAATGCCGGTATGATGTTGATTGCCAGCAGCCAACGATACGCCACGCTGTATTGCCCGACGATCTTCGCCCCGCGGATTGCTTCTAAAATGACAATGTCGATCTGAAAAAAGATCGTCGCCAAAAAGTGGTTGAGCATCAACGCCCACGATTGACTGACCATGCTGCCGATTAATGTATGATTGGGGCGGGTGGGGTGTTGGTTGAGTCCACGCATTAACCCACGCCCCGCCCATAACAAGATGCCGAGCGTCACAAAATTGATGCCGATGCTCACCGCTGCCAAGCCCACAATCCCATATCCAAGCAGTAATGCCATTAAACCGAACACGGCTTTATTGATGGTGGTGATAGTCGTTACGGCGGCGGGATATTCAGCTTTTTCAAAGGCATAGAATAGGGAAGTTAAGCCTTTGCTGATGCTGCCCGGTGCCAAACCGATATAGAGTAAACCGATTGCCAGTAACGCTTCTTGATTCAATTGCGGCTCAATGGTTGACTGCCGCACCAGCAAAAACCCAAGCAGCAAGGGGATACACGCCACCATCAAAAACAGACGTAAATACGTGGTATTGAGGAAGTAGTAACCCGCTTGTTCGCGCTCACGGGATGCCTCACGGATGAGGAATACATCCAAGCCGAAGTTAGTGAAAATATCGAACCATACAAACACCACAATGGCATAATAATAGATACCGGCATCTTCTGGTCCTAAGATGCGCAACATAACGAACGCAAACGCAAAATCAATGCCACGGTTGAACAAATTGAGAATGATCGGCGCGATGCTGTTACGGGCTACACGGCTGACGGATGAGCTTTCACTCGTTGAGGTGCCAACGAACACCCCCCACAGCCAAACCCCGCCGATGAACATCAACAACGCGGCACTGATGGCTGTGCCGAATGCCCCCACCTGAAAACTCGTCGGGCTATAGATCAGCCGTATGATATACTGCCCGTTTGCCAGCGCAGTCTGTTGTTCTGTGGATAGTGATTCGCGTATGTCATCATACAGTGCATTCAGATCAGCCGGATTCAGTCGAATTGCTTGTAATATGCCAAAAGCCTGTACAACATCTAACTCACGCTCTTGGGCAGGTTCACCATCGGCATTAACCCCAACTGGACGCACAAACGCCCGCCAACCAGGGGCATATGCCTCGCTGATGACCAACCATTGCGTTGCCACACCGGTCAAATCTACTTCAACCGCGCGTTCGCGTGTGCTGAGTGTTGTCATCCTCAAGCCGTCGATGTTGCCTGTCGCGGTGATGAAATCCGCCTCAAGTGGCGCATCGGCAGGCTGTACTTCAATCAACTGTGCCGGTAAACCGCCCCGTAAGCGATAGATACACGCTGCTCCGTCTGGGTCACAAAAGGCTAGTTCAATCTGCGGCGGGAAGCGTGCCGGATCGCTGGAAGTGGTAAGAGACTCTGGGAATTGCACCTCTGGGTGTGTGACGATATAACGCACGTTTAACAAACGCAGCAAATCCCAATTAATCTCCTGTAGACGATCTTCGTAAAGTGGGGCGACGCGGTTGAAATCTAGCTGAGGTTGAATTTGCACTTGCCGCATGAAGGCGACATAATCCGCGCTGATGATGCTGTCATAGCCGCGCACGTCATTCAACCCGTAGCGCATGGTGACATTTGCTTTGAGCATGTTGTCTAACCCGCGGGCTGGTGCCTCTAGTGTGATATAACGGAATTGCTCGCCTTCTGCTTGACGATCCAACAACCATTGGATGGCTGGCGGTGTAAAATCAAGCAAGGCTGGATCACTCGCCGGGTTAAACCCCCAAGATGCAATCATCAAATCAAGCGAGATGAGAACAACAGCAAAAACCTGCCCTTTAAATCGAGAAGAATGATGGTTGCTTGTGTCTGTGTTTATTAAGGCTCTTTTGGAGAAGATGAAAAACACTCCCCCTGTCCCTAGCAGTATCATACCAAAGATCAGCACGTTAGTGGCTTGATAGTTATAAAACATACGTGCATCAGCAAAGCCGAGGTTTGCTTGTGCCATGCCGTTGAACACACGCGCAATCAGCGGCTCTAGTTGATGATAAAAAACACGACTCAGTAGCAACCCCAATAATATCAAACTGCCAAGCCCAACGCTCCCCCAACTAAACCGCCGTGCCCATTTGTGTATGCGCATATCAACCACTGTGAGTGTGTATGCGCCAAAGCCAGCTAATACTGCTATACCGAATGTTACACCATATACCCAGCGGAACGCCGTGTTTAGTTGATTAATCCCTGGCAAAACGTAAATAATGGCATATGTAGGCAAGCCGAACATAAATGTGAGCGAGATCAGTACTAATCCAGCGAATAGCCAACGATATGGGATATAAGATGCAGCTTTCTGTGTGTTTCTTATTGGTGTGGCAATTAACGCAAATATTGCCAACATCAAGGGCAAGATGCCTACATATAACGCACCTTCAACATAATTTTTGATGCCCCATTCAGTATGATA
>RFHA01000047.1 GCA_003696565.1 Chloroflexota bacterium
CGCCATGCAAGCAGGGGCAATGGTCTTAAAGCTCATTGAAAATGACATGCGCCCCAGCAAAATTATCACACGGCAAGCACTAGAAAACGCCATCGCCTCCGCGGCGGCTACTGGAGGCAGCACAAACGCCGTCTTACATACTTTAGCATTCGCCCGCGAAGCGGGAATCCCCCTAACAATTGATGATATTGAAGCGATCAGCAAGCGCACCCCCATCATCGCAGATATGACCCCCACCGGCAAATATAACGCGCTCGATGTCTACCAAGCCGGCGGAATCCGCTTATTAGCACAACGCATGTTAGAGGGAGGCTATCTACACGGGGGAACAATCACCGTCACCGGTAAAACATTAGCCCAAGAAGCCGCCAACGCAACCGAAACACCTGGGCAAAAAGTAATCTTACCGTTGGATCAGCCCATCAAGCCAAGTGGTGGTTTGGTGGTGTTAAAAGGCAATCTTGCCCCCCGTGGTGCAGTCGTCAAATTAAAGGGAGATGAGCCACAATACCATAAAGGTCCCGCCCGGATTTTCAACCGTGAAGAAGATGCGATGGCTGCCGTTCAATCTCAACAAATTAAAAAGGGCGATGTCGTCGTTATTCGATATGAAGGTCCTGTTGGTGGACCTGGCATGCGAGAGATGCTAAGCGTTACAGCGGCGATTGTTGGACAGGGCTTAGGGCAAGATGTTATGCTGCTGACAGATGGACGCTTTAGTGGGGGCACACGCGGCTTGATGATCGGGCACTGTGCGCCAGAGGCGATGGTCGGCGGACCAATCGGCTTGTTAGAGGAAGGTGATCTGATTGAGGTGGATATAGAAAAGCGCACGCTGAACGTCCTCATCAGCGATGAGGAACTAGAAAAACGTCGTGCTGCTTGGCAAGCTCCCAAACCGAATTACACCAGTGGCGTATTAGCCAAATACGCGCGGCTTGCACGTCAGGCAGATGACGGCGCAGTCTCTAACGTCTGGTTAGAGGGCGATTAAAAACTGCTCGCTTCAATCCCCTTGCCAGCACTTGGTGAGGGGACTTTA
>RFHA01000314.1 GCA_003696565.1 Chloroflexota bacterium
GCAATAATCCACAAGGTTTTAGCGGGACATCTGCCTCAGCCACACATGTAGCCGGTATGGCGGCGTTGTTGCTATCTAACCCGAATGCTGGCATGAGTACATATTTCAATACGCAACGTCCACAACGCATAGAAGCTTATTTGATGACTCGTGCGATTGATTTAGGGACAGGTACTGATCTGACAAATCAACTAACCGGTGCGATTGGTTTTGATGCGGTGTATGGCGCAGGTTTGGCACAGTTGGGTAATCCTTATTTCAACCTGAGCCAACAGCAGATTTTAGGGATTGCGCCGCAGAATGCGCCAGTTAGCCCGGCACCTATTTATGTGGCAAGCGGCTATGTGACCATGCCAACAACAGCGCGCAATGGTTCCCTGAGTGCGCCATATATCAGTATGCGGGAAGCGGTTAATGCTGCCACAGCGGGGCAAACAATCATCTTTATGCCAGGTGAATACGTTTCTCCGCTGGAGATAACAAAGTCAAATATCAGCTTGGTGGCATATAATGCGCTTGATCCAGCACCCTATCTTGATAGTCGATTCTGGGTGAATAATGCAGCTGTCACGGCATCCGGCTCGTTTAATGCGCAAGGTGGGGTTGTCGTTTATAACGCTAACCAGGTCATCATTGATGGCTTCCACTTCCAGGGTTCTACACCACTATATGATGATCTGTTTGCAGGGAGTACACAGCTCAAGATTTATGAAGTCTCCCCATTTGGCGTGGATGCTGCCAACGGCACGAATGAAAACCAAGCGGTGATTATCCGCAATAACACGTTCACCAATTTTGACTATCCTGGCACAGTACATGACAGTCAATATGTCAGCATTTTGGATAATACATTTGACAACTTTGCGCCGCCCGTCAGTGCGACACCAAATGACACCGCCGCGTTGTTGATTATCAATAGCGGGCGCACAGGGGAATTGAAAGTAGAACGCAACCTGTTTGAAAACAACGTCTCACCGGCGGGTGCAACATTCTCAACATCAACTGGATACCGTCCAATTGTCTATGTACAGGAAAGCCAAGTTGATCTGTTCAACAACCGCTTCGAGAACAATCAAGCGGAAAGTGTGATTACGGTCAACCAATGGCTTGGCGGTACGGCAATCCCAGGGGCAACAAAATCGGGTGTTGGTGTAGATTTTTATGACAATGAAGTTGTGGTCTTTAGTTCATTGTTTGATACCAATACCGTTCGTGCGATTGTGCATGTGTTCCAAGGTCCACAAATTCGCTTTACCAACAACACTGTGACTTACAGTCCTTTAGCACCTGAAGGCGATAACTCACGTGGTGTGCTAGTGTTTGGGGCAACAGGGTCTCCGTTTGGGCATATCAGCGACCATCGATTTGATGCCTTCAATAACCTGATCTATGCCAGCACATTGAACGATCCATCACCCTCCACAGTGGACTCCCAGTTTGTTCGTGTGCCATCCGGTTTTAATTTAAGTTGTACACAAATTGGTGATACACCTGGTCCGGCAACTAATCAAAACGGCATCCGAAACAACTGGATTGCGCCGGAAATGACGGTAGGTAATTGTGATGCCAATACAAGCGGAAGCTATTTTACCGATAATAATCGTGTTGAGAGTCTGTTCCAAAGTCAAGATTTACGCACATCTGCAACAGCGCGTGAGGCGTTTGAAGACTACTACTTCTTCGCAGATAACAGCCCAGAAGATTACTACCGCATCCGCCCGACGATCGACGATCCAGCGTTGCCATCACCATCTGTTAACCCAGCGGTCAACGGGGGCTATTCAGCGGCGATCAACCGTGCAATCGGTGGGACATATGTCTACAATCCGCCGTCACATTTCGATGTGCGCGGGGCTGCACGTATCTTTGATTGGACAAGTAACACTTTAGCAGACCCAGTTGATATTGGGGCTTATGAGCTGGCTGATCCTGATCCTGTCGAATATTACAATAATACTGGTGCAGGAGCCAGTTATACCTATGTTGGCGGTACAAGTGGTGGTGACTTTATCTTTACAGGAACAGAGGATACTGTTGTCAACGTCAATATGGCAACATTTGTCCGTAAAGGCTTCCAGTTATATACCATCGCGCCGTATATTGTGCCAAATGTGCAATTATATGATCGCAATCCGCTGAATGCCTGCGGTGGTCAACCATATGCCTATGATCCACAGACCTATATCCTGACATACTGCCCGCCAGCTAATTTCTATAATCAAGGAATCAGCAGCCTAGAAAACGTTATTCAATTTACATATCGAGTTGAGGGCTTGCTGAATACGGGTATTACCGACCCAGCCACGCTAACCATTCGCCTAACACCACAAGACGATGGCGATGACACAGCATCCGGCACAATCCAGACCTTCTATATGCGTCCAGGTGAAACACTTGATGAATACCTGCGCCCGAACTATACAATTGGTACATCCTCTGTTAGCTTCTCAGATGCTGGCATGGTGGATTACCCATTCACCTATAACACCATCGATGCAGTCAGCTACTCACCGAACTTGTTCCCAGGTGGATCAGGTGATGCTTATGTTGAGTCAGTCATTGGCAGTGCAATTGATACCAATGGACACTTCACATTTGCGGCTCCAGCTGGGCAGGAAGGAACATTTGAGTTTACTTACAATGTTGTTGATGCAGATAGTGGTTCAAGCAGTGGTACGGCGGATCGTACGGTACGGGTGTTTGTCGTAGAGCGATTGCTGTTACCGGGGATGAAATATGATAACACGGATTTAGGTGTGCGTTATTCTGGCAGTTGGACACCTGTCTATAGCGCAGCGTCCTATAACTCTACACTGCACAGCAATGTAGTAACCAACGACTCATTTGAGTTTACCTTTGCTGGCGATGGATTTGTGTTGGGCTATAACGGTCAGGCAAGTGCCGGTGCTATCCGTATCGAAATCGACTTGAACAACGATGACGATTTTGGTGATCCTGGTGAAGGGAATATTCTCAACAACGGGACTATTCAATGTTCACCTGCTACGGCTGGTCCAAATATCCCCACAGGTACAAACGGCTTGAAGTCTTTTGGCTGTAAGAACATTTCAGCAGCGTCTCCTGACCAAGTGTATCGTGTTCGGGTGACCAATCAGAGCACCGTTGCCTTCCAACTAGACTGGGTGTATATCCACCAA
>RFHA01000048.1 GCA_003696565.1 Chloroflexota bacterium
GCTGCGTTAGAATATGCCACAAAAGGCATACGGGTGAACGCCATTTGCCCCGGCTTTGTGGAAACGCCGATGGTCACAACCATGATAGAAGAAGTGCCTCAGATGCAAAGCACTGTCCAGCGTTCTGCGCCGATGCGGCGGCTTGGTCGCCCGGAGGAAATCGCTGATATGGTTGTATTTTTAGCAGACGACACCGCCAGTTTTATCACCGGGCAAGCTATTGCGCTCGATGGCGGCGCATCTGCACAATAATATGCATTTTAAGAAATACTCGGATTTACCCTATGCTGACGTTGCCAAGGGATAATCCCCCTGGCAACGCGATTCATGCTATAAATTGCCCAGGGAATTCGCCTTAGATTTAGGTATAACTAGCCGGTGTGCCTTTGCTCCCTTTTTTGCCATCGGGCCATGTCGTCGCTTCATCAAACCGCACCCCCGTGACATTCGCACCAGAAAGATCAGCATTTTGCAGGTTTGCGCCGCTTAAGTTGACGTTTGTCAAGTTTGCATTCGTCAGACGTGCGCCGACTAAATTAGCTAACGTCATATCTGCTGCCACCAAAATGGCGGAATGAAAATCTGCCGCAGCCGCTTGTGCCCCAACCATCGCCACACCGGTCATGTTCGTAGAGCGCAAAATCGCTTCACTTAGGTTAGCACGTTGTAAATTTGCGCCACGCAAGTTCGCATTTTCTAAATCGAGCCGGCTCATATCTAAGGTACTTAAATCTACCCCCGCTAAGCGTGGCTTAGTGGAGCCGTTAATCATCATTAACAATTCTTTACGTGTCACTTCAGCCATTGTCACTCTCCCTAAAATAAGCGATGATCTGATCAATTGTCTCATCAAGCGTGGTTGTGGGTGCCCATTCGATGGTCTGCGTAATTTTTTCAATACTGGGTACACGCCGTTGGAAATCCTCAAAACCAGGTTCATATGCCTGCTCATATGGGATAAATTCAATAGGGGAATTGCTGTTTGCCCGTTGGCGAACTCGCTCTGCAAGCTCCCGGATTGTGATTTCATGCGGTGTCCCGATATTAAATACTTCCCCCACTGCCCGGGGTTCAACAGAGAGTTTATAGATGGCATCCACCACGTCTTTTACGTTCCCAAAGCAGCGGCTTTGTGTACCATCACCATACACGCGGATGGGTTCACCCGCAAGTGCCCAACGAACAAAACGCGGGACAACCATGCCATATTCCCCGGTTTGCCGTGGACCGACGGTATTAAATAAGCGGAAAATCACCACAGGTAAGCCGACTTCTTTGTGATATGCCAGGGCAAGAAATTCATCAATCGCCTTAGAAGCAGCATATGACCAACGGTTACGCACTGTTGGACCGAGCAAACTGTCATCATCCTCTTTGAATGGAAAGTTAACCCCTTTGCCATAAACTTCAGAAGTGGAGGCAAGCATCACCTTTTTACGGTAGCGACGAGCTGTTTTGAAAACCACTTCTGTACCGCCAATGTTTACCTCGATGGTGTTGATCGGTTCACTAACGATTTTTTGCACCCCAACCATCGCCGCCAGATGATAGATAATGTCACATTCACTAACCAGACGATCCATCACCTGTGTGTTACGAATATCTTCGATCACAATTTGTAGGTTAGGATGATCCATAACCGGGGCAAGATTAGTCAATTTGCCAGTAGAAAGATTATCAATCACCGTGGCATGCTGCCCCAAATTCAACAAATACTCGGTCAAATGACTACCGATGAAGCCTGAACCGCCTGTAATTAACGCTCGAGTCATTGTTTATTGTCCTTGTTTGATCTTATTTTGCATTGAGCATGTTACCTGAACTTTAGGATAATCGACAAGGTTAGGGGCTGGGTTCCAGGCAAGAGGGCAACGCATCATAGCTACGAGACCAATTCTCGCCATAAAACTGAAGATATTCATCCACATGTGCCGACCAATATTCATTGTTGTGTTCCCCAACCAAGTTAATTTCATAGGTATGCGGAATACCACGTTCCTGTAATCGATTAGATAACGCCTGCAAACTAGGACCGGATGAATCCGACGCGCCATTATCCAAATACATGCGCAGGTTCGCCTGTGGCAGCAACTCTGAGTTGCGGGCGATTTCCAACGGATTAAATGGCGGTGGTACTTCACGTAAATTATCCGGGAAATAAGCACTATGCCCCCCAACACTACCAAACACATCAGGGTGGCGCATGGCAATGCTATATGCCCAAAAACCCCCGCGGGAAATCCCACCAATTGCACGGAACTGGCGATTTTCAATTGTGCAAAAATCCGCCTGAATAGCTGGCAGCAATTCTTCTAAAATAACCGTTTCATAAGATGGGTCTGGTGGGAATTGGTTATATTGCCCGATGGCACCAAAATAAGGCATGACAAGGATCATCGGCGGCAACGCACCCAACCGAATGCCCTGATCTAACGTGTTTACAACGCCAATATCTTCCCATTGCTGTTCACGATAACTTAAGCCATGCAACAAGATGACGACAGGGAAACGTTTTTGTGTTTCAAGATAGCAGGGTGGAATATACACACGATAGCGCAGGTTTTCCCGAGCAATCTCACTAAAATTATCGTTAAACTCAACAATCCGCCCACTGTCCTCATCACAAGGGAATGGGGTTGATGTGGGTAATACGACTTGTGTGGGGGTTGGTACAGGTGTGCGAGTCGGCGTTGGTGTATCGGTATCACGCGGGGTTGGTGTAAGGGACGGTATCGGGCTAACCAAAACCACCACCGGGGTAGGCTGGGGAGCCATCGGATCACAAGCCGCTAAGATAATCAAGCAGAATAAGCCGATAATCAATCGCATAGTTAACCTTTAAGTTGGCGAAGTTCTTCGATTTGTTGCGGTGTACGAGCTAAACGTTCATCGACAATAATGGCATCAACCCCTAATTCCGTCAATATTTGAGCGTCCTTTAAGGTTCCAACACAGCCCGTTGCCATCATGCGAACATTATAAGGGACATAGTCGCGCAGGATTTCAATACGTTTTAGATCGCGCTCAGCATCGAACAGATAGTCCATACCAATGCTAATCACATGGGGGGCAAGTTGCATGGCATATTGTATTTCATCCACGGTATTCACTTGTATAATGACAGACATACGCCAACGTTGGGCTGTACTGACGATGTTTCTTAAGGCGGAACGAGATAAAATAGACGCATACACAATCATAGAAGATGCCCCTGCCGCACGAACTTCAGCGACATTGTATGAGTCTAAGATATAATTTTGATAGAGTACGCCATGCTGGTGTGCCGCGCGCGAAAGCAGTAGCAGATCATCCAAGCTTTTGCTATAAATGGTATGATCTGTAAAAAACGTAATACCATCAATACCAGAGCGAATATACCGAAGTGCAGCAGCAATTGGATCATAAATTTCTTTTAGTGTAACTTGACCCAAAATGATCAAGTCATCTGGTGTAGATACCTGACTTAATAATGGACGTGGTGGTTGTTGCATTTGTGCCAGGGCATTTATGGCAGCGATAGGTGTTTTTTGCTGGCGAATAGCAAGTGATTTGCGTTTTGCAGCGAGAATTTTTTGTACATCAGCTTTGATCATAGATTTTATCTTGCTTCTGGCACATCATGACATTCTTTGTTGGTATTATTTTAACACGTCTGGTGTTTTAGATGTTTATTTTTGGTTTGTAAAATATAGGCTATAATGAAGCTGAATGGAGGTTAAGCGTGGAATTATCACACGAAACAGTACGCGCTATTGCGGAATTAGCCAAGCTAGAACTGACTGATGAGGAAGTTGAGCGTTATGCCGGGCAGCTTTCTCACATTTTGGGTTACTTTGAACATTTACAAGAAGTGGATACATCCGATGTTGAGGCAATTACATCTGTTTTACCACTAAAAAATATCATGCGGCAAGACATCCCTCAACCGCCTCTTACACCGGATGAAGCCGTTGCCAATGCCCCGGATTCAGATGACCATCAATTCCGTGTTCGCGCGGTTCTAGATGAGTAAACTCGGAGAAAGCCATGGCTCAAAAGCGTCTACTGCTAATCGAAGATGACTATGATGTTGCGGAAATGCTGTTGATGTATTTCCAATCTCAAGATTATGAAGTGCTTCATGCTGATAACGGCACACAGGGGGTAGAATTAGCACGCACCAAATTTCCTAACCTGATCTTATTAGATGTCATGCTGCCAGATATGGATGGCTATGATGTTTGCATCAAATTAAGACGCATGGCTTTAACCAAATTTATCCCAATTTTATTTTTGACCCAGCGTGATGAGCGTGCCAGCAAAGTGCGCGGGTTAGAAATTGGTGCGGATGATTACATCACCAAGCCATTTGATATTGATGAGCTGCGTTTACGTGTTCAGGGGTCTATTAAACGTGCCACGCGGGAAAATCTACACGAAGCACGCACAGGCTTACCAACCGGTGAATTGGTTGAAGAGGAAATCATCCGCAAGCAGGCTTCTGATGAGGCAGTGACGGAATTAGTCTATGTCATTGAGGGGTTTAAGGCGTATCAAGATGTTTACGGCTTTGTGGCAGCCAATGATGTATTGAGCTATGGCGCATCTTTGTTACAGCGGATCATCGGAGAACACGGGACGCCCAATGATTTTGTTGGCATCCGCGGGGATGATTTTATCGTATTAACACATGTTGAGGATGTTGAGGCGTTAGATGAAAAAATTAAAACGCGCTTTGCAGAAGAGGCACGGGCGTTTTATTCATTCATAGATGTCGATCAGGGTGGGGTCATCTTAAATCCTGGTAAAGACAACGAACAACTTGTGCCATTGATGACATTTTCATCCACCAAGCGCGTTGCTAGTACAGAGTAAGACCTACGTCACTCAAATTATATGCCGGGGGAATTGATCCTGCCGGCATTTTAATGTGCCATATTATGAGCTGATGACTTGCTCCACACCAGCCAAACCAAGCGCAAAAAATACAGTTAGGATAAAGCTCCATATGATTGCACCTAGTGTCATCCAAACCAACAATTTGCGTGGTGGCATATTGAGCGACAACCCTAATGCTGTGCCAATTTGTGCGCCAACGGTCATTGGTCCAAGCAAGCCTAAGCCGATCATGCCATAACGTTCCCATGCCCGCCAAATCAGGCTGGTTTGTGTTTTCTCAGCTTGTCGATGATGATACCGTCTTAAAAACCAAGCCCGCATTCGTTCACCAGGGAGCAATACAACAAGAATACCAACAACATAGCTAATAATCGCAATCAAAAATACAGCAATTGGTGACAACCCCATAGCTAACCCCGCAGGGATAGATGTCCAGAAAGAAAAGAAGGACAGGCTGAACATCGCCATAATCGCTTCAAGCATCATACATCAAACGGAAGCGGCAAACGACGCTGTTCTTTGCCATTGGCATCAATAAATACACCGACTGTATACCCTGGTTTGATTTTGAACAGGCGACGAAGCGCGGCTGATTCATCTTCTTCAATCGGCTCGCCATCGATATCCCCAACTTCTGTTTCAAAAATAGACATCACACGCAAGTCATCCTGGCGGTACAATCTATTCCACTGTTCAATATAGGCTTCTGATGATGGGTTTGGTACAAATAAAATGAGCAGGGGGTTCCCCTTAAAGCGATCTAACATAAAGGTGTAATCCTGATGATAAAACGACTATTCCCTATTATCGTGCTGATGCTGATATTTTTCTATAGGCTAGCCTTCACTGATCTCATTTTGGCGCGGGGAGATACCTATGCCTATTTTTATCCCTATTGGGATGTGCGAGATATCGCATTAGCACAAGGGGAACTCCCATTATGGTCAGATAATTTGTTTATGGGCACCCCCCTTTTGGCGAATATTCAGCTTGGGACGCTCTATCCACCGAATTGGCTGACAATTCCACTGAATGCACCGGATTCTATCCGTGTGAGTATTTTGTTACATGTAACATGGGCAGCTTTTGGGGCTTTTTGGTTAGGCAGGCGCACCCTGAACTTATCCACAATACCAGCTCTAACCACAGCTGTGCTTTTTGGCATGGGGGGATATATTAGTGCGCATGTGGAGCAAATCAATCAATTACAAGGGCTAGCTTGGATGCCTTGGTTGTTTCTTTTGCTACATATGGCGATTAAACAGCCGGTAAGATACACCTTAGTGATGGCATTTGCTTGGGCAATGCAAATCTTATCCGGTCATACGCAAACCGTGTTTATCACTGGCGTGGGACTGGGATTATATGGCATTGTTCAAGCGTTTCAATATCAAATACACCGCAAGCCACACGCAGCCAAGCCGCTGTTGATTAATATCTCAAAAAATATGCTTGTCATTGGTGCAGCAGCAGGCATTGCGATATTAGCTGCCTCACCACAATTAATCCCCACACAAGAATTAACCGCTGTCTCCAATCGTGGCGGCGGGCTAAATTATCAACAAGCAACAGCCTTCTCACTTGACCCAATGATCATTGGGCGTGGTTTATTACCGAGTTACGAAGGGCAGCCGTTCGGAGAGTATATTGCCTATTTTGGCGTTATCGGCTTGGGGTTAATCATATTTGGCATCATAGCACCGGAAAAACGTCGATGGGTGTGGATTATATTATTCGTTACTGGATTCATGCTGGCATTAGGGCGGTTCAATCCACTATATCCTGGAGGGTTACCAGGGTTTAACTTATTCCGTGTGCCGGCACGTTGGTTAGCCTTATTCGCTTTAGCGGGTGCGATGTTGGCTGGTTTAGGTGTACAGCATTTGCAGGCAAGGCGGAAGCCTGCTGCGGTATTTATGGGCTGTGTGGGCGTGCTTGCCGGATTAGCCTTTTTGGCAGAACGCGCCACAGAACCGGTTGTTGGTCCAGCACAGCCGACAGCAATCACACTACTCGCATGGGGGATTGCATGTTTGGTGTTTTTATGGGTTTTATTTTGGCAATTGCCTGCCAAGCGATGGGTCATTTTTAGTCTGGTTGTTATGGAGTTGTGGATCGCATCTCATACCTTACCGTTTAATGATGTCACTGATCCAGCCGTTTATCATGATAGACGCTTTGCCATTAATCAATTACAAGCATATGATAACGACGGGCGGTTGTTGAGTATCAGCGGCTTGTTGTTTGATCCAGGAGACAAAGCAGCGTTACAAGCTCGTTGGCAACGAATGAACCTAGGTCGGCAGGCAGCTGTTTATGCCTTTACAGCAACAAAACTACAAGAAATCGTCTCTGGTAATTTGCCGCTAAGATGGGATATTCCTAGCATTGATGGGTTTGATGGGGGTGTTTTACCTACCAGTTATTACACGGCGTTTACATCCCTTCTGTTACCAGACAACACCTTGCGCACGGTGGACGGGCGACTGCGCGAGTTATTGGCACAACCAGCATGCCGGGGCGTATGTTTACCACAAGACCGCTGGCTTGATCTCACCCATACGCGCTACTTACTGACCGATAAAGTCTATGATTTGGTACACAATGGCATATTTTTTGATACAACATTCAATACATCCTTGAATGGCAAAACAACATGGGATCATATCGCTCCATTTGAATCGACAGGGTTGCAGATTATTGTGCCCAATACATCAACAGATATACAAGTTTATTTCGACGATACACCCCTTGATCTCATCAGCATTGAACCTGTTAATATGGATAATGCATATACTGTTATTCACTATGCAAGCCCAAGCCCCACAACACCACAGAGCATCACATTTGAGGGGGACGATGTTGTTATGTTGGCGCAAACGCTGGTTGATAGCCGAACCAATGACTTTTTACAGTTAACACCGCCAGGATGGGGGCGTATTTATTCCGCTGATGTAAAGATTTATGAAAATCTGGATGTCATGCCACGCGCATTTGTTGTATATGATGCCGTTGTTCATGCGGATTCATGGGAAGGTACAGAGCAAGCACTCACTACTTTACAGACCATAAACCCGCAACAAACGGTTGTTATCAATAGTGACACCTCCATAACCAATTTCACAACAACTGGTACGGCTGTTGTGCATATTCTAGAAAGTGACGACACACATCTCACCTTAGAAGTAGAGTCCAGCTCTGCCGGATATTTAGTGGTATCTGATGCGTATTATCCAGGTTGGAAAGCAACCGTCAACGATGAGGAGCGTCCTATCTTGCGCGCTAATGTGATGTTCCGTGCGATACAAATTGATGCAGGTAAGCAAGTTGTGCGCTTTTGGTATGATTTTTCTTGGTTTGTACCCGGTGTTGTGATTTATGTACTATGTGGGCTATGGAGTGGTTATATTGTGTTTATGAAACGAATAAATTAAAATATTCTTCAACCACAAGGCGCGACATACTAGCACCTACTCCTCCATTTGTCGCAGCATCAAAGCCAGCCTTTTGGTAGAAAATTAGCTTTTTATCACTAGGAAATCGCTATGCTAAGGCGTAAATTACGGTTCACCCTCTCGGCAGCGGTGAGTTTTGGTGTGCTGATGTTGATTTTACTAGGGAACACCCCATCTATTGGCACACAATATCAAGAGGCTCCGCGCATTATTGCCTCGGTTCACGTAGATGGACACGAGCGTTTTTTTACTGTTTATAACAATAACACTACTGGTCTGCCCCAACCTTTATTGATTGTCCTCGGTCAAAGCGGGATGTCTGGGCAGGGGATGGCAAACCTGACTGAGTTCCATGCACAAGAAGCCCTTCAAAATTTTGTGGTTGCTTATCCACAAGCGATTGATTTTTGGAACGATGGGCGTGTGATGAACGGGTTTCTGCCCTCTGGTGCCCCCCTGGATGATGTGCAATATATTGAACGAATGATAGACTACCTAGCAGGGATATACACCATTGATTTAAGTCAAGTGTATTTGGTTGGTTATCGCGATGGTGGACGCATGGCATATCATCTTGCTTGCCAACGTCCACAACGCTTTAAGCGGGTTGCGGTAGTGGGCGCACTCATGTGGGAATATATTGATAATGCTTGCCAAACATCCGTTGTATCCCCCTTAGATATGCTCATCGCCATCAGCTCACAAAGCGAGGATTATCCACTAGCAGGTGGGCAATATGAGAGCATTTTTGATGGCAGTCGATCTTTTGTATTTTATAGCTTAGATCAAAGTGTTGATCGTTGGCTAACCCGTAATCATTGCCAAGCAGAAGCCAATCAACGCATTGGAACAGCCACCATTAACACCAGTTGTACCAATGGTGTTACCGTTGCATCATATGTTTACCCAGGTGGGGAAAACGCCTGGGTAAGCCCAAATCGTCCAAATGAAAGCGGACTGAATTTAACCCAACTTGTGACACAGTTTTTAGTTGGCGATTCAGACTGGATGAATCAACCAATTGTAGCGCCTGACCATATGCCACGAAACGATGTGTTATATATTCCAAATAGCTATGATGGCTCTCGTGCAGTGCCATTGGTGGTGATGCTACATCCTTCACCACTTAATGGGGCAGAATTTGCTTATATCAGCGATATGAATCGCATTGCAGAGCGCGAGGGGTTTATCGCATTATATCCGGAAGCACTTTATCGTCATTGGTATTATGACCGTGGATATGAATTTGGAGCAGAAACAGAAAATCACGATGATACGCAATATATCACCACTTTGGTTACATTGATGCGCTCACAATTGAATATCAGTGACGTATATTTAGCGGGAATGTCTAGCGGTGGATTTATGACACAGCGGCTCATCTGTGAAACACAAGGGATGTTCCAAGCAGCGGCGGTTATCGGCGCAACGGCTTTTCCTGGTTTGGATGAAATATGCCACGAAAAAGACAGCGTTCCGTTGCTGATGATCCATGGAACGAATGATTCAGATGTTCCTTGGGCTGGTCTACCTGCCCCAGAAATGAGTCCTTATGATTATCTCACTTACCCCGTTCAAGATACGCTTGCTTTGTGGGCAGCACATAATGGCTGTACAACCACATTCAAATTAGAACACATTCCGGCATCTTCACCAGAGACACATATTGAACGATACGAGTTTGATGAGTGCGACCAAAAATTAGTTTTCTATGCAGTTGTCGGTGGCGGGCATGCATGGCTCGGTGTACCAGGACGCTTACCCTCACATTTTTCTGGAAACGTCAACACAGACCTGCACGCCAGTGAGTTAATATGGGATTTCTTCACCTCCTCTTAGATGCACATCAAGTGCTGACAATTTATTATTAAACAAAAAACATTAATTTATTGTTCAGCCATATATCCCAAATTCACTTGGGATATTTAAGGTTTTGTCAATTTTTTTATCCCAAATTTATCCCAAATGAAATTTATTGTAATAAAAATAATAGTTTACACAGTCTAAAACTCACAATAAATATGTTCAAAACCTGTTCAAAACCTGTTCAAAACTTGTTCAAAACTTTGAACACCCTGTGCAAAACTTTTGAGTTTTCGACA
>RFHA01000049.1 GCA_003696565.1 Chloroflexota bacterium
GAAACAATACCATCCCTGCTTACAAGGATGTTCTAACCGAGTTCAAATAAACCATCCGCCGATTGAGGCATTGAAACGCTATTGTCGGCTACGGCGACGGGACATTGGAATATGGTTCAAATAAACCATCCGCCGATTGAGGCATTGAAACTAAACACGCCCAAAAGCCAGGAGCTAACGGGTCACGTTCAAATAAACCATCCGCCGATTGAGGCATTGAAACACATACCCTGAGCCGTTCGGCGTGGGTGTTTTGTTATGGTTCAAATAAACCATCCGCCGATTGAGGCATTGAAACTTTGACAGAAATGCCCGTCAACAGGTAGATTTGGATAGTTCAAATAAACCATCCGCCGATTGAGGCATTGAAACACGCTTGGTGGCATCGGTGTAGGGCACTAAATACCCTGGTTCAAATAAACCATCCGCCGATTGAGGCATTGAAACACGGCATCAATTGCCGATCTGAATGTGTTCCACGCCGGTTCAAATAAACCATCCGCCGATTGAGGCATTGAAACTATTACCGACATGGACACGTGCACGTTTTTACCCGATGTTCAAATAAACCATCCGCCGATTGAGGCATTGAAACGCAGGCAGCCGAACGGGCTGCTGATGCATTGCGTAAAGTTCAAATAAACCATCCGCCGATTGAGGCATTGAAACAAAGATTAATAATCAAATTATCGGCATGTGTGCTAAAAGTTCAAATAAACCATCCGCCGATTGAGGCATTGAAACTGGCTGTATGGTTCGCCTGTCTCTGGATTGACCATGGTTCAAATAAACCATCCGCCGATTGAGGCATTGAAACCCGAATATCGTTGACGGTACGCTCCCGTCGGATGATCAGGTTCAAATAAACCATCCGCCGATTGAGGCATTGAAATGAAGAGCTGCTGATAGCGGCGGAGACCAAGCGCAACAGTTTTCCCCACACACGTGGGGGTGTACCGAAATACACTACCGATGCGGGTTTTTCTTCATCCAAGTTGACAGGGATTGTATGGGTTCGTTACAATCTAAAACTGTGACTCGACCAATTAAGCATACTGTCATTTGTGATGAATAAAAAATTATTGTTAGGGCTTGGGCTGATCTTATGGTTATTCAACATCAACGCAGTCCATGCCAGGGATGAACTCGTGATCTTTGCGGCGGCTTCTTTGACGGATGCTTATGAAGCCATTGCCGTGGCATTTGAAGCAGAAAACCCGGATGTGCAAATTTTATTGAACTTTGGGGGATCATCAACTTTAGCGGCGCAATTAGCACAAGGTGCGCCAGCAGATATATTCGCCAGTGCTAACCAAGCTCAAATGCAGGTCGCCTTAGAAGCTGGGCGGATCGCTGAACCCGTTCAGATTTTTGCGCGCAACCGCCTGACGTTAATTACACCGATAGACAACCCTGCAGGGATTCAGTCCTTGCTTGACCTCGCTAACCCAGATGTTCGGCTTATTTTAGCGTCTCCTGGCGTTCCCATTCGCTCATATGTGGATACCTTACTAACACGCCTAGCGGATTATCCAGCTTATGGCGAAGCGTATCCACAGGCAGTGATGCATAATCTCGTTTCAGAAGAACCCAATGTGCGGCAAATCACGGCGAAGGTCGCTTTAGGTGAGGCGGATGCAGCTTTTGTGTATGCTTCTGATGTGACACCTGACCTTGCATCAAGCGTGCAAATGATCCCCTTCCCAGATGTGTTAGGGGCGATGATTGCTTATCCCATTGCTGCCACAAATGATACAAACAACCCACAACTAGCACAGCGTTTTATTGACTTTGTTCTTTCTGATGCTGGTCAGGATATTCTAGTGGAGTGGGGGTTTCTTTCTATACGTAAGCCAGTTCTGTCGGATCATATCATCTTGCCTACCGATGATACGTTATCGGTAGATGGTTTAGTCCTAAACCCATTATCCTTGACGATCGATCAATTATCTACAGCATTCATCCCGCACACCGTTGGTGATTTTACGGGTGTATTGTTGTGGGATATCTTGAACGCCGCCCAGCCATACTTTGATCCGACTGTGTTGGATCGCTTGAATATGTTCGTTGTCATCACAGGGCAAGACGGCAAGCAGGTGGTGATCGCTTGGGCAGAAATTGACCCCAGGCACGGTAACCAGCCAATTTTACTCGCATATTCACAAAATAACACTATTCTGGAGGAGGGGGCAAGGTTGATTGACCCAGCCGGGCGCGATGTGGGTACTGTTGTGAATATCAATCTGCGTGATGCGCCGCCTGTTATCCGATGATGAGACGCTTCCTACTTATTTTCATTGCTGGTATTGCGATATTGTTTTTAAGTGCGCCAATTGGTGCGCTGGTGGTCCGCGCGATACAAACCCGCGCCTGGCAAACGCTCCAAGCCTCAGTTGTGACCGATGCCGTTAATTTAAGCTTAACAACAACGTTTTTCACCGTGATCCTCACACTGCTTTTTGGCACACCGCTGGCGTATTTATTAGCACGCGGGCGGTTTGTGGGGCGGCGTATATTGAATACGTTAGTAGAACTGCCGATTGTGTTACCACCAGCCGTTGCCGGTTTAGCCCTGTTATTGATGTTTGGGCGGCGTGGTGTGTTGGGTCCGTTTTTGCAACAATGGGATATTGTGTTGCCGTTTTCAACAACGGCGGTTGTTTTAGCACAGACATTTGTTGCTGCTCCGTTTTATGTGCGTGCCGCTCAGGTTGGGTTTTCAAATGTTCCACGGGATATTGAAGAAGCTGCGCAGGTAGACGGTGCAGGTGGTATGATCTTATTCTTGCGGATCACAATACCATTAAGCTCACGAACTTTGCTGGCAGGTGTTGTATTGTGTTGGGCGCGGGCTTTGGGGGAGTTCGGTGCGACCATTTTATTTGCCGGCAGCCTACAAGGGCGTACGCAAACGATGCCTTTGTTAATCTATAACATTCTGGAACGCGATGTGAATGCTGCTGTGGCAACTGGGGTGTTGCTGGTGGTGTTGGCGTTAATCGCTTTATTGATTTCTCAGAGTATCAACCGGCTACCTTCAAACTGAGGCAGCCGGTTAGATTGATGTTATTCCGGCATAAAGAATGTTACGCTGTTGGCAAACTGTGACAAAACCTCAATACCAAAATTATACTGTTCCATTGGCACAGTCAGGTTGACGATATACACGCGGTTGTTTTGCGGCACATTGTAAACCAAGCGTATCCCCGTTATATTTTGACCGTTCAACATGAAGTTGTATTCAAAGCCAACTGGCGTATATGGTAAGTCCGTTAAATTTTGCGTATCAGACATGGTGACACCTTGCAGCTCACCGGCACGCTGACGTGTTTCCGCAAGAACCTCATCAAATGCTCGCCCTTCATAAACAACAATACCTAATAGTGTTGTGGCATTATCTGGCGCAGCCATACTCACAGCAACAGCCCCATCTTCACGGAAGAAGAGCGATGGCTCTGACCAATCTAGGGGATATAAGAAGCTTAACCCCAGTGTAAATAAGTTGCTTCTCTGCCAATTTTGGTC
>RFHA01000315.1 GCA_003696565.1 Chloroflexota bacterium
ATTGGCCACTGCTGCGGGCGGCGTTTACGGCCGTTGCCCGTCACCACGCCCCTTTCTCCTCCCATCCGGGCAGTTACCAGCTCATCCCTAATCACATGCAGGAAATCCAAAACACGCTAAAATTACTGCCCGAAAGCGTGTGCCAACTGTGCCAAACTGTCGCGGCACAACCGGAAGTAGATGTCAAAGAACTGCCGTCAGATTTTATTGAAGAAAACGATTTGCTCATCAATCCCAGGAATGAGCAAGACGTTTGTTGCTACATGCTGCTCGTCCGCGCCCTGCGCACTGCCGACCAGGAAGGGACGAGACAGGGCAGTAAATAAAAAAGCCTCAATGGTTGTTAACAGCCATTGAGGCAATTGGCGTACTCTCTAGCGAGTCAGGACTGCGATGTGTACCGCAAGTACGAAACCATCAGTCTTTCAGTATCCACATCGGATCTAAAATGGGTATTGCAATTTTATTTCCACTATGTTATTCTACTGCCATAAGCCGCGCAGTACGAAACAGTCAGTGGGAATAAAAATGAATATCTACGAAAAAATTTATTGTGATGAATTAAATGACCGAATCAAACTCCATAGCGAACTTTGTGATATTACAGATCGACAAATTCGAGATTTTGAAAAGATCAGAAAACTTGATTCGTCGCAGTTTTCACCAATAGTAGCAAATTTGTTAAGAGAAGGGAAGCCATTGCTGGCTAAAGTTGAAGACCTTCTCAAACAAATCAATTACCACATGAAATGGGGATAAGGATTATGACAAAAACATTTTCCATTGACAAAACCACCGGCACTTTTGCCGACGAACTGCTGGCCGCCGGGTTCATCCGCCTGCTGGAAAACCTGATGGGACACCTGGGGGAAAAAGACCCAGCCATCACCCAAACCGACATGGGGCATTACTACCAGATTGATGTAGAGCCGGGGATAGATGCAGCCCAATTTGACAGTACGCTGCCCGCCTTTCCCCTGGCGCCGGTTTTGCGCACGGCTAAAAACCGCAAAAAGCTGCCCGATTTGCTGGAGAACACCCTTTACGTGGTGGATTACGAGGAGGAAAAGGAAAAAAGCGACACCTTCTTTACCGCTTACAAAGAATTGGAAGGAACGCTGAAGCGGGCCTATGCCATTGGCGACGATGGCACCTTTCCCTTTGACGCCATGCCTGCGCCGCCTCACGACCATTGGGAAGTGTTTAAGCTGCTCAATGCGCCGCCCATGCCCATCAACGGCTACAACCAGGTGTTAGGCCAATGGTACG
>RFHA01000316.1 GCA_003696565.1 Chloroflexota bacterium
ATCCGCCACACCGGATTGATGTGTATGAACATACGCGCCACCTAATTCTTCCGCTGTGACTTCTTCACCAGTTGCCGCTTTGACCAAAGGAGGACCACCAAGGAAAATCGTCCCCGTCCCTTTGACAATCACCGTTTCGTCGCTCATAGCTGGCACATATGCCCCGCCAGCCGTGCAAGACCCCATCACACAGGCGATTTGAGGAATGCCCGCCGCGCTCATCACCGCCTGATTATAAAAAATCCGTCCAAAATCATCCGCGTCTGGAAAAACTTCATCTTGCATAGGCAAAAACGCGCCGCCGCTATCCACCAAATAAATACAAGGAAGATTATTTTCCAGTGCGATCTGTTGGGCACGTAGATGTTTTTTAACCGTCATCGGGTAATAACTCCCACCTTTGACGGTCGCATCATTGGCGACGATCAAACATTCTACCCCACTAACCCGCCCAATCCCGGTGACAATCCCGGCAGCAGGCGCGCCATTATCGTACATCCCCCAAGCAGCCAATGGCGCAATCTCTAAAAACGGTGCACCGGGGTCTAATAGTTTATCCACACGCTCACGAACAAATAGCTTACCTTGCTCACGGTGGCGCGCTTGATATTTTTCACCACCACCTTCATACACTAATGCTAACCGCTCACGCAGCTCTTGTGCTAAAGCACGGTTATGCGCATCATTCTTTTGAAAATAACTATGTTTTGAGTCAATATGTGTTTCAAGAATTTCCATATTATAAATGTGACCTTTTAACTATGCTCTAACTCACAAAAGTTTAACACACTTGTAGGAAAATTTTACATTTTTGATTATAATGGTTAACTATATAGCTATTAGAGAGACTTTCATGATGATCCTGGTTGTAGAAGATGATCCAGCTATTGGTGATGTGATCCAAATTTATTTACATCAGCTTGGTTTACAATACCACCTATGTGTTAATGGAGTAGACGCGCTCAATTTTATACAACAACATCCTCCTGATTTGATTCTGTTAGATATCGGACTACCACAGATGAACGGTTGGCGTTTATTAGATCATATGCACAGCATGAACATCAACCCACCGGTTATTATTTTGACGGCATATGGTGATGTTGAAACACAAAGACTCGCACGTGAGCGTGGGATTGAAATCTTTCTTAAAAAACCTGTCTCTCTAACAGAACTTCAAACCGCTATCCAACATATGCTCAGCTTACACTAAGATCAAGTGTGCTATAATCAAATCATCCGATCTTCTATACATGGATTGATTGATTTATGCCGCACGTTTTGATTGTTGAAGACCAGGAATCACTAGCCGAAATTGTCTCTCATACACTACGCCAAATCGATATTTCATCCACCATCTGCCTCAATGGAAGAGACGCACTAATATATATGGAAAACAACCCCCTGCCGGATTTAATCATTCTGGATATCAGTATGCCCGGTATGAGTGGGTGGGAATTTTTAGATGTCATTAAACAATATGAAGAAACCAAGTTGATCCCGGTGATCGTCACGACCGCACACGGTGATGCAGCTAACCGTTTAGTTGGCAAACTGCGTGAGGTTGATCGCTATATCACCAAGCCATACAAACCGCAAGATATTCAAGAAGCAGTCAAATCAACATTATTGAAATAACCAAGCAAATCAGTAGTATGATTAACGCTATCTATCATGCTATAGCGAAATCTGTTGAAATACAGTATGATGGTGCAAATTTTAACGTCAAGAAAAATTTGAATAAAAGATGACAACAGATTTCACACCTGCTGACGAATTTATTATCAATAATCTGGAGACCCTCAAAGTCATTGCTGATCCGCTACGGCTAAACATTGTGGAATATTTAGCAGAACCCGGTACAGTTAAAGAGGTTGCAGAAAAAATTGGTAAACCCCCAACCAAGCTTTACTATCATTTTAATCTACTAGAAAAACACGGTATCATCCGCATGGTTGATACACGTATTGTCTCTGGCATTGTAGAAAAACATTATCAAGCGACCGCACACCGATACCGCCTAGCGCATGGGCTACTTTCCCCAACACAGGTAGACCAAAACCTAGATGTAACAATTAGTGGCGTAGTTGGTGATATACGAAATGACGTGCTAGATAGCATTCACGCTGGGGTGATTGACACATCAGAAAACGCCCCCGCCCACAAACGGTTGATCCTGGCGCAATCACGGGCAATACCCACACCAGAGCTTGCTGAAGAGTTTTACCAACGACTACAGGAGTTAATGGAAGAATACGGCTTTAATAAACGTGAGCCAGCTATCCCTGAAGGCAACCAACACCTCTACAAAATGTTGCTGATTTTACACCCCAGCAACCGCGGGCATAAAGTGAAAACGCCAGAGCATGATTAACAGGTTATAAAGTCTCAAGAAAAGGTAGCATATCAGTTATCTGATCATACTACCTTTCCTAAACAATTAGTCTTGCAATTCATCATCGATACCCAAAACGCGCTTGACTAGCAAAAGCAGAGCCGTTGGCATCAGTGCTAACATCGCAACTGCCAATTCCGGGTCTTGCTCATAAACCGCCTGAACTTCATCCAGCATGACAGTCATCACATCAACCACCATCATCAGCATCGCTGCAACGGGTTCTAACATGGTCTCAAACGCTTCTGGGTCAGATTTAGCGTTTAGCAATAAATAACCCGCCCCAACCAAAAGCGGCATGGTAGCAACTGTCACCAATTGAACAGCAACTTGCATCTGAGCTTGTGTTATAGCAGACTGTTTGTCTTCAGCTTGGAGCGTTTGTGCCAAGCGCGCCATAATCGTTAATGCCAAACGCCGCGGCGCACGGACATGAGGCGGGGTTTGCAGCATAGCATCAACCTGTCGTTGTGCATCAAATTCTGCTGCTTGCTCTTGATCAGTCTGTAAAATCGAGAGGAGTTCTTGCTCAGCTTCTGGGGTCAGGTTGTTATCCAGTGCGCTTTGCATCAACTCGAGGACTCGTTGGTCTGCCATTAATCATAACCCTCTGATAATGAATTGTGATAGGTATCGCCAGTTTGTTCAAATAACGTTGCCAACGCTTTACGGGCGCGGAACAAGCGACTTTTGACGGCACTTTCGGTTGTTTCCATCATGTCCGCAATTTCGGCATAAGAATAATCATACCAATATCGAAAGACAACCACCGCACGGTCATCCGGCTTGAGTTGATTCAACAACGCCTGAATTTGCTCACTACGCTCATCAGATACCACCACCTCCTCCGGTAATGCCTCCTCACTGGAAAGAGCCAGTGTCGCCGGAATCGGTTCATCAATCGAGATATATTGCATCCGTCGCTTACGCAACCGGTCAATACAATGATTTGAGGCGATGGTCAACAGCCAAGTTTTAAAAGAGCGTCCATGATCGTAGCGAGATAAATTCCCAAACGCCTTTAAAAAGGCTTCTTGGCTTGCATCCTCCGCTTCTACATGATTACCAAGCATCCGATAGCACAAGTTATACACGGCATCCTGAAAGGTATAAACGATTTCTGCAAAAGCATCTTGGTTATTTTGCATTGCCGCGTAGACCCACTGGCTAATAATTGGATCTGCTTCTGACATGGTTTCCCTTATCCGTGTGGTGTTCCCCACACGATTTCTAATATGCTTTACGTAACTATCATACCGCAGGTTGCGTAAAATGTGTTAAAATACGCAACCTAGCTATCAATTATATCGTATTGTTGATAATCAATATACAATATAGAGCAGCCTTTATTAAAAGCTAAATCAACCTGTTTAATAAATTTTTTGATTGTTATTGATCATGAAAATAAACCCCAAAATAATTTATACACCTGATTATGATATTCACTTTTTAGGGATCGAAAAACTGCACCCTTTTGATACACGCAAGTTCAGCCGAGCATACAACCTGCTTAATGAACAATTTGGTGATCAACTGAAGCAGCGCACCATCCACCCTGAATCAGAGATCAGTGACGATGATCTGCGTATTGTGCATACGGCGGGGTATTTGGCATCATTAAAATCCGCTTCTGTAGTGGCGCGTGCGTTGGAACTCCCCTTGTTAGCAACTGTCCCTTACTTGGTACTAAACAGCCGCCTGCTTTCGCCAATGCGCTTAGGAGTACAAGGGACGGTCATCGCCGCTTATGAAGCGATGCAAAACGGTTTGGCGATCAACTTGGCTGGTGGGTATCATCATGCCAGTAGTGCAAAAGGGGAAGGCTTTTGCCTTTATGCTGATATTCCCATAGCCATTGAAAAACTACGACAAGATGGATTACTCCAACCCCATCAGCAAGCGATTATCATTGATCTGGACGCGCATCAAGGTAATGGCTATGAGCGTGTTTATCATCAAGACAACCGCAACTTCATTTTTGATGTTTATAATCAGATGATTTATCCAATGGATGCCTTTGCCAGGGAGCGTATTGATTACGCTATTCCGCTTAATTCCGGGTGTAATGGGCGATTATATATGGATTTGATCCGCCATAAACTGCCAGAAGCCCTGCAGCGAGTTAAAACACCTGGCATCGCGTTTTACATCGCCGGGACAGATATTTACGAAGGGGATTTATTAGGCAACCTCAAAGTACCGGAAGCAGATGTTATCGCGCGCGATCAATTCGTCTTAAATACATTGATGGCTGCCAACATCCCCACTGTTATGGTATTAGGGGGGGGATACAGCAAAGAAAGCTATGAGATGATCGCCGCGACAGTCGGTTATGTGTTGGAAACATGGGGATGAACATACTCAAACAACTGTATGGGGATAACCTGCTTATCTTCAACGGCGTGACCTACCCTGTGATCGTGTATCCAGCAAATGCAGCAACCCTAGATACCATTTTAGGTGATACACCACAATCCCCACGTGATGATTTCGCCATCTACGCCGCTGACCATCTACATAAACGACAGCAAACACAACTCATCACCAACGGGGAGACATATGTGCTAGATGAGTTACAGATCACGCCTTTGCGGATTACAGCGCGATTAGGGCAGTATTTTGATATGGTGGCAACGTGTGATGCGCTAGACCACGAAATGCGTGATTTTTTGCACGGCAAACGGCACTCAACGCCGCTACGAGATGCCTTCCATGCGTGCATCCCACCGCAACA
>RFHA01000317.1 GCA_003696565.1 Chloroflexota bacterium
TACGTGGGTTAGGGTGCAAGTTAATGTGGTGCTGTTTTAATTGTGGATACAGCTTTTTATGTAGTCCTTGCATCCGGTCATATACGCGCTGGAAGGCTTCCACGCCTTGTATTGAAGCCGCTTGAAATGAAAATACCGCTTGGTGATCTTGGATTGTAAAGTAACTCAAAGCAGCACCCCTTTCCTAAATATAATCTAACATAACCATAACCTTTTAGCTACTTCTCATTTGATTTTTCGTAAATTTTTTAGATTATTGGATAGTCTGTGTTACAATGAATAGCGAAGATTAGGCAGAATGTACGATTAAAATATGGTTACTTTCCACAATTTACAATTTAGTGCGGAATCGGCGTTCTTAGAGCGTTCGGTAATGCGAGAGTTAATTAAGCGAACAGCACAACCTGGGATGATCGCGCTTTCCGGTGGGTTGCCTGCCAGTGAATTCTTGCCAACTGATGCTTTACGAGATTGTGTAGACGCGGTGTTAACCCGTGAAGGCGGCAACGCCCTGCAATATCGCCCGATGTATCAACCGTTATTAGAATGGATTGCCGAATATATGGGAACACGAGGCGTAACGTGTGACCCAGACCAAGTTTTTATCACCAACGGCAACCAACAAGCCTTAACGATCCTCTCTCATTTGTTCTTAGACCAAAATGCCCTAGCTGTAACGGAAGCCATTACTTTTACGGGTATTCATCAAGTTACACGTGGTAGAGGGATTCCGGTGCGTACGGTAGCAACAGATTTACATACCGGTGTTGATCTAGAAGCATTGGAACGCGCCTTCCGTATTAACCCAACACCACGACTGGCGATTATTATCCCTGATTTTCATAACCCCCTTGGGGTGAGTATTACAGAGGAAAAACGGATACAGATCGCACAGCTTGCCGAGCAATATGGCGTATTCATCGTAGAGGATGATCCATATTCCCCATTACGCTTTACAGGTAAACCTCTTCCCGCCATTAAGGCATATGATACTGCTGAGCGTGTATTTTATTTGGGGTCGTTTTCTAAAATGTTGATGCCAGCGGCTCGCTTGGGCTGGATGATTGCCCCGCGTGAATTGATCCCTAAATTGACGGTTATCCGTGAATCCATTGATCTGGAATCGTCGGGCTTCATGCAGCGAATTGTAGCTGAATTTTTGCAGCGTCATCTGTTATATGACCATCTTAAGCAATTGAATACTGCCAATGCGTTTCGTTGTGCAGCCATGCTCACCGCGTTGGATCAATATATGGGGGATATTGCCACATGGACACACCCAGAAGGTGGGTTGTTTGTGTGGTTAACACTGAATGACGCGCAAATTGATACCTGGCAGCTTTTTGAACATGCCCTAAAACAACGTGTTGCTTTTGTGCCTGGTGGGGCATTTGCAGTTGAAGGTGGATACCACAACACCCTGCGATTGAACTTTAGCAATGTGAATGAAGAGCAGATTGAAGAAGGGGTACGCCGATTAGCTGCCGTTGTGCGCGAATATGGGCAACAAAGTTACCGGAAAAATGGTAACGGCAATAAATATGATTAGGTAGTCGTGTTAACCGCTTAAATAGTTTTTAAGGAGAAGAGTCGATGACTGATATGGTTGATACCCGCCCAATTACAGAAGAAGCTGATTTCTTAAAGATTAAATCGTTTGATCATGTTCAGTGGATTGTCGGTAATGCAAAGCAAGCAATGTATTATTGGTGGAAAGCGTTTGGCTTCAAACCAGTTGCTTATTCCGGTTTAGAAACGGGTAATCGTGCATTTGCATCTTATGTTTTGGAAAGTGGTAAAATCCGTTTTGTAGTTTCTGCACCATATAAACCGCTAAGTGAAATGGCGGCACATCATATGTTACATGGAGATGGTGTTCATGTGATGGCGTTAGGTGTCGATGATGTGGAATCGGCTTTTGTAGAAACTACGAAGCGCGGCGCACGTCCAGCGTGGGCACCCCGTGAAGAACGCGATGAATTTGGCATTTATCGCACATCGGCTATTCACACATATGGTGATGTGTTACACGTATTTGTAGATCGGAGTGACTACAACGGTCCATTTGCCCCCGGCTATCAACCACTTGATCTACCCCATCAGACAGCTGGATTGGCAGCTATTGACCATGTAGTGGGCAACGTTGAACTCGGTAAGATGAACTACTGGGTTAATTTTTATCATCATGTCATGGGCTTCCGGCAATTGCTTAGCTTTGATGACAAAGACATCAGTACGGAATACTCTGCTTTGATGTCCAAAGTGATGGAAAATGGCAACGGGCGCGTTAAGTTCCCCATTAACGAGCCAGCAGAAGGCAAAAAGAAAAGCCAAATTGAAGAATATCTCGATTATTATATGACCCCTGGTGTGCAGCATGTTGCGCTGGCATGTAAAGACATTATCGAAACAGTATCAACACTGCGTGCCAATGGCGTGGAATTTTTGCGCGTGCCGGATACTTATTATGACATCTTACCCGAACGCCTACAGGGGGTGAATATCAAAGAGGATTTGCAGAAAATCAAAGAGCTTGGCATCCTGGTTGATTACGACGACGAGGGGTACTTGTTGCAAATTTTTTCACGTCCATTACAAGATCGCCCCACTGCATTTATTGAGGTGATTGAACGCCATGGATCCCGCGGCTTTGGGAAGGGCAACTTCAAAGCCTTGTTTGAAGCATTAGAACTTGAACAAATGCGCCGGGGGAATTTGTAAGTTGAGCTTTAAGCAAGTCATGTTAAAAGCACGGGTGATGCGATGATCTTAGTTGATTTTGATCCAAACGAGGGGTATCCCCGTTTGGGGCTTGTTATTGAGGGTCAGCGTGTTGTGGAAGTGGGGGAAAGCCCCAATGGTACGCTGATGAGTTTAATCCTGAATGGGCAACATCGGATGGATGACCTGCGTGAGGTGGCATTAACCGGTAAACCGATTATCAATGGGCGTGAACGGCGTGTCTTTGATTTAGCAAGTGTCCGGTTACATGCCCCCATCCGCAATCCGCGCAGCCTGAGAGATTTTTACGCTTTTGAGGCGCATGTCAAAACTGCGAATGCGAATCGTGGGCGGGATGTGCCGCCCGCTTGGTACGACATCCCCGTCTTTTATTTTTCAAATCCGAATGCGATTTTTGGAGAAAGCGATACCATCCCTTATCCCCGCAAAAGCAAGGCACTAGACTACGAATTAGAGGTTGCTTGCATTATCGGTAAACAAGGGCAGGATATTCCTGCGGATGCTGCCGAGGATTATATCTTCGGTTATGTCATCATGAACGACTGGTCTGCGCGTGACCTACAAAAGCAGGAGATGAGTGTTGGTTTGGGTCCTGCCAAAGGTAAGGATTTTGCGACATCTTTAGGAGCGTATTTAGTCACACCGGATGAATTGGCTGATCGTCATACCGGGCGGGTTGGGGTTTATGATCTTTCTATGGTGGCGCGCGTCAACGGTGAAGAACGCTCACGCGGCAATTGGGCAGATATCTATTGGTCTTTTGGGCAAATGCTAGAACGCGCATCAGACGGGGTTACGCTTTATCCTGGTGAGGTAATTGGCAGCGGAACGGTTGGGACGGGCTGCTTGTTGGAAACAACACGGGCACAAGGTCCCTGGTTGCAATCCGGTGATGTTGTTGAATTGGAAATTGAGCGTTTGGGGATTTTGCGAAACGCAATCTTGTAAACACGCCTAATAGATACCCTTTTGAATCTTTATCTTTATAGAAGAGGTTTAGGAGAAAATAAATCGTATGTATTATAAACGAGTTGGACAGGTGCCACATAAACGGCATATACAATTTCGCAAGCCGGATGGGGGCTTGTATCGGGAAGAGGTGATGGGGCTAGAAGGATTTTCTGGTATTCAATCCTTACTGTATCATCACTTTTTACCACCACGTGTGTTAAAAACAGAATTTTTAGGGTCTACAAAAGTTGACTACGCTGATTTTGGAGCAATTCGCCATCGCGCTTTTCGGACGGCGGATGTGCCAAAAGGTGGTGACGCTGTTGCAGCACGGCGGGTTTTGTTGGGGAACAACGATGTGACTCTGGGGGTCAGCCGCCCTACCCAAAATATGGATTATTTCTATCGCAATTCGCAAGCGTATGAGGTTTGGTTTGTGCATGAAGGTACGGGTGTGCTGAAATCCCAGTTTGGTAATCTCCCATATGAACCGGGGGATTATATTGTCATTCCATTTGGCACAACCTGGCAAATGCACCTGAGTAGCGATGAGGCGCGATTTTTTGTGATTGAAGCCCCGTCACAAATTGTGCCGCCCAAACGGTACCTCAATAAATTTGGACAGTTTTTAGAACATTCTCCTTACTGTGAGCGTGATTTACGCACGCCGGAAGAGCTTGAAACACATACTGAGCGTGGTGAGTTTGAAGTGCGCGTTAAGGTGCGTGATAGCATCAGCCGTCATATTCTTGATCATCACCCTCATGATGTTGTTGGATGGGATGGATGTTTGTATCCCTGGATTTTCAATGTGCGAGATTTTGAGCCAATTACCGGCAGGATTCATCAACCGCCGCCTGTGCATCAAACATTTGAAGGGTGGAATTTTGTGGTGTGTTCGTTTGTACCACGCTTGTTTGACTATCATCCAGAAGGAATCCCCGCACCATATAACCACAGCAACGTCAACAGTGACGAAGTGCTATATTACTGTGATGGCAATTTTATGTCACGCAAGGGGATTGATAAATACGACATTTCCTTGCATCCATTTGGCTTACCACATGGACCACAACCCGGTGCAACTGAGGCGAGCATCGGCAAAGAAAAGACAGAAGAGTTGGCTGTCATGGTGGATACGTTTAATCCCTTACATATCGCAGTGGATGCCCTAGAATTAGAAAAGCCGGAATATATGGCAACTTGGTTAGAAGGTACAGGGGAATAATTGAACAGTAGGGGAAAAGGCGAATGTCTGCCGTATGTGGTCAACCGGAAATGTTATGAAAGGTAGTTGATGGAAATTAAACCGGAAAGTATTCCTTGGCAATCGCTTTATAAAATCATGATCGGCTCAATTGTGCCACGCCCGATCGGATGGGTTTCGAGTGTGGATGAAAATGGCATCCCTAATCTTGCCCCATATTCATTTTTTAACGCGGTCTGCCCAAATCCACCGCATGTGCTATTCTGCCCGAACATCCGCAGCACCGATAACCACCCCAAAGATACTTTGAATAATGTCCGTGCAACTGGTGAGTTTGTCATCAATATTGTGACCGAACCCCTAGCAAAAGCGATGAATTTGAGCGCGCAAGAACTCCCTGCTCATATCAATGAATTTGAAGTGGCTGGTTTGACAATGATACCGTCGCAGATGGTCAAGCCACCACGTGTAAAGGAAAGCCCCATCCATTATGAGTGTAATGTGGTGCAGATTGTTGATTTGAGTGATTCCCCTGGTGGTGGAAGTGTCGTTATTGGGCGGGTAGTCCATGTGCATGTAGATGACTCGGTATTGATTGGCGACGATAAAATTGATTTGGCAAAACTGCAACCGATTGGGCGGTTGGCTGGAACAAGCTATACCCGTGTGACGGATTTGTTTGATTTAGTCCGTCCACCATCTCAGATCAAATAAATTTATTGTGGAGAGGAATAAAAATATGAAACGTCCATTCTTTCAGTTTGATGAAACTGCACATGAAACTTGGCGGTTACTGTGGGAACGGCAGATGCCGGTTGCACAAAAATATGCCTCAAAATATTGGCTGCAAGGCGTGGATAAAATTGGCTTAACGCCGGATCGTATCCCCGATTTTGAGAAAATGGATAAAATCTTTCAGGACTTAGTTGGTTGGGAGTTAGTCAGTACACCTGTTCAATATTCTGATGGTCAGGAATGGTTTGAAAACTTAGTACAAAAGAAGTTTCTCATCACCGAATACATCCGTGACCAGAAAGACTTGGACTACACCCCGCTACCGGATATTTGGCACGATGCCTTCGGACATCTCCCATTGATGGCAGATCAACGCTATGCGGATTATATTCATAAATTTGCACAGTATGCTGTTAAGTTCACCAAAGAACAACGAAAATCGCTAGGCAGTTTATGGTGGTATACCATTGAATTTGGCTTCATTCGTGAAGGTGATCCTGATGATGAACTTGGGGGCATTCGTGCATTTGGTGCTGGGTTGATGTCCTCGCATGGTGAGATGCTCAAGGCGTTTTCTGATCAGGTGCAAAAAATCCCCTATGCCATTGAAGAATTTGAATATGTTGATCCTAGCCCACATGTGATGCACAATAAACTCTTCATTCTAGACAGTTTTGAGCAGCTAGAGCACTCAGTAGAAGAGTGGATAGAAAAGCATCCCCAATTCATTGTAAAATCTGAACATTAACAGTCAAAAAAGCAGAGGTTAACATCCTCTGTTTTTTTATGTTTGAGATAGGCTATGTTTGAAATTTATTCATCAACGATTCATCTGATTGCTACATGGATTTTTTTGTATTTCATTTTTGCAGGAATTGGCTTTTGGGTTCAGCGGTTGATGGGCATAACCGAGAAGCGATTTGAGCATTTCCTGTTCGCCTTCTGGATAGGGTGGGCGGTTACGATTGCATTTTTGCAGATATGGCATTTATTTTTCCCAGTTAACCTATTTATTAGTCTCATTATCTGTGCAGTTGGTTTGAGTGGCATATTTATAAATCGCCATGATGTCATTAATCTTTTTAAACGGTTGTATCATTATCGCATTCTAATTCCTATTTTAATCTTTGCTATGATTTGGCTGGCGGGGCATGCAATTAACAATATGCCTCAATATGATGATGGTCTTTATCATATTCAAGATGTAGAGTGGGTTACATCCTATTCAATTGTTCCAGGGCTTGGCAATTTACATAGTCGACTTGCCTTCAACAATGCATTGAGCCTGTATTTTGGCTTGATCGATACCTTACCATTGACCGTACCAGTGCGGCATGTGGGCAATAGTTTATTGATGTTGGTGTTTTTCTTATTGGCTTTTTGGTCTGGCTGGCAGGTGATTAACCGTCGAACAGAGCAACTTAAATGGCATCTTTACCTATTACTTTTACCAATTACTATGTTAGTGAGTGTCGCATA
>RFHA01000318.1 GCA_003696565.1 Chloroflexota bacterium
CCGCATAGTGCAATACGATACATTACACCTGATGCTTATGCTGCTCAACATAATCAAATGATTCTCACTTCAATTGGTACATAAAAATGGGGCTAGACACCTGTGGAAGCCATTGTGGGTAAGTAACACTATGTTTCAAGGTTTCCCCTGTAACCTGAATTCCAGTTACAAACAGTCCGGAATTGCTGGATCAGAATCAATTTGATCATTGTGTTCGTCACCTATTGTAGGGACTTCTTACGAAAGTTGTTTTCGGCTTGGCAACACGAGTAATCGCCAAAATCATCGCTCACCAGCTTAAACATCTATTGCAAATTCACTTTGGAATTGAGGTTTATTCCTATTCAATGCTCAATAGATTTTACTTTTGCCTTCACATCAGATGCTTTATGGATTACACCCATACCAAAACAAGTGCTGCACATCACTAATGTCAATAATTTGATCATTGTTCATATCAAATGCAGGATCATAACTTGTAGATTTATCAAGATTCATCTGATCTATATCCAAAATAGAAATTTCTCCGTCGAGATTAACATCCCCTGGACATCCCATCACGCTTAGATTAAATCGCATAATACCATCCAACCCAATTTGTGGAGTGGTATCTAAACCAATACTCAGAGCGAGTACACCACTTGCGAAGGCACTCGCAAATGACGTACCAGAATCTATGCGGTGATTCCCATTGCTTGAGAGGATCAAAACTTGATCACCAGGAGCATAGGCTGTTAAACCTGTCCCATATGTGCTAGTCAGACTACGGGTTCCAGATGAGTTGACAGAACCAATCGCCATTACAGAATCATATGCAGCAGGATAAAGCAATCCTTCTTGCCCTGTGTTTCCTGCTGCTGCGACAACTATCACTCCCTGACTCACCGCATAGTTCACAGCATCCTCCATAAAATCAGACCGGCGAAAACCACCTAAACTCAAATTAATAATATCTGCGCCATCAGATACCGCTTGTAAAATTGCATTAGCAATGTCTGAATAACTTCCTATGCCATCTGCATCAAGCACGCGGTATGGAAGTATCAGAGCGTTAGGTGCAACACCTGCTAATCCAAAGCCATCATCTTGGTTTGCAGCAATAATCCCAGCAACCCCACAACCATGATCATACATATCCTGTGGGTTATCATCTCCATCAACATAATCCCAGCCTGCAAGAATCCGTCCCTGTAAATCATCATGATGTAGACAGACCCCACTATCAATTACTGCAACATAAACAGGGGATACAGTAGCTGGCAGTTGCTTCCACGCTAAAGGTGCACGCACCATTGCTAAAGCCCATTGTTCGACATAAAGTGGATCATTCACCCACTGATCTAATGCATACGCAGTTTGATCAACTTCCAACATGTCCATTACATTGGCAGATGACATCACCCTGCTCAGTGTGGAACTATCTCCAGTGGGCACAATCACAACTCGATTGATTTCTTCCAAATAGTAAACGATCTGCACACCAGCAGCGACAAGATCATCAAGATAGGACTCACGCTCTGTGGCAGACATTTCACTTAAGTCAATAATTATACGCCTTGTATCGGTAGAAGAGGGCTGCCCTTCTACCGAGTTCGCAATTATTAGACAAACCAGAACTAGAAAACAGATTAACCTGTAGTTCATTTTTCTCTTTTTTGTTTACGCCGCCAAAACAGGAATAGGAACAATCCACCGAAAGCACTACTACCCATCAGAACAAATGCAACAAGCCATAATAAATTAGTATCATTAGATGTAACTGTTTGTGAGTCGCGCGGAACGACTGTGAGTGCTGCATTTCTTACTGTGGGTGTTAACAATTGTAACTGATCATTCACCAGCTCAGCCCGCGTAATTGTAATATTAGCTTGAGCAGATGCTTCACAAATAACGCGTATCTGCACCCGAAAAAAGCGACCTCGGCTGCTGGTAATTTTGCTGGTATCAGTCACATTGGCTGCCAACCGGGCAGTGTATTCAGTTTGTTCCTCATAAGGTGAATAACCGCCTTGTTCTACTGTGGTCGGTAGATACTCTCCTGGTAACAATCGTTCTATACGTAGGCACGCTGTGTCAACTTCAAGTGCAACATCAGCTCCAGCAACATGGGCACCTTGGGCATAGACATCAACATTAACAAGACTATCTTCAGTTGCTGTAATTCGATCCAACACAAGTTCAACCAATGCTTCAGCATCGTCTTCAGATATTGATTGAGCAGTAACTAAAGCTGAAGCTGTCAGTAAGGTTGCTAGAAGTAGAAATACGTACTTTGTCATTTCTTATCCTTCAAGATAGACGCGAGGAGACAGTAAGTCTCATGAGCTGCTGCCTCCTCATGTAACTTATATTAATAGCAAGCGGTTGGTCCACTGGTGTTGTAGTTATTACCAACAAAGACAAGGTCAATAACGTTAGTAACACCATCACCATTTAAGTCAGTCACCATTCCAGGGTCGGGAGATCCACTAAATGCCAACCCAACAGCGGTACTATCAATAATTGAGATTGTATTATCATTGTTTACATCCCCAGCTAGCAGATAAGCTTCAGAGGGCATTGTGTTTGCCCCAGCTGTCAAGGTTAGGGTTTTCTCACAGCTTAAATGCCCTGGAGCATCAGCTACTAACACTGCTGATATCGCTGGAAGATTGTTGTTAAACACGAAGTGTGCAAGATTTCCTATTGGTGTAATAGTTGTAGCGTTAATTCCATCAAACAGAACAGAAACACCACTTGGTGGTCCTGCCTGACGACGGACATCACCTTCAAGGCTTGCCAAACTACCTGCAATAATCTCAATTTGAGTTGAACGTGACAGTGGGCTAGCTAGAGGTGTACCGTCACGACTAACCAGAATAACGTCCTGCAAAGAAACATCAATCTGACCTGCAGTAGTAGATTGATATTGTGCTGATGCAATCAATACATTGCCTGATGCAGTGGTTGCGTCTCCAACCAGAGATGCACCGTAACATCCGCCGGTGTTAGTCACGTTATTGATGGGATCGAGAATTTGCTTGCCTGCAAAGATTGACCCAGCTACATGTTGTGTGTTCAGAGCTGTAGCCGGTTGACCCGAAAGCGTATGACAAATCTGAACACCATATACACCGGGGTCCGTCGGTATACCATCACAGTGTAGAGCAACATCAAAAGTCTGACCAACAACAACTTGTGCTGGGGCTGTGGGATAGCAGGTTATACTGCCTGATCCGCCACCGGTACCTACAGTGATCGTACCACCTACTGATGTAACAACATGAGGTGTTCCATCCAGTGCGGTTACTTGCGCATTTACCACATTAAGTGATGATGTGCCATCTGTTAAGCCCGTTACCTGAAACGTGAAGACCGTTCCATTACCTGTTGCTGCTGGATTTCCATTGTTTAAAGTCACAGCAGCATAACGAATTTGATCTCCCGTAATTTGATTAGAAATCGGTAAAAGCATATTACCTGTTGAGCTTAGGAAGTCACCGCCATTGACGTTTGCGACCTGTATAACACTGGGATCGTACTGAATTGTCACATCTGCTGCCGCACATCCGACAGTACAATCAATAGATACGCTGATCGTTGCAGATTCGCCAACTCCAATATCTACACTAGCCACTGATAACGTTACAGCAGATTGTGCAGTCACACTGAGATTAATTAACACACCAACAACGAGTATTAGAAGTGTAAGTTTTCGCATGACAAATTCCTCTCTGATAAAGGCTATGAACAAGATTGACCGAACGCAGAGGCAGCCCGTTGAATATCACTGATGTCAATTGATCCTGAACTATCAAGGTCAAAAGCAGGATCATAGTTTGGTTGTCCATTTTGTGCGCCAAACCGTCCAGCAAATGCTTGAATATGAGAGATATCAACTGTTGTGCTGCCGTTATTTACTGCTCCCAAAACCTGACAAGCTGCGCTAGAAGGTTCCGCAGGATTTACAGTCAGGATGGCTACATTACTCTCTGCAACACCGCCATCACCTGTTACGATCACCTTAACTTGCAAACCCGACATAACAGTTCCAGTGGGATCGAAAGTAAGACTGCTTTCTGTAGCACCAACAATTTCAGTCCAGTTCCCGCCAATAAATTGATACCATTGGTAAGTCAAGTTGGTTCCGGATGCCGTAACACGGAATGTTGCAGGCTGTGGCTCAGTTACCGTAATACTTTGCGGATGTTCTACAATAACAACAGGGCTGACCGTTGGTGTTGCTGTTGGTGGCACAGGTGTGCTTGTTGGCACAGGTGTTGCCGTTGGTGGCACAGGTGTGCTTGTTGGCACAGGTGTTGCCGTTGGTGGCACAGGTGTGCTTGTTGGCACAGGTGTTGCCGTTGGTGGATTAGGACCTGTCCGTGATAACCGAATACGACGCACTGCAAACCCATTTATAGCACTGGGATCATATCCACAGCTTGGATCTAGCCGTAGTTGACGAATTAAGCCAGACCGCCATGCGGAATGTTGTGACATATTGATCCAGTATCCGGGCCAGCTTCCATTAGCATTTACATTAAACTGAACATATTGATTTCCACGGAACTCGTTTTGTCCTGCAAGTCGGAAAAATATTTGTCCGCAATCTACATTGCTTTGTGTAGACATATCAACATAAATCCAGGGATAATCACTACCCCGAATGCCTGTGAGGCTTGCGCTAACTATATAAGGATCATTACCATCAATATGCCACCAAAAACCATTTGAGCCATTAGGTTGTCCATCTGATAAATGATTTTGACCCACCCATGAACCTAATGAGCCATTTGTAAAATCCCACCCAATACCTTGCGCGTCACTAATAGGCGGTGCGGAATTACCATAACACTCTGTTCTGCTCACAGTGTGTTGATCACGATAAAAGACACGAACATCATCAAGCCAGATATCAGGTATGCCATCAGGTGGATTGGGGAAAATTTCAAGAATTAGATTGTTAAAGTTTTGTGCTGAGCCACGCATAATGAAAGTGTGGTGGTCTGCTCCGGCGGGAAGTGTGAATGTGCATTTTATGGCGTTATTCCAACTGTTGGCATCCCGCAAAACAACGTCAGGAATTTTAGTTACTGGACTAGAATTGGAAATGTTTATAACCACTTCTACCGTTCCACCATCAGGAACTGATACATTGAGACGTTGAACAATACTTCCACCACTACCACCTGTCGCTCTTTTTGTGGCTAAATATCGATCGCCGTCGCTATCCGCATATATTGCCCACTCCACATCACCGTAACGCTCCCAGTTTGTAAATTCATTTTGGAATGTGTAGTTTCTTACAAGATTCAAATCAGGAGTTGCAACAGGAGCAGTCCCACTTGCGCCATTATTTGTGATTTGGCCTCCCTGACATACCCTGTAACCATCGCTGATGCGTCGCAGACACCCTGTATATTGCGTTGCGCCATTTTCCCCCGTCCAACCGCCAATGTTAGCCTGGTTGACGGGATAAGGAGCCCCATTCAGTCGTGTTGTAAAATGTTGATGGGCACCAGTAGCAGATCCACCGCATCCAGATTGAGCAGAGATATATCCTAAGACCTGCCCTCGTGAGACAGTTTGTCCATGTGACACCTGAATATTTGCCGCATGATAATATGTGGTCTGCCAACCAGATCCGTGATCAATCTCAATATAGTTTGCACATGGAAGTGATACAACTCCATCTGCAGCGGCTGTGATTGCTCCGCTTCCTGGATACGTGAAATCCAATGCGTTCCAAGGGTTGCTTGCATTTCCGTCTGCAGCATGTGGGCCGCCAGAAAGTGTCCAAGTCTGCCCAACTGGAAAGGGTAACGAAAGGCTAACAGACCCAAGTGCGTTAGCTGTAACGAAAATATTCCGTATGTTCTCAGGGATTAGTCCAACCGGAGAAGCGTCCATTAAAGAATCAAAATTAGACGTATACCGAAGAGCAACATTCCACCCATTATCATAATAACCAATAAAATAGCGACTAATTGGTTCTCCGTGATCTTGTGATCCTGGCATGGTCACAACGCCGAAAACCCAGTCATCTATCTGTGTCATATGGTCAAACATTAACTCATCAGCCAAGACGGCAGTAATTTGCTCAGACCAAATTAGACTTACAGCATCATAAAGACCATCATTTCCAATATCCTGTGCCATGGTCACACTCAATGGTAACATTGGCTGGATTGAAAATAAGAACATCATAAAGATGCCCAACAAAATTGACCTAATGTGTCTGTTCATCGCATAACCTTTCTTAATTCTTGAATACATGAGATTAAAAGAATTAACACTCAAACAAATTAAAAATGACATATAATTTCGTAATAGGCATAGCTAACGCACATCTGGTATTTTGGGATTAATCTTCTCATGTGAACAATACCATGCTTGTATCAATAAATTAAATAGAAGCGTAGAATATGTAACATAGAACATGTCACGTATAACATGTTGTGTATGACATGTTATTGAAGGAAAAAACACCATCGGAGAACTCAGTGCCTGTTCTCCACCGATCACAAACACCATCACCGTAATAACCGCTGCTGCAATCCAAACAAAGGACAGCCAATAGTGCTTCACAAAGTTCTGCCAGCTTGGATCATGAATAAGCACGTTTATGTTGAACCTCCCAATCTTGATGCGCTTACAGA
>RFHA01000319.1 GCA_003696565.1 Chloroflexota bacterium
GCGGATTTGCCGAATTTCGTCATGCGAGATCGCATCGCTGAGTTGATTATTACAACTATCCCTGATATGGACGATGATATTTTTCGTGGGGTGATGCAAGCCTATGAAATTGGTGTATCGTTGGTGACGATGCCTGTTTTATATGCTCGCCTAACAGGACGGGTGCCAGTACGTTATATTCAAAATAGTTGGGCTTTGGTGCTACCTATTAGTGGACAATCTATTTTTAATCCTTATCCATTTTTGAAGCGAGTGATGGACATCAGCTTGTCATTGATTGTCTTGATTGTTTTATTGGGGTTGCTACCGATTTTGGCGGTCTTAATACGCTTGGATTCAAAAGGGGGTGTGTTCTATTCTCAAATCCGCACCGGTATGAATGGAAAACCTTTTCGTATTTATAAATTTCGTACGATGCGATCTGACGCAGAGGCAGATGGTCAGGCAAGATTTAGCGTCAAAGGAGACCCCCGTGTTACACGCATGGGGCGAATTATGCGCCCAACCCGCTTAGATGAGTTGCCGCAGGTGTGGAATGTCATCAAGGGTGATATGAGTATTGTCGGTCCCAGACCAGAACGCCCGGAGCATATCCGCCGCTTGGAGCAACAAATTCCGTTTTATCGTACACGCTTGGTTATTCGTCCGGGGCTAACGGGGTGGGCACAAGTTAAGTATCAATATGGCTCAACTGATGAAGATGCACTGGTCAAGCTGGAATACGATTTATATTACATTCGTAATCAATCTATCCTGTTAGACATCAATATTTTGATCCGCACAGTGTATAAGGTTATTCGAATGAGTGGGATATAGATGCTGCGGTTATTGATGGGCATAATAAGTGTGGTGTTCTTGTGCATCATTGGTTTAATGATGGCGATGATGCAAATTCTAGCACCGCATTTGCCTTATCAAGGGCATGAAATTGCTTTTTTGGCGTTGATTGATCGGAACTGGCATATTGTCCGGTTTGATCTGTCCCGAAATGCTTATTATGTTATTGAACCACAACAATCGATTGCCCCATCCACCTTAGATTGGTCGCCAGATGGCACACAATTGGCGGTGACATCAGGATATAGTGGGCGGCGTATTTTGTTGGTTAATTTAGCCGATGGAACAGTAACACAACTGCCAGGATGGGGGGAAGGGCGTGACTACATGCCTAAATGGTCACCGGATGGTGAAAAAATTGCCTTCTTTTCTGGCATTGGGTCTGATCCGCGAGAAACACAATCCCCTGTTTTATTGATTGTTTTGGATGTCAATAATTACGACACGCGATTATTGTCGGCAGGTGTGATGTCGTTGGATTGGTCACCGGATGGGGCATCATTATTATATCAAACTGAGATGAACAATTGGGCTATCTACCATCTCGCTTCTGAACAGCAGACAGCCATTCAAGTTGATGTCTCTGCTGGCGATTTAGCTTGGTCGCCGGATGGCGAGCATGTTGCGTTTTGGCAGGCAGGGCGAACAACCAGCATCGGTGTGGTGAGCCTAACCACAGGTGATATAGTCACATTAGCACGCCATGCCACTTATAACTATTTCAATCCGGATTGGTCACCAGATGGTAGGCGGTTGTTGGTGGTGGCAGCAGATACACAACGCGGTGTGACGGAAATTCATGTGATCGATGATCAGGGGCATATTCGCCAGCGTGTGACACAGTTTGACCATATGGCATATCCACGCTGGCGACCGTGATTTGCGTCATTCGCCAGAACGTGCACTTTCACATAATACCCAACGCTCATTTTCTAACATAACTGGAATGTTGCCGCCGAATTGATCGGCTGGGATTGTCTGTTCAACATCGCCAATTGAGAGGATGATTTCACCTAATATTGCGACTTCAGCATAATCTTCGGTTTGTAGCACTAATTCATATTCAACACGGCTTAAATCAACATCAACTTGTTGAATAGCTGCTTGCATCTCATCAAAATCAATATCGCCGGCTAGGGCAACATCAGCTTGGCAAGAGAGTTCAAAAATACGTTCAATATCCCCCTTAAATGTGGCATCTAACAAAGCCTGAGCTAGCCCTTCCGGGGTGTTGTCATAAATCAGAGGTGGCTCACAAGCAGCCTGAAGTGTGTTTAGGGCATCTTCCGCAGCATCCAGTGCTTCACGCGCTGCATCAAAATCACCAGCATCGGCGGCTGTTTGTGCTTCTTCCAGTAATGTGATGACCAGTGTTGTGTCGATTTGACAGATGGTTGGCTCTTCCGTTGCTTCTTGGGCGATTGTGGGGAAGGCGATTAGCAGGAAAATCAAAATAAGGCGCATTGATGTATCCTTTCGTAGTTATTTGGTTAAATGATTGCCTGATATATAGCATGTCTCTTGACTTGAATCAAAAAAAACGGTCAAGGAAACCCTCAACCGTTTTTTTGATATTTGGATTTGCGGTGAATTTAACCACCAAGTAAATCTGTATTTTCTGGACAGACAACCCACTTGCCATTTTCTACGATGACAGGAATGGCTTCGTCTCCAAACATTTGATCAACAGGCAATTCCATTTCCTGACCTTCCATGCTCATGGTAACATTACCAGAGACAGTAAGCATTGCGCTGTTATCTGTTTGGTCGCTCACGGTGAATTCCAAGCCACTGAGGTCAATCTCAACCGCTTCCAAAGCGGCACGATCTTCATCTGATGGTTCTTCAATCTCGCCACGACGTGCTTCACAGACTATGCTACGGGCTTTTTCCACATCCATAGAAAATGCGGCATTCAAAAATTCACGCCCGGCATCTTCTGGGTTACCTGCACCACCACCGCCACTACTAACCCCCATCACCGCCACCACAAGCGGCTGCTAGTGCGGCAATAAGTGTCATTGCGACAATCAAAATTAGACGTTTCATTGTGTGTGTACTCCTTAATTGGGTGAACGTAAAAATAACGACATATTTCAGTATAGGGTAATTTAAATTTTATGCAAGTGATGTATTCCCCTAAGTTTTGGGGCTTTTTTGGTGTTACAATGTTCGGGGTATGTAAATGAGGGTAAAAATAGTATGACAATCAAGCGCGTATTATTGGTGACATTATTCGGGCTGATTTTTGTGATGGCGACCCGTGTTCCGGTAGATACTGATACGTGGTGGCATCTTCGCAGTGGGGAATATACCCTGAATAATGGGATGATTTATCAAGACCCGTTTTCTCATACCAAACATGGGGTAGATTGGACAAATCACAGTTGGGGGGCGCAGGTTATTTTATATGCTGTGTACGAATTAGCTGGCGATTTGGGGTTGGCTGTGCTAACGGCAGCATTAGCTTCTGGTGGTATGGCGTTGCTCTATCCGGTCTGTGTTGGAAATCCATACATGCGGGCATTTGTATTGCTGCTTGGTGCAACCGCAGCGGCAGTGTTTTGGTCTGCACGTCCGCAGATGTTCTCATTTTTCTTTAGCACACTAACGCTTTTTATTCTCTATAAGTATAAACGGGAAGAAAAAGATTATTTGTGGGCAATTCCACCGATGATGTTGGTGTGGGGGAATTTACATGCTGGATTTAGCATAGGGTTTATTTTGATAGGGGGATTTATTGCAGGGGAAATACTCAATAATCTGTTTAATCGATCTGGTGTGCAGGTGGTCAGCTTTAAGCGGCTGAAAAAGCTGATCTTAATGGTGATGATTGCCGTTCCGGCATTGATGGTCAATCCTTATGGTTTTGATATGTTACTGGTGCCGTTTGAAACAGTCAGTATAGGTGCTTTGCGTCAGTATATTCAAGAATGGCAGTCGCCTAATTTTCAAGGGCGCGAAACTTGGGGGTTTATTGGCTTGTTGATCGCTTTGATTGGTATTTTGGGAGCAAGCCGCCGTCGGTTGGACTGGACGGATTTTGTCTTGTTGGGTGGGACGCTATTCATGGCGTTACTTTATGGACGCAACATTGCGGTGTTTGCCGTGGTTGCTATGCCTGCCTTGACTGTACATTTGGATGCGTTCCTTCAAGAACAGGGATGGGATTTTAAGCCGCGTTCGCGTGTTTCGCGCCGTCAAGCTAGGTTGAACATGTTGTTGGTGATTTTGGTGGTGTTAGGTGTGGTTGGCAATACAGTTACGGTGCTAAATCCGCAAACTGTAGACCAGGTTCAACGTGAGCGATTGCCTGTGCAGGCGGCGGAATTTATTGCAACGGCACGTCCCGCTGGACCGATGTTTAATAGCTACAACTGGGGGGGGTATCTGCTATGGGCATTGCCAGATTATCCGGTTTATGTAGACGGACGCACGGATTTATATGGTAGTGACTTTTTGTTACGTTGGCTGCGGGCGGCATTTGGTCAGTCTGATTGGCGGCAGATTTTGGACGATGATGGCATTAATCTGGTTGTTATTGAGCAGGGCAGTGGCTTAGATGACCGCCTACATGAAGCAGATGATTGGGCACAGATTTACCCCAATGCAGATTATAGCGATGATACAGTGGTAATTTATGCACGGCAATAAAAACGTGATTTTTTAAGAATATGTCTTACTATAAACCAAGGACAATCATCCGATGAATAAATCTTTACTCAACGATACCCGCTTGCTTGTGATTTTGTTTATCACGTTTCGCTTGATGATGTTGATGGTTTATCAACCCCTATTGATTGATCCTCCCCCCACAGCGGACCAATCCGAAATTGCCGATACATCATCTGATCCGTTTGCGTTCCCGGCAGGTGTGGAGCGTGGCGTGGGCGCACAGGGTGATCGACTGTATCATTATATGCTTGCCCGCTTAACGGATGATGGTAACTATCCATTTGTGGACTGGTGGAGCGAGTTCCCACCGGTGTGGTATTTTATGACGACGGCGGTTTATCAAGTACAAAGCGATTACAGCAATTGGTCAGTTTGGTTGGGGATCATTTTGCTGGCGGTTGATGTCGGGAATTTGCTGCTTATCCGCAAAATTGGCGTGCGTCTGCATGGTGAATCAATAGGTATGGCATTAGCCTGGATATATGCGCTGATGATTGCACCGGTTGTGATGCTTTTTTGGAACTTTGAAACACTTGTAACGTTCTTCTTTTTACTGGGCACTTATTGGTTGTTGATGAACAAACCCATACACTCGGCTTTGGCGGTTGCGTTCGGCATCCTGACCAAGTTCACACCAGCGTTGATCTTCGGTGCGTTGATTCGTTTCCGCCCGCCACGTTTATCTGTCCGTTATATTGGGGTTGTGCTTGGGGTATTCATCGGGGTGTATGCACTGCTTTATGCGGTTAATGCAGCAGAAAACGGTGACCCTGATATGGTGACTGTTTCACTCACGGCACAGTTTAATAAAGCATCCTATCAAACGGTATGGGCGTTAATTGATGGGAACTATACCACAGGTAACTTTGGCACGGTTGAATCACACTTTGACCCCAATGCAGCAAATGAACTTTACGGTAAGCCGGCGGTGATTCCGTCTTTTGTGCGGCTGATGGTGGCAGCTGCGGTTGGTTTGATGGTCTTCCTAAGGACACGTCGCCTAGATGATAAAGGTTTGGTAGCGTTTATCACCATAACACTGTTGATCTTCTTTCTGCAATCACAGGGATGGTCACCGCAGTGGATGGTGCAAATTATTCCGTTTGTTTTGCTGACATTCCCGAATAAAAACGGCGTGTTGGTGTTGGTATTGCTGACGTTTATCACGTTTACAGAATATCCGTTGCTGTTTATTCGTACTGGGGATACAGGTGGTATTATTGATGGTGCGTTGCGGTTGCCGTTTATTGCGTTGATTTTAAGCCGGACGTTTTTGCTGGTCGCGTTGTGTGTCGCGTTGTACTATAAACTCAGGCAAGAACCTGCTCAATTGGAGGGATAATAAATTATGGCAGTTCCAGCTTATAGTGAATTAATGTTGCCGTTACTACAATATGCTAGTGATGGGAAAGAGCATCATATCCGGGATGCTGTACAACCTATTGCAGAGTATCTTGAATTATCAGAAGAAGATTTAAATGAGTTCATCGGAAACGGGAGTGAAACGAAATTTGCCTACCGCTTAAGATGGGCAAAAACTTATTTGAAGAAAGCTGGTTTAATCGAAGCAACAGGTAGAGGATTATTTCGTATCACACAAAGGGGAAGGGATGTTCTAGCAACATCACCGACAAGAATCACCAATGATATGCTCATGCAATTCCCTGAGTTTGTAGAGTTCAAAACAGGTAGTGCAAGAAAAACAGTTGATAATCATAAAGAATCGATAACTGAAAGCCAACCACCCAAAGAATTAATCCGAAGTCTTCATGCCGAAATCAATCGTGATCTAGCGGATGAACTTTTGGAATATATCATGGGGGTGTCCCCTGCATTTTTTGAAAAGTTGGTGATTGATCTGCTGTTGGCAATGGGGTATGGCGGCGCGTTATCCAATGCAGGTCAAACGATTGGGCGTTCTGGTGATGGTGGAATTGATGGTTATATTCAGGAAGATAAACTTGGTCTGAGCATGATCTATGTACAAGCCAAACGCTGGGGAGCAGGAAACAATGTTCAAAGACCTGCTGTGCAAGCATTTGTTGGTAGCTTGATGGGTGTTGGGGCAACCAAAGGCGTGTTTATTACAACATCTCATTTTTCACAAGGCGCACGCGAGTATGCAGACAGCATACCAAATCTAAAAGTTGTGTTAATTGATGGCACGCAGTTGACTCAACTGATGATTGAGCATAATGTCGGTGTCAGCGCAGAACAGACATTTGTTATCAAGCGGATTGATACAGATTATTTTGAACTTTCCTAATTGATTTTATATTTGCTATGTTGTTTATTTTTGAGGGAGATGAGATAAGCATATTTGCAGCTCTCCCTCATGATCGAACACTTGCGCTACCCATTCCTAGTATTCATTGGCATAATTGCCATATGACATGGAAACGACAACCCCCAACTTATGATCAATTAACTTTGCCTTTGTTGCAATATATCGCGGATGGCAAAATCCACACCTTGAAAGAAGTGACTCATGCTCTGGCGCATGAGCTTGGTTTAGACCTGAGGACTCCCAAATTTGTAGAGCGAATCAGCTGGGCAAAGACCTATCTTAAACAAGCTGGTTTATTGCAAAGCTTGGGATGGGGTAAATTCCGCATTACACAGCGAGGTATTGATGTATTAAAAACACAGCCTACCCATATCAATCGGCGTTTTTTGATGCAGTTCCCGGAGTTTGTTGCCTATCAACAGCAATCACGCCCGCCCCAAACACCGCCAGATTTGATTGGCATGGACTTTACCCCACAGGAATTGATGGATATGGCGTATGAAGGTTTGCGCCAAGATTTAGCTGATGATTTGTTAGATATTGTGCTAGAAGCCTCGCCTGCTTTTTTTGAACGGCTGGTGATTGATCTCCTTTTGGCAATGGGATATGGTGGTTCGCGGCGTAGTGCTGGCAAAGCACTTGGGCAATCTGGTGATGGGGGGCTTGATGGCTTTGTGCAAGAGGATAAACTCGGTTTAAGTAAAATTTACGTCCAGGCGAAACGCTGGGGACGGGATAAACCTGTTGGTAGACCGGAAATACAGGGATTTGTAGGGAGCTTATTGGGGGCAGGTGGTAAAAAAGGCGTATTCATGACAACCTCCCGGTTTACACAAGGGGCTATAGACTATGCTGCTAGTATTACCGAAGTCAGCGTGATTTTAATTGATGGTGTGCAACTTACCCAATTGATGATTGAGCATGGCGTTGGCGTGATCCCTGAAAAACAGTATATCATTCATGCTATTGATCGTGATTATTTTGAGGTAGATGGATGACGCGGAATGTGGTGATTTTACTGGGGTTGGTTGCGCTGTTGGTTGCCAATGTGATTTTAACGCATAACCTGCTGACAAAACCGTTCCCTGGGATGAATGATTTCATGTCACGCTGGGAAGGCGCGCGGTCTTTTTTCCAAGATGGCGTTAGCCCCTATAGCGATCAAGCCACTGCTAATATCCAAAACAGGATTTATGGTCGCTCTGCCATGGGGGATGAAGACCCTGGTTTGTTTGTCTATCCATTTTACACCGTGTTTATTGTCGCGCCGACCATTCCGCTGAATTATGCTTGGGCTTCTGCCGTGTGGATGGTCTTGCTAGAAGTCTGTTTAATTGTTGCCTTTATGCTGATATTAAACCTCTTTAGTTGGCAGCCGCCGCTGTGGTTAATGCCGATTTTATTGATTTGGGCGTTGATGGATTATTTTGCCGGGCGAGGGCTATTTTTAGGGCAACCGAGTCATGTGGTTTATCTGTTACAAATTTTGACGATTTGGGCGTTGTTTAAACCTCGCTGGGATATTGTCGCTGGGGTTGCCTTGGCGATTTCGACCTTTAAACCACAAATGGGATACCTTTTAGTGCCGATTTTATTGCTTTGGGCGATGTGGGTAAAGCGATATCGGTTTGTGATGGCGTTTATATTTGGGTGGGCTTTGTTGATGGGTGTGTCATTTATACTTCAGCCGGATTGGTTTACTGCGTGGGTGAATCAAGTGCGCTTGTATCCTGACTATACTGCTGCGTCTTATCCTGATACCGGATCACCGATTTGGATCATTGTTCGCTATTATCTTCAACAAGGTGCGTTGCTGGAATGGGCTGTCAACGGGGTGTTTTTGTTTGTTTTATTATGGGCTTGGTATGCTGTGCTGGTTCAGCGCAAGCATGAACGCCTGCTGTGGGCAATCACCCTGACGCTAGTTGTAACACATATCATCGCTTTACGAACAGCAACCCCGCATTTTGTTGTGTTTAATTTGGCGTTGATTTTTTATTTTAAGCAAATTTATCAACGGTGGGGTGGATTACCGGTTTTGCTGTTAGTGATTGGCTTATTTGTGTTTCATTGGGCACAATTTTTTATCACTGTTCAAGGGCGTGATTCATTGGAACACCCGTCGATGTTTTTAATCTTGCCATTTGCAATCTTTGGAATACTGTTGATAACACGTCGGATGTGGTGGGGATATGATCGCTAAGGGCATGCGTCTCTTTTTGAAAGTGGTAACAGTCGCTATTCGTACTTTTACAACAGGGCGGTTCATTAAGCGTGTGCCGCTGGAGAATCACGACATCCCAGGTGAACCATTACCAGATTATAGCTTGCCAGATGCCATAAAGGATGATGATGAGACGGATAGATAATTGGCTTTTTGGCGTAATTGCGCTTGTTTTTGCGTTTTTCATCACGCATGGGTTGATTGCTCAACCCGCTTATACTGATGCCTATTATTATTTCAACGCTGCCACGCGCTTTGCTGCTGGTGACGGGTTGACAGATGAATATTTGTTTACTTACATTGGCGCACCGGATAGCCTACCTGCACCATCACATTTGTATTGGATGCCATTTACATCCATTGTGGCAGGGGCAGCAATGTGGGTGGCTAATGCACCAGGTAATTACGATGTGGCACAAATCCCTTTTGCATTGATGTTTGCAGCGACCGCAGGTGTAGGGTTTTGGCTAGGTGGGCAGTTAGGCGGCACACGTCGTCATGCTTGGGTTGCTGGCTTGATGACACTTTTTAGTGGCTTTTTCACTCGTTTTTGGGGGATGACAGATACATTTGCCCCGTTTGCGTTTGTTGGCTCATTAACGTTGGTCTTTATTGGTTTAGGGGTAACACGGGGGAGAACAATCTTTTGGTTGGCGGCGGGGATTTTTGCCGGCTTCGGGCATCTTACCCGGGCAGATGGGATGTTATTGATTATAGTGGGATATGTCGTGATTGGTTGGGTGGGGATCAGCCAGGGGCGACATATAAAGCCTATGCGGGCAGTTCTTACCCTAACAATTGGGTATCTAATCGCCATGATACCCTGGTTTGTGCGCAATTTGCATGTGATTGGTACACCCTTGCCGTTAGGTGGGGCACAAGCTATTTGGTTTATAACCTATGATGATTTGTTCCGCTATCCACCACATATTTCCCCAAGTGAAATGACTTTGCAAACGTTTGTTGACTCACGTTGGTTGGCGTTATCCAATAATTTTTTGACTTTTTTAGCCGTTGAGGGGATGGTTGTTGTTGCCCCATTGATGTTGATTGGTTTATGGCGGCGGCGTAGAGATCATTTTTTGACGGCTTTTTGGATATATGCACTTGGCTTGCATTTGGCGATGACATTGGCTTTCCCATTTGCGGGGTATCGGGGTGGGTTATTTCACTCGGCTGCGGCATTAATCCCGTTTTGGATGGCGTTGGGGGGGGTTGGCTTAGACGATGCTGTACATTGGGTTGCTGCGCGCCGCCGTAATTGGAAGCCACATACTGCCAAACGTGTTTTTTCCGTTGGGTTAGTGATTTTAGCGATGTTGTTAAGCCTTAATGTCGGGTTACAAGGGCGGGTAACAGAACATCGTCCTGCTTTGTTTGATGCGGTGATGCAATATGTTCCGATCAACGCCCGTGTGTTGGTGAATGACCCCGCAGAACTATATTATTATACTGGGCGCGGCGGGGTGGTGTTGCCTAATGCACCTGTTGAGGTGCTTCAGCAAGTTGCTAATCAATATGACGTAGATTATTTTTTGTTTCAGGGTGAAAATTCGCTCACAACGCAACTTTATACCTCTTTTGACCCTGATAACCTGCCACCATTTTTGACCCTAATCACGGCTGATTTGCCAGGTGCAAGGCTATATGCGATCAATCATTGAGTCTCTGTTGTTCAATCGACGTGTACGCGATATGACGCTGCTGTGCTTAGCTGCGGGTACTGTTGCTTTATATGTCATACAAGGTGGGGGTGGTTTTCCGCTAGATGATAGTTGGATTCACCAAACTTATGCGCGGAACTTAGCTGAATATGGCGAATGGTCATTTATACCAGGTCAGCCGAGTGGGGCATCTACTTCGCCCTTATATACGCTGATCTTGGCAATTGGATATGTGTTTCATATTCCGTATGAATTCTGGACGCATTTCATTGGTGCATTGGCTTTAGCAGCGGCAGGGATGCTTGGAGCGCGTTTGGCAGATGATATGATGCCGGCGGTCACGTTTGGCGGTTGGTTCGTTGGTTTGGCTGTTGTCACTGCTTGGCATCTTGTTTGGGCAGCAGCATCTGGTATGGAGACAATGCTGTTTTGTGCATTGATCTTGGGGCTGATGTTACTTGGGTTAAAGCACAACCAGACACGGCGGGATGGTGTCTGGTTTGGTGTGGTGGGGGCATTAACTGTTGCAACCCGCCCGGAAGGTGCGTTATTAGTTGGCATGATCGGCTCGCTGAATCTCAAGCAACGTAATTGGGTGATAGGATCAGCCTTTGGGTTTGGTGTGGCAATTCTGCCATATTTATTACTCAATTTATCATTAAATGGCGAGCTTGTTCCAAACACATCCGCCGCCAAACAAGCCCAGCATGCTATTTTACTTCAAGAGGCTTTTGGGGTGCGCGTGGGGTGGATGATCGAACCGCTTTTAGCCGGTGGGCAGTTTACGCTTATCCCTGGGATTGTTGTTTTTATGTGGTGGGCAAGGCATAAGCCTCGTTTTTGGTTGCCACTTTTATGGGCACTTGGACTGATTTTACTATATGCTTGGCGGTTGCCAGCTGCTTATCAACATGGCAGATATGTGATCCCCGCACTGCCAGGTCTGATTGTCATTGGTGTGTTGGGGGTGTTATTAACGCTGAAGTGGACAAGAGATTATTTGATCGGACGTGTATTTGTTCGGTCTTGGGCGTTGGTTACGTTGGTTCTATTCACCTATTTTGGTCTGATTTTGGGGGTAAGAATTTATCAGACTGATCTTGGTATTATCAACGATGAGATGGTGGCACAGGCGAAGTGGATCAGAGATCATTTGCCACCAGATGAATTGCTGGCGGTGCATGATATTGGCGCAGTGGGATATTTTGCACCGCGCCCGCTTTTAGACATCGCTGGGTTAATCACGCCGGAGGTGATTCCCCTCATTGGCAAGCCAGATGCACTGTGGGCATATATTGAAGCCAGTGGCGCGCAATACTTAATGGCATTTCCTGATCAAATCCCAAATCAGAACCCAGATGATCCACGTTTATGCTTTTTGCACAACAGCCCTGGAGACGGTTCTACCCGCGTAGGTGGACCGAAAATGACCATTTATCGTTTGGGTGGATGTGATTAGTGTACAATAGAATAGGAAGTGGATGAAGTTGGAGCCAACATGAGTAACAATCTGTTTGATAAATTAAATGTCCTGCTGCGCTCAAAAGTTGGTGGGCTATTGGATGGTAAACTGCCAAGCGTAAGACGGGGCAGTCAAGACGATGTTCAAACATTGCGGAAACGTATTAACGAGGCGGTGGATTACGAGAAGCAACTGCAACAGCAGATCAAAGCGTTGATTGCCGAGCGTGAAGATTTAGACCGCCGGGCGGATGACGCTGTGCAGAAAAATAATGAGGCGATGGCAAAGCATTTCATTGCGCGTATCCAACGCTTAGATCAACGGATTGAGATGATGCAAGCTGAATTACGCTCTCATGAACAGGTTGCACAGGAATTGATTGACAGTGTCAATCGGTTAGATGCAGCGGTTGCGGATAACACATATGCTTCTCAAACGGATGAACCACAGCAAGTTGAGCAGAATCCGGCTAAAACGTTTGCCACACAAGCAACGGATCGTTTCCAACAAGTTTTCCACAATGCTCAGCAAAAAATTACTGATCTGAGTGATAAAATTAAATCTCGCCAAGATGAATCCCGCACTATCCTAGAGGATGCAGATGATTTGCCGAATGAGGTTGATCAGGCAAAAATTGACGATGATTTGGCGGCACGTCGCAATCGACTAAGCAGGTAAATTATGCCAGAAGATACAACCCCCCATATTCTCCTGATCGCCGGTGATTATGATGTGATTAGTAGTGTGCGCCGTGTGGTAGTGGCGGCGCATCTTAACTTGCAATTTGCCTTAAATCACCGCGAAGCGGACTATATGCTATCCCATCAGTCATATGATCTGGTGATATTGGATGCACGCATGGTTGATCGTTATACCGGTGCTTTGACATTACAGTTAGTGACTTCTTATCAACTGCCGACATTAGCGTTTGCGCTTAATGAAGCAGCAATTAAGCGGCTAGAACCGTATGATATTCCAATATTGGATACCTTAGAATCTTATACTGTCTCAGAGGCTATTCACAAAATATTGAGGATAACAGATACACAGATAAGCCGGACAGATGTCTTACCAGATTTACGCGCAGACCCATCTTATTCCCAACAAGTTACGCAAGTTAACACACTTTTCTCACTCAGCCGTTCCCTTACAGAGGTTTTGGATTTATCAGAAGTGCTGAATCGTGTTGTAGAGGCTGCTCGTTATTTGACCGATGCCGATGAAGGGATGATTTTATTACCAGAAGATGACGAGTTATATATCCGGGCACGGGTTGGCATTGATGTCGAAACGGCGCGGAACTTTCGTGTTAAAACGCGGGATACGCTTGCCGGGCAAGTCTTTCAAACGGGAGAACCCATTTTAATTGATGCAGGTGGGCTACATAAGGTTAAGACAGAATACTTTGTTTATTCCCTATTATACGTTCCGATCGTTTTACAGGGGCAAACAATCGGTGTATTGGGTGTGAATAATCGCACAAATCAAGAAAATTTTAACGAGCATCATAAGCAGATGTTGATTAACCTGGCATCGTTTGCCTCTATTGCTATTCAAAATGCGCGTATTCACCATGAAAGTCTGGAACGTAACCGCTTATTGGAGCGTTTGGTGATGGCTAGCCGTGCCTTGAGTATTTCTCAGCCATTGCCACAGGCGTTGCCTCATATTTGCCTGCAATTGGCGCAGGTTATTCATGCTAATCACATAGACATTCTCGCTTGGGATAAACAAACTAATCAATTGTGGTCACAAGCACGCTTGATGAAGTCTGGTTGGTCTGTTGGGCGGGGTCCACTGGTAAAAATACCCCCCACTGTTCAATTGGGCATTGCGGAACAGCGACTGCAATGGTTTTTTGCATCAGCACAGGATGAATTGAGCGATTATCTGAATGCTGTTGGCGCACAGATGAGTTTGATCGTTCCGGTTTATGCTGAACGTGAATTGCTCGGCGTGATGCGTTTGTTCTATGTTAACCAGATGGACGCTCGTTTATCGGATCAACAACTTGACCGTCTTCAGGTTTATGCTCGGCAGGCAGTGGCGGAATTGTTGAATACCGGTAAACGTGATGTTATTTCAGACAATTTTTCACGATTTACGGATCAAATTTTATCGTTTTCCGGTGCGGATTGGTGTGAGTTTTTGACTCCGGTGGGCAGCCCTGCCAGCCTCTCTACAATGGCGATGGTTGGTCAGGCGGTGTGGCTCACTGCGGATACTGCTCCTCGTATCAGTGTGTTAGATTTTGTTGAGTTAGATACCATGCTACGCCAGCAAAGTCATTTATTGTGTCATGTTGCTGATCAATCAGAGTGTGCTAATAAGTTGCTGGTGCCCCTGGGGTTGGCTGTTGGGTTATGTGTGCCAATGATTTGGCGTGGGGAAACGCATGGCGTGGTGGTGTTTGGGACGGTCAGCCCGGCGCGTGTTTTTGCTGAAAATGAGATTCAAATGGCAAAAGCATTAGTTGGGCAAGCTGTGACGGTTTTGGATAATGCTCGTCTATTGCATGATTTGGAATCCAGCCTAGATGAGTTGCGTAATGCTCAGCAACGCTTGGTACAAACCGCTCGCCTTTCTGCCATGGGAGAGTTAGCGACGGTGGTAGCACATCAACTGAATAATCCACTGACAACCATCATCGCGGATACTGAGCTAATGCTCTTGGATGAACCGGCGGATTCCCCAAAGCGTGAATCATTAAAGGCGATTGTCCGGACTGGTAAACGTGCGGCAAATGTCGCACGGCGGCTTTTGGCTATAGCCCGCCCCATTGATCCAGAAGCACAGCCAGATTTTATTGATGTGGTGGATAGTGTCCGTGGGGTTACATCTTTATTGCAAGGACACTTGGAGCATGCCAATATCCGACTAAAACTAGAGGTGCCACCTTATGCTATCCCACCGGTACGAGCCGTTAAAGGACGACTAGATGATATTTGGCTAAACTTGTTGATGAACGCTTACGATGCTTTGTTAGAATATCCCAATGCACAAATTGTGGTTCGGATTCGCTATGATGAGATAACTCAGCATATCATAGTAGAAGTAGTTGATAATGGACCAGGGATTCCACTGGAATTACATGAAAAAATCTTTAGTCCATTTTTTACGACGAAAACAGCCGGCTCTGGCACTGGTTTGGGGTTGCATATCTCTAAGCAAATTGCAGAAAATGCCGGTGGGCGGATTGAGGTTGAAAGCACACCAGGGGAATATACGCGATTTGTGGTTTATTTGCCTGTGCTATAATAAAACAAAGCTGAAAATGGCGATAAATCACTATTTAACACATCTCCACCTTGTTAATATGCTGTGTTGATGATGTTGAAAAAGTAACACAAGTGCATGTTTGGGGTAGTTTATCTACTTTATGTTGATTTATGAAAAGGATTAACTGATGTCACATATTCTAGCGGTTGATGATGACCCTGATGTGTTAGGAACTTTAGAACGTGTTTTAGAACGAGAAAATTTCCAGGTCACAACTTTGAATTCTGGTAAAAAGGCGTTGGAATATTTAGAGACTAACCAACCCGAATTGCTCATTCTAGATATTATGATGCCGGAATTAGACGGTATCACGGTTTGCCGTACATTAAGACGAGATCACCGCTTCATAACACTGCCTATCCTGTTTTTGACAGCAAAGGGTGGGACAGATGACATCGTAGAAGGCTTAGATGCCGGTGCTGATGATTATGTGGTCAAGCCGTTTGAATTAGCTGAATTACGTGCTAGGGTTCATGCTTTAATGCGGCGGGGCGCACGTGGAAAAGAGGTGTCCTCTGTTCTGCAAGTCGGCAATCTCCGCTTGGATTCAGATACGTATCAAGCTTATGTTGCTGGGAAGGCTGTTCAATTAACCTCTACAGAACATCGGCTACTGCGTTACTTGATGGAGCATGTGGATCAAGCCTTGTCGTTACCGCATTTACTTCAGGCTGTTTGGGAATATCCTCCAGATACTGGTGACCCTGATTTGGTACGTGCGCATGTACGGAATTTGCGGGCTAAAATTGAAATTGACCCTACTCGCAAGTACATCCGCACGATTCACAGTGTGGGATATATGATCTCATCTTAAGTAGTCTATATTACCGTTTAATCCCAAGCCCGATAACAAAACTCAACGCCACATGGCACACGCCTGTGGCATATTTTTTTGATACGCTTACAGTGATTGTGCCATGTCAATAAGTAGTTATGCGCTTAACTATATAAAATTACATAAAATTCATAAAATTTTCAGACGATTAGTAGAATTCTTTTTGTAACTCAGGTTATACTATTGTTATAACTTTGATTCTAATCATGACGGACAACAATATGTTTAAGATATTGGTGGCAGATGACGACAAAATAATGTTGCAAATGATTGAGCAAGTGCTTGATCAAGAAGGCTATGATGTAACCACAGCAGAAGATGGTAGCGAGGTCTTAGATTTAGTGAAAGATAACATCTATGATCTCTTTTTGTTGGATTTAACAATGGAACGCTACGATGGGATTATGCTGTGTCGTCAACTGCGTCAAATATCCTCCACTGCTCAAAAACCAATATTATTTTTGACTGGTCAGCATGAAGTGGAAAAAGCTGTCAAGGCATTAGAAGCCGGTGGAGATGACTATATCCGCAAGCCATTCGCTGTGAAGGAATTAACTGCACGGTTACGGGCACATTTGCGCCGTGCTTCATTAACATCACAAACTTTGCCATCTTTACATATTAACGAACATACTTTTCAGGTTTTTATTGATAACCGCGAAATTTACTTAACACGCATTGAATTTGAATTGTTACGTTTTATGGCACATGCTCCAAATAAGTGGCACAGTGCAGAAGATTTGCTCGGCAATGTGTGGAATTATCCGCCAGGTGTTGGGGATAATGCATTAGTGCGTAATCACATCCGTAATTTACGCCGAAAACTAGAACCCAGCCCGGATTATCCGAGTGTGCTGCAATCGCGGCATGGCAAAGGATATACCGTTCGAGCGCATATCGTGTTTGATGAAAGGCAACAAACACAGACAGTATAAAGTGTGCCTGTTTAAAAAGATTTTTGTCCGTACTGATATAACCGGGGGATTGTGTATCCACCCGGTTTTTAACTGCCTTCAATTCCTTTACGCAGGGTGTTAATTCGTTCTTGATATTTTTCTAACTGTGTTTGCTGCTCGGTATACCGCTTAGAAAGCACTTCTAAACGGCTAAAAATTGGCGTAAGGACTTGATTGCCGTATTGTGCTAAGCGGTTACGTTCCTTACGAGTCAGGTCATCTAACGCGGTATGATAAGCTGTCATGAGTTTATCAACACGGGTGTTAAAATCTTTCTTAAGATCACTGCTGATTTTACGGTAATGTTGTAATGCCTTGATGCTACCCCATGCTGCAAATGGCACCGCAGCCACAAATACCGGACCAGCCAAAGCGGCAGCCCCTGCACCAAACAACGGACCAGGTGTACCAGCCGCGATCAACATCAGGGTTAACCCACCCAAAGAGGTCACAACGCCTGTTGTAAAGCCACTCATGTTTAATTGAAATTCTTGCTGAATCTCTTCTAACAAGCGTCCGCTAGAATACGACTTTAATTCTGCTTCTGCAATCCGAATGGCTTCCTCTAGTCCTTCACGTTGTTCGGCATAGACATTGGCATCTAGCCCACTGATTTCCTCTTGCTCTAATAATTCCAGCATTTTATTGAGGCGGTCAATAACACTCCGCCAGTACAATCGACTTTGATCCACTACGGCGTTGATGTATCCACTGGTTGCATCATGGATGTCTCGTAGTGCCCGTCCAATCACCACATCCTGAAATTCCGCTTGTAGCTTTTCACGATTGATTGCCCGCCCAATTTTACGGATAGAGAGGTTGGCTTCAATAAAGGTTAGCCCGCGCTGCCTCATGCCTATAAAAACCTGGTCTAAGTCAGCCCGTGCAGCAGTGAGTTGTGCATCTAGCCCTAAAGATTGTTCTTTCAGCTCTGCTTCGACCTCACGCACTTTAGCAGCATCTGCCTTGACCAAATCAGCTTTTTGGCGCACTAATTCCAAATATTTTTGATTGATGGTTTCGGCAGTCTCTAGTTGAGAGAGCATCTTTTGCTTAGCTGGTGGAGCCTCTGCAAATGTCCCGCGTAGATGTGCCCGTACAGCATCCACGCCGCCTTTTTCTTCTGTTGAGAGTGCTTTTTGTGATTCACGCGCTTGCTTGGCAGAAACCATAAAAATTAACGGCTGAATCCCTAAAAGTTCTTTAACCTGCTGTTCGATAAACCGCCGAACTTTACCCTGTTCCTCTGGTTCTAGTAAGTCTATTTGGTTAACAACCAGAATGACTTTTTTGCCATAGTTTTTTGCCATTTCTAGATACAAGCGTTCTGTTTCGGCAAAGGCACGTTTAGCACTTAACACAAAAATAACCAGATCGCTGCGATGCAGAAAATCCTTTGCCACTTTTTCATGTTGCTGGAAAACCGACCCCGTTCCGGGAGTATCGACAATGGCAACGCCAGGCGCGCCGGTATTCGGATGTGACCATTCGCGCAGGCTATTGTTTTCGTGTAGGCGTGGTTTTAGATTGGGTGTTTCACTATACCGGATGAGTTCAATGACTTCTGTCGTTGGGGTGATGCCTGTTGGTAACACATCATCTTGTAGCAAGGCGTTGATAAAGGTCGATTTCCCCGCGTTGAACTCACCAATGACAACTACCAGGAAAAAAAGTTCCTGTAAATCACGGGCTATTTCCATCAGACGTTTGCGATCCGCCTCAGAAAGATCACCCATTTCTGCCAGTGTATGGGCAATATCCGTCAATAGATTGACTTGTGTTTCGCGTAAGACAACTAACGGTCCTTCGATTGTGTCCATCACGTTTTTATTCCCTATTGATGTGTTTAGCGACTAAAAATCCCGCGTTTTTTACCGAGTTTAGTCAGGTCACTTTCAACCTGTATCATCTCGCGTTCAATTTTTTGTAGTTGATTCATCTGTTCGGTTTGAAGTTGAGTTTGAGCTTCTACCAGGCGGGTAAGTGGTGCAACGACATCACGCCGTAAGGTCATACCATATTCTACTTGTTTGTCTGATCCTTTAGAAAGTGCTTCAATATAGCGTTGTTGCAGCGTGTTCATACGATTACGGTAGTTAATCTCTAATATCCGCCCAGCAACCGGCATCGCAAGCAACCCAAGCATTGCCAACAGAAGTAGCAACAAGAAAATGCCAATATCAAAGCCGGTTAGCAGTAAAGCAATAACCCCCACAAAAATCAGCACTTCCCATAGTGCTAACCCAAACAAAACACTCCGCAATCGGCGTTCGATTTGCTCTGTTTCGGTGATGCGTGCCTCTGTTTCAATCTGCTCTAATTCTGGACGTACTGCCTGTAATGCTGTGCGATCATATTTAACGGGTGGCTTGATATCGCCGATGATTTTACCCCGAATGGTCTCGGGCAGGGCATTGATCTCTTTTTGTGCGTACTTCACCAGATCATCGGTATCTTGCAAATCTTTGCCTTCTAATGCCGGACCAAGCTTATCTGCTATAGTGGGTAATTCATTGATTGGCTCATATACTTTGGCGCGTTCAAACGCCAACCGGGCGTAAGATGTTGGTTTACCACGTTGAAAAATCCGTGATAAGCCAATTAAATCAAACAAGCCAATTCGCAAAGACCCCAATGAACGCCCAAGTTGAAATATATCACGGATGGCTTCACCACCGCGCCGTGCGGCTTCATTAAATTTTTCTGCGATTTGTTCGTTTGTTTCACGTACGATTTTTTCTTGTTCACGGCGATACGCTTGCAACTGACTGTTCACATTATCTGCAATACCTTGATATTGATCCAATACGGCTTGGTTCGCCTTGACTGCATCCGCTGCAATGCGATGGACATTTTGAGCGATTTGTAACGGAGTCTGGAGTTTTTGCCGTAAACGTTGCACATCGTCTAACTGTTCATCGATATACTGCTCAAAACGATGCAAACCACTCGCCTGCCATAACGCTTCATCGGTAATTTCACCGTTAGTGCGTGCTTGTAAGCCTTGTTTAGCGGAGACCATCCACACTTCTGGTTTGAAGTTGAGTTTATCCTCGCTTTGTTCTAGTACATAATTGCGCACTTGTTCACGTTCTTCTGCACTTAACAGGTCGGCTTGATTGACAACAATAATCAATTTTTTGCCATATTCACGTAGTTGTTGCATATAATCCAGATTGCGCTGGGTCATTGCTTGTGTTGCTAGCATGGTTAAAATCACGACATCGCTACGATGGAGGAATTTGCGAGTCGTTTCTTCATGCTTCTGAAAGACTGATTCTAACCCAGGCGTATCTACAAAACTGACTTTTTTAAGCAATGGTGATGGGTAGAAAACCGTATCGACCTCGCCGCCGCTGTTCATGCGTTGAGCATCGTCCCCATAGCGTAAAATACTAATGCGATCTGTGGTGGGGACAGGACCAACCGCTAATAAATCTTTTGATCCCATCAGCGCGTTGATGAGGCTGGACTTCCCTGAGCTAAATGGTCCAACGAATACGACCAAAAACGGATGATCCGCATGGAACAACGCATCTCGTACCTGGGCGAGCTTATCTTCATCCAATGTATCGATTTTGGGCAGAATTTCCAGCAATTCGTTAATTAGTTCATATTCACGACGACGAATTGCTTCATAAGCTGCTAGCAATTTTTCTTCTTGTTTATCGTTTACGTCAGTCAAGTTGCTCACCTGTTTTTTTATTCCCCGCATACAACATAGCATACTGCTATATCGCCCATTTTACCATGTTCGGTTGTCCTTTACGCTATTCGGACTACAATTGATAACGAACAACAGGGAGAAAATATTATGCCTCATTCAGATGCTCAGCGGGAAAGGCAGTTGCAGTTAATTATGGCGTTAGATAAAGCGCGTGACGCATTAGCCGTCAAGCAAGACCCTGCTGCTATGTTCCAAGCGATTGCCCAACAGCTTAAGCAGGTTTTCCATGCGGAAAGTTGTGCCATCATGATACTAACTGAAAAAGGTGAAAAAGTTGAACACATCGCTAGTGCTGGGCAAATGCGTTTGGCTACGGTGGAGCTATGTCATCAGGCGGCACGTTTAAACAAGCCGCAATCCCTCAATACAGATAATTGGACATACACACTCGGTTTACAAATTCGGCAAGATGAAACCGCACAAATTTTGGGAGGGATGTTTATTGCCCGGAATAGTGAACCATTTACACCAGCTGACGAATATCTGTTTGGTATAGCCGAAACGCAGATAGATTCAGCGGTGATCCAAGCACGTTATATGTGGGACTTAGCCAACCGCAACCGAGAATTAGAAGCGATTTATCGTATTGACCGAATGCGAGATAGCAACCCGGATGAAAACGATTTGATACATGGGTTTACCGGTATCTTGACGGAATACTTTAAGGCGGATTTATGTCTGGTGATGCTGACTCACATTGATAATGGAGAATTAGTAGCACGTAGTTTGGTCAATAAGTATCAACTAACCGATGATGCGATGAAAATGATCCGAGCGTTAGCGGCTGGGGTGACTTCACCGCGTATTATTCCGTCTCCACCGGAAATCAATCAAATTGCGTTGCTTGCTGCCCCGTTGATTGTGTCTAACATTCGTTTAGGAGTGGTTTTATTAGGACGGGACAAAGCCCGCTCTTTTACCCCGGCAGAACATCGCCTTTTAGATGCATTGATTAGCCAAATGGACTCAGCTATTGCACATAGCCGCGTCATCCAGCAGTTGATGCAGCGTAACCGAGAGTTGGAAACAATCTATAAAATTGATAGCATCCGTGATAAAGAAGAAGACCTAGATATTATGCTGCAACAGGTGTTGAACACGCTTTGCCGGGCAATTTCCACTGAGATGGGATATTTGATGCTATTTAGTGAGTCGGATGATCAACGTTTAGAATTACGCGCTGTGACCAAAGAAAACCTTCCAGAAAATCAAGCCATTATTGAGCGAATCTCTCAACGTGCTTTGAAAGAAGCGCAACCTGTTTATTCTAATGAGCCGCAAGGACAAATCCGATCGATTGTCGCCGTTCCATTGGTTCTCAACTCTCGTGTAATTGGGGTATTTGGCGCGGTAAACAGCACTCGCCCTTATGGCTTTACAGCGGAAGATCGTCGGATGATTCAAGCCATCACCAGTCAAATCGACACGGCAATTTTTGAACGCCTAGAACGCCGTCGGATGCGCCGTGTCCTCAGTCGTTCTGTTGATCCAAAAGTGATTGAACATCTATTAAACCGCACCAATGATAATATTCTGACTGGAGAGCGAGTCATTATTTCCGCCTTGTTTGCGGATTTACGCGGCAGTACAGAGTGGGCAGAGCGCACCCAACCGGAGCAAATTATCACCACGCTTAACCGGCATTTGGGCAAAATGACGGAAATTATTTTTCGCCACGGCGGCACACTGGATAAATTTGTGGGGGATGAAGTCATCGCTTTATTTGGTACACCTATTAGTATGCCAGACCATGCTGTTAAAGCTGTACGCTGTGCGCAAGATATGATCGCGGCTCATGCTGCGCTGACAAATGAATTAGCATTAGAAGGGGTAGAGCTACCGGCGATGGGCATTGGTATTAGCACTGGAGAGGTGATTGCTGGAGAGGTGGGATCACCAGTTCGTACTGATTTTACCGCGATTGGACGGATTATGAATTTAGGATCACGCTTATGTGGTATTGCTCCCGGTGGTCAGATTTTCATCAGCCAGGAAGTTTATGACATCGTCCATCATCAAATCCCTGTGCAACAAGTTGACACTGCGCATCTTAAAGGCATTGGTGATGTTCAAGTTTATCGTGTGTCATCCTAAAACAGGAGATAATCAATGGTGTGGTTGTGGTGCTAAACCAGGCTTTAACTCGCTATATCATCCCTTAAAAGTGTGCTATAATACAGAACTCATGTTCTGTATAAGGGACGGGTTATGCGACAGTTTGAATTAGTCTCAGAATTTAAGCCAAC
>RFHA01000050.1 GCA_003696565.1 Chloroflexota bacterium
CACGGATACACTCCCCATTCCACCGGAGAAAATGCTGCCCAACATCACCGTCCTGACAGTAGCGGAACTGTTGGCCGAAGTGATTCAGCGTTCACATGAAGGGCGCAGCGTGGGCGAGTTGTTTAATGAGTAGGCTTTTTGGGGAAGTTGTTCAAGTTAGCTGGATGGCTGGCTAAACAACCTTGACCACCCAAAAATGATTTTTTATACTACCGCCACTGTCGTCAATGTCGGAAAGTGTTTCTGGTTTACGTAACCCGTCACAACATTTCTCTCTGGAGGTAATACAAAATGACGAATACCCATTTCATAGGACGTAGTACAGAACTCAAACAACTAAACGATGCGTACCAGAATATGTTGAAATCTGGTAAAGGCAGTCTTATTTTTGTAACCGGTGAACTAGGAATAGGAAAAACAGCTTTAGTTGAACAATTTAATGCCGTTAGGGACAGGAAGAAAAAAATTAAATATGCTTATACAAAATCATCCCAAATTACAAAAGACCGTTCCGCTGGTTTTGATGTTTTCATTAGATTGTTTCAAAGTTTAGCTCAACAATCGATGGTTAACGATGATAATTTAAAAGATAAAGTAACGGGATTTTTTCGAGAATACGGGAGTGATATTGTCCCAGATATCTTTAATCTTATTCCTTTTGTTGGGCAATATATTGGTACTGCTATAAAGTTGGGCCTTTTGTTGGGTAAAGCGAATTCGCAAAACTATGAACTTGCATCTTTAAGCGACGCTCACGGTAGACTTGACCAAACAAATGTGACGCAAAATAAATTTATTGACAGCTTACGAAACCTCAGCAAAAAACAACCATTGATTTTGTTTTTGGATGATCTACAATGGGCTGACGAAAGTTCAACCAACCTTCTTTTTGCACTAACTGATGAGTTGGCCAAGATACCAATTTTACTTGTGGCCGGTTTTCGTCCGCAAGATGCAACAGTTGAAAAACGTCCTATTATTAAAATTTATCCAGAAATAATCAGAAAAGGAGATTATCACAAAATAGAGTTAAAAGAACTCGGACATGATAATATTCCATTATATTTGAATAAACGTTTTTCAACGACTAAATTTGTCCGTACTTCTTCATTAGTAGAGTGGCTGATTGAAATGACAAACGGACATTCTCTGTTTCTAACCGAATATGTAGACTACTTGATTGCCAAAGAGGGGTTGACTAACGATGGGCAATTAAGAACAGATTTGCAGAAAATAGGGCTACCGCCTAAGTCCGAAGAAATTATCCGGGCGCGTGTTGACACTTTAGACAAAGAGCTTCAGGAGATGTTGGCTTACGCGAGTTGTGAGGGGCAAGAGTTTACTACCTTGATTTTGGAATCCCTGCTGGAGAAATTAAGTGATAAAACATATCCCAATATCTTTTCTCAACTGCGTGATCTAAAAGAGGTGCATCAGTTGATCAAGGATTTGGGTTTAGAGGTTAGGTATAATCATCAAACCACTATATACCAGTTTTCCAACAAAATGTTACATTCATTTTTGTTAAACCAGTGGTTAGAGGAAGAAGAGCGTCAACGAATTTTTAAGATTTTGCATGAAATTAAGGCAAATTTGTACAATCAAACGGATGATGCGGAAAAGGCTCAATTGGTTGGGGAGCTGGAATGGTATGCAGCAGAAACAAAAGACTACTTAAGTGAAGCGAAATCGGCATTGGACAGGGCAAGAATTGCTGCCGAGCGGTATGCTATTCCCGAATTAAAGAATGCTTGTGAAAATGCAACTAAGGCTCTGGAGAAGATACCGGGGGAAGACAGTCAGGAAGTTAAATCACTTCGCTTGGATTATTTGTTACAATTGGGGCGTTTATATGACCTTGAGTTGAAACAACGTCGGGCAAAAGACACTTATAATCAGGCGGAAAAATTGGCTCAAGAAATAGGAGCAAAAGACAGCCAGGCAAAAGCGCTCAATCGTTTAGGTTTTTTAATCTATTGGACTCATGGCGGACCCCGGCAAGCTGCGAAGCGATTTCGACAAGCCCGTGATATTCTTATAGAGTTAGGGAATAACGCCGATAAAAAAGATTTGGCGACTGCCTATATTGGGCTTGGAATTGTGACCAGAAAATCTGAAGAGGCGCTGGAGTATTATCAAGAAGCCTTGCAAATATACGAAGAACTGGATGACCCACGTGGCAAAGCAACATGTTATCACAACATTGGTGCTTTACAAGAAGATGATGAAGAGGCGTTACAATACTACCAGAAATCCTTAAATTTACATAATCAGTACAATTTGCCGGATTTTGAACGAGGCAATACTTATGCCAATATAGGGGAGATATATTTTCGTCGCCAAGAGTATCAACCGGCAATTGTATATTTTAAAAAATCCCTTGAGGTTCAAGTTGGTGTGAATGATTCACACACTCATTACGCTTATCGGGGGCTTGGTCTCTCATTATCTTGGATTGGAGAGATTGATAAAAGTATAGAAGCAATTAGAAAATCCATTGAGACAGCCAAAAATGTAAAAGATAATAATTACGTTGCTTTAGGCTATCGTGATCTTGGGCAGCTTTACAGACTCAAGGCAATGTATTCAGAGGCATTAAATGCTTTGGAAGAAGCCTTAAGAGTTAAATATAGGTTCAAGAAGGCTGAAGAACGAGACTTTTTGAAATCTATATATAAAACAATGAGATTAGTTTATTGCGAACTAGGCAATATTGAACAAGCAAATGAATGTTTGAGAAAGATTGAAGAACTCTAACCGTATTGCTTAGAAATTCGTGTATCAGTGCAAAGTGAAATATTACAATGTTGCTGTACTGGAATTGCTTATCTTGGTTTGTTGAAGTGTTTTGTTGGTAATGGGGGGCGCTCACTCCGTTAGTTTTTATTACCCATAATCCAGTGACCTGCGGCGTTAGACACGAAGCTGATAGCACGGCCGTTTCCCACCCACCTACCTCGTCTCCCCTTCTGAATACCCCGCGTGTGCGCCAGATGCAGGGCAAACAACTACCCCGGCACAACGACGTCCGC
>RFHA01000320.1 GCA_003696565.1 Chloroflexota bacterium
CAAAAGAGCAATTGATTGAAAAAATTCACACGCTAACTGACGAACAAGCAGCCGCTTTGTTAGCCATTATTGATATTATTTTAGACCCGCAAGTGATGGCAACGTATCGTGATTTGCTGGATGATGCGGCGGCGCAATTAGGCAAGGATTGGTCATGATGCAACCGCAGCGCGCTTATGAACCCGCAACGCTCACAGGGTTAAAAATGTTGGCAGTCTTAGTTTATGGTGGTGCGGCAGCGGCGATTTTTGGCGGCTTTTTTCTATTGCCATGGGCTGGGCGTGGCATTGAATTGAGTGGGCAGGAACTCAGCCAATTGTTACAAAAAGAGGCGGCGGAAGTCGCTAATTTAACCAATGCTTTATCTCTTTCAGAGTTGACAGATATACCTCGCCGGATTTTGGAACGTTATTGGTCAGCTTTTGCTGTTTATTTTGTGTTGGTGTTAGGGGTTGGTTATGCGTTGGCGGCAATGTCGTCGTTGATTGGTGCAATGATGCGGCGGGCGGTACGCCCGTTAGGTCCTTTAGGTCGCTTTTTTGCGCTTATCAATATGCTGATTATGTTTGTGTTGAATGTTGCTATTCCATATTTTATCTTGTCAACCTATTATGATCGCTTTCTTGATTTATTGGGTGGTACACAGATTGGCTTTTGGATCGTGTTTATTGGTGCGATGGCAGGCGGGGTGATGGGTATCGTTGAGATTGCAGCTCGCTTTTTCATTCAGGAACCAGAGCCATACTATCCGCCGCCGGGGTATTATCCACCGCCAGGCACACAACCACCAATGTATCCGCCGCAGCAATATCCGCCACAGGGTGGGCAGCACCCCCCAATACACCCATCACAATATCCTGGGAACTATCCGCCACAGCAGCCTGGCTACCCGCCCGCCAATCCAGATAAGCCTAAACGATAATGCGCTTGTTGTTTACGCGCCTCTAACACGTGTCGGTTAAGATGTGCTTGCAAAATTATGCAATATAGGCAAAGGGATTTATGGATTATTATCAAGTTTTAGGCGTGAGCCGTAACGCCACAGAAAAGGAAATTAAATCCGCATTTCGTCGCCTGGCAAAGCAATACCACCCGGATGCTAATCCGAATGATCCTACGGCAGAAGAACGCTTTAAACAAATTAACCAAGCCTATGAGACACTGGCAGACCCCACCAAACGCCAGTTGTATGATCAATTCGGTCCTGATTATGAAAAATACGCTGCGGCAGGGTATCGTCCTGGTCAGGGCAATCCATTCGGTAATCAAGGCGGTAATCAGCGCGTTAATGTTGAGTTTGACAACGGCGCGTTTGCTGATTTATTTGAGTCCTTTTTTGGTGGCTTTGGACGTAAAGCACACAAACCAGACTCAACCCCAGGGCGCGACATTGAGCAGCGCGTGGTCATCACCTTACGAGAAGCCTACGACGGTACAATGCGCTATATTTCTAAATCCGGGCAACGCAAAAAGGTTAAAATTCCCCCAGGAGCGGATACCGGTACCAAAATCCGCATCGCAGGGGAGGGTGAACCCCCGATGATGAGCGGCGGCACCCCCGGTGATCTATATTTAATTGTGGAGGTAGAGCCTGACCCAACCTTTGAGCGTGATGGCGATGATTTAATTGTCGATGTAAAGGTAGATGCATTTACGGTGATGCTAGGCGGAGATGTTGAAGTACCCACCATGACGCGCCCGGTTCGGCTTAAATTACCTGCTGGCACACAATCCGGGCAAAAACTGCGCATTAGCGGTAAAGGGATGCCCCGCCGTAAAGGGGATGGATATGGTGATCTTTACGCTCGCATTCAGATCACTGTGCCCAAATCGCTTACACCGCAGCAACGAGATATGGTAGAACAACTGCGGCGTTCGCTTCAGGAATAAGCATAGCTTATATAGCTGGTCTGCCAACCTTGTTTAAAAATATCGTTTAGTAAGCTGATTTTCAGCTATGACTCATCCTTAACCGCTAGAATTTTTATTGTGATAAACATCACGATAAAAATAAATTGATAAGGATAAATTCATGTGGCGATTGATGGTGTTGTTAGCGGTTGCGGCTGGAATTTTAGCATTGGGGTTTAGTTTGGTGGATGCGGGTAAACGTGGAGATGTATCCGCACAGGCGGTTATTCAAACCGGCACGGTTGACATCAACAGTTATGCACGGGCGGTTGAGCCTTGGGATTGGCAGTTCCCGCGTGACCACGGCGCACATCCGGCATTTCAAACAGAGTGGTGGTATTATACCGGCAATTTACAAGCAGATAATGGGCGGCGGTTTGGCTTTCAGTTTACGGTGTTCCGTCGTGCAATCAACCCATTGATCTCAGATAGCCCATCTGAGTGGCGCACTGGGCAAATTTATATGGCACACTTTACTGTCAGTGACATCGCTAATGAGCGTTTTTTCCATGATGAACGCTACAGCCGAGGTGGTGCAGGCTTGGCAGGTGCAATGCCTGTATATGGGGACGAATCGACTTATGATGAAGCGTATCATGTATGGTTGGAAGACTGGCAAGTCCGCGCAGTAATGGATGGGCAATATCTCATCAATGCACAAAGTGGTTCGTTTGCGGTTGATCTTACATTAAACGAAGCCAAACCACCAGCGTTGCAAGGATATGCCGGGTTAAGCCCTAAAAGCGCAGAAGTAGGTAACGCCAGTTACTATTATAGTTTGCCCCGCTTGGAAACTGCGGGCACGGTGCGCATTGATGATCAATC
>RFHA01000321.1 GCA_003696565.1 Chloroflexota bacterium
GCGAGTCTTCTATGCTTTGAACAGCGCGTCCTAGCGTGTTTGGCGGGTAATTAGCAATTGCGTTATGTACAGGTAAAATCACTGTTACATCAATCATATTTCGTTCAGCTCCAATCTTTTCCAATACTTGCGCATGGCACTAATAATTTGTTCTGTGTGCTTTTTGGAGACTGCATTCATACTGTTAGGACGTACATTGTAGTGCAATAAAAGTACATCTTTTAGCACGAGCGGTGTAAGTCCTAGTTCATGCATCATTTGCAAGGCAAAATCGTAATCTACAGCACCAAAACCACGCCCATTTTCGTCTTTGAGCATGGCACGGTATTTTAAGCCGTGTAGCAAGTGCACTTCACTTCTGTAGACTATCTCACCATAAGCGTAGTTAGCCCGCAATAAATCTTCTTTTGTAAATTCTTTAGGCTTGATGTAATTGTTCCTCGAACCAAATTCTTGTGTACACGCAACAGCGAACCCGCATTCAGGATTTTCGTCTAATGCATTCACTACTTTGACGAGTGCGTAGTCTTCAAAATAGTCATCACCATCCATTTTGCAAACGTAACGACCTTTCAAGTGTTTGAGTCCCTGATTCAGTGCTTCAGCTTGACCAACACCGTTCTGTAAGTAGATGACTTTCACGTTATCGTGGTGTTCGTACGCTGAGAGTATTAAGCGCGTGTTGTCAGTACTAGCGTCATCAACAACAATGAGTTCTACGTCAATACCACGTTGTTTATTTAACACACTCTGAATAGCGCGCTCTATGGTATCTGCATTGTTGTAGCAAGCTAATACAACGCTTAAATCTGGTCTTTTACGCTTTTGTACAGTTGTGACACTACTTAACGCTTGCTGTTTAATCGCAAAGAAGCGTTCGATGGCAGGCTTCATATATCGCTCATAGACCAACTTGTAGTCGTATTCTTGTGCGAACTCATATGCTGCACGTCGACGCAAGTCGACATGTTTATCGTTGTAGATAGTCTCTAAGTGTTTTGCAGCGACACTCGTGTTCGGTACGTGCCAAAATCCCCCTGACCCACCTAACCACGCTTCTGTTGGCGTGCAGGGGACACGCAAGCCTGCTTCAGAGAGTTCATGTAAAGCGCTACCGTCACTCGTGATGACGGGACAACCTGATGCCTGCGCTTCTAGAATTGGTATGCCGAAACCTTCTCCGTAGGACAACAACATGAATACATCAGCTGCATTGTAGAAGTTGTTTAGCGTTTGAGCATCTAGGTTACCAGTGAAAAACGCTAACTCGTTGGTGAACAAAATGCTGTCTTGGCAACCATAGGACTTGGCTAGCGCTTGTAAGTCTTCACCGATTGCTGATGCGCTATTTGTGTGCACGTAAAAAATGCTGTTGTTGTACTTAGCATGAAACTTTGCAAAAGCAGCAAACATGTTTCTGAAATTTTTGCGGGATGGACGACCTTTGTTTGCGGCATTGGTCATGACCACGAAAACATCATCGTTGAAGCGCTTGTTTTGCGTTTCGCTTAACCACGAAAGGAACATCTTGCGTGCACGAGCACGGTCAATAGGTCTAAACACGCTTGTGTCTACACCATGCGGTACATAGTCTACATTTGTAAAGCCTGCATCCAGCAGCTGCTTTTGTCCAAATTGCGACATAGCCCAAATGCGCTTGGTGTACGGTAACACCTTCAACGTATCTGCATCTAGACCTTTTCGGTCAATTGGCAACCACGCTATCCAATTTAATTTCCCCCAAACCTCTGGACGACAGACATATGCATCTAGCAAACTGATGACGACTTCTGCTTTGGTATATTGTGCATAAGCGTGAATAATGTCATTGCCATACGGCTCTTCTACCACTGGTAGTTCCATTACACCGTGCTTATTCACCACAGAAGCGCCTTGCCTGCCGTAAAAAGCGCTAATGGCACAACCGTAATCTTGATGCAACAACGGTGTGAAAAGCGCTGTTTGGTTGCCGTATCCTGTTGGCACGTGCGGTGCGTTAGAATGCCATAAGATTTTTGTGCTCTGCACTTTTGCTACCTTTCTATTTTGTGTCTAAGGTTGATGCCACAAGGACACCAACCAAGACACTAAGCGCTACGATGACGCAATAGACTTCATTGACTGGATTATTCACCCCTATGCATTCACACTAAGCTGGTGCACTACCATCGCTATGAATTGAAACGCCCCAAGTTGGACGAACAATGCCGTAGGCATACACCATCGTTGCGTTCACTTCTGTACCGCGCCGACTTGCATCACGTTCAGGCTCGA
>RFHA01000005.1 GCA_003696565.1 Chloroflexota bacterium
AGTTGTGGGTAAAACGGCCGTTTTACAATGTTAAGTTGCCAGTAGTATGGGGGTGCTTTTTTAGAAGGATGTTATGGGGGTGTAAAAAGAGTGTAAAGGGAGCCGATTTATTGACAGGATTAGATAATTGTCTCACAATCCCGCTCCATGATTGTGACTGTTATCGTCTTTTTTGCAATTTTGACACAAGCGGCCTCTGGTTTTGGATTGGCGCTTGTTTCAATGCCGCTGCTGGTGGGGACATTGGGTATTTCCATTGCTGCCCCCTTGGTCAATTTAATTGGGGTAACATCGGAGATTGTGATGCTTTCTCGATACAGGCAGGCATTTTCCTGGAAGGAAGTGTCCTGGCTGGTTATCCCTTCGTTGATTGCAGTGCCAATGGGTGTTGGGGTGGTGAAGTGGGTAGATGCTGAGGTGGTAACGGCCGTATTAGGGGCAGTCTTGGTAATTTATGCCATTTATGCTTTATTAAATTTCAAATTACCGCTTTTAGAAAATCCGCGTTGGGCAATAGGGTTTGGCTGGTTGGGCGGCCTACTGAGTGGGGCATTTAATACCAGCGGCCCGCCAGTTGTGGTGTATGCAACTTGCCGCCAATGGCCCCTTCAAAAATTTAAGGGCAACTTGCAAGCTTATTTTTTATTGAACAGTATAGTGACCATGACCACACATGCTTTGTTGGGCGATTATAATCATCTGGTTGCTCAATATTTTTTGTGGGCGCTGCCTGGCATGGTGCTGGGGTATTTAATTGGTTTTCGCCTGGACGGGTGGTTTACTCCCGAACGCTTTAAGCAGTTGGTGATGGTTCTTCTGGTGTTTTTGGGTATTCGTTTGCTGCTATAGGTGGGTATTTCCAAAAATTTATGGGGGATAGCAAGCCCGCGTGCTTATCACCAGGATGTTTTTTACTTTTCAGGGGAGTCGGGTGCGGCTTTGAGCGTAAACCAAAACGTACTGCCTGCACCCAGTTCACTGATAACCCCAACTTCGCCGC
>RFHA01000322.1 GCA_003696565.1 Chloroflexota bacterium
GGTGCAACCAATGTGCGATGAAAACGATTCCCTTCATCACCATGCAGCGAATCCCAAAACGCAGCTTTTGCGTTCCACATCTGTTTGCTTTCTGCGTTCAATGTTTGTTTGTCTTGCATCGAGTTTTTTCCTTTCTTTGACTGGGGGGGCGGTATTATACGGAATTAGTCAAATTTATCAAGTATCATTTAGAATTAGAACAGTTTTTAATGGTTCAAAAAGGAGATTTTATGATGCAAACGCAATGGACAGTAGTTGATAATTTTTTTAATAATTTACTTGTAGGTGATGATCCTATTTTAGAAGCAGCGTTGAAAGATAGCGAAGCGGCGGGGTTACCCGCTATTCATGTTGCGCCAAACCAGGGGAAATTCCTTATGCTGCTTGCACAAATTCAGCAAGCACGGTCTATTTTGGAGATTGGCACACTGGGCGGTTATAGCACGATCTGGCTGGGGCGCGGTATGGCGGCGGATGGGCATATCACCACGCTGGAAGTCAGCACCAAACATGCAGAAGTCGCTCGCTCGAATCTGGCACGGGCTGGCTTAGCGGATCGTGTGACGGTACACGTTGGCGTAGCGTTGGAAATACTCCCGACCCTTCAACAGCCGTTTGATATGATTTTTATTGATGCGGATAAACCCAATAACCCACATTATTGGGAATGGGCGTTAAAACTCTCTCGTCCGGGGACATTAATTATTGTGGATAATGTGGTGCGGCATGGTGCGGTGGTTAATGCGGATTCAGATGATCCTAACGTGCTAGGCACGCGCAAATTAGCCGAACTTGTCGCCACAGAATCACGTGTTACGGCAACTGTTATTCAAACTGTGGGCAGCAAAGGATATGATGGGTTTTTGATGGCGCGGGTGCTGGAATAATGCAAAAACTAAGTCATCGTTTTATATCCTAGCCATATGGCTGCTGCACCTTGTGGGGTTAGGTCTGTGGGGATTTGTGGGAGGTCATTCAGCGGGATATACAGCGTGTTCTGTCGTTCTGTCTGGCTTGCGGCAGCCAGCGTGTGCTGATTACGAGTAAACCAGGTTGGATCATGAATGACCAACCGCATACAAATTTCTGCCCGCAGCGTTAATAAATTAAACGCCACACCCGTTAGATTCAAGTCTGCGCGCCCGTCATCTAGCATGGTACGGAGTTCGATAATCGGCGGAAAATCCAGATAATCCGCATCAAATTCTGGCATGGCGAATAGCTCTTCACCATATTCACGGAATACTTGATGCTGCACTGACCACACCGGCGGCTGCATAACAAAGGCGGGTAGAACGTGATGCAAGCCCGCGCCCACTGCCAAATTTGCCGCCCGCTGTGCCA
>RFHA01000051.1 GCA_003696565.1 Chloroflexota bacterium
GTGCAAGCCCACTACGATAGACAGGATGTTCAATTCCTTCTATTAAGCGTTCGTTGTTCTCATACATTGGGCGAACATCCACAAGTTGTCCAAGAATATGTGTTTTGCTACCATTCAACACAGAACCGACTTCTATCATTCGCACGCGCCGCCGCCGTTGTGAGGCAACACCATAGCTATACATCCATCCCCCAACGTTGACTAATGTATATGCTGTATGTTCACCATGCAAAACTCCTGCTTCGATTTCTTCAAAGCGCGGATAATAACGAGAAAGTGTTAAGCCATATTCAGTATCGGCTTGAAGGTTTAACAAGTTTGGCAATACATCAGGAGAAAACTCTTGTACATCAAATGCTCCATAACCAGAGCTTCGTTCCCCGCCAATGCCTCTCGTTCCCAATTCACTCAACAATACATTAAGGAATGCAGCCATTTCATCATTGCTAACATAAGCAAGAACCCATAGCCCACATTCGTCAGCAAAGACGGTACGTCCAACTTGGTAAACCTGAGAAGCGTTTGTCATGCGATCCAAAGCAACACGTGGTACTGTACCATTTGCCCAAATCTTAGATTCACGATACACCTGTTTCGCTTTGTTTTTCATATAAGCTGGCAACAAACCCAACTCTTCCTCTGATAGCCACACTGCCCCGTCTTGTAGAGCATATTCTGGCCCATCATGTCCGAATTGATTTGTCAAATTTTCAGCATTCAAAACATCCCAAAATATGCGCGGCGAAATGTAGCGTATTTTCTTGACACGCTTGCGCTGTCCAGTTTCTGTCTTAATGTTCAGACGTAACATTGGCATAGGGAACAACGGCAAATCACCCACATAAGGAAAAGTTGATGATATAAGAAAAGGTGGTTGCCCTTGTTCAAAAGGCTCTAAAAATTCTCTTACATTGTCATATAATTCGCTGTAAACACTTACTAATGCAGCGAACAAAGAATCAGAACTAAACGATTCTTGGCTTTCTTCTAAATCAAGCCCTTGCCGACCAAAGTGAAAACCTGTACCCCGACGAGGGACAAGGCGATAGGCTACTTGTTGCATCATGACTCCTCGCCTTCACCCTAGAGACTGACTTTTTTAAGTTCTGAAGCAATGCCTTCGATAATGCCTTCTTTATGCGTCAAAAGTTCACCCAAATCAGCATAATCAACGGATGGAATAGGTTCTGTGCCACACATTAACTTTAAATTCAAATCGGTGAAAACGACCTTGCCATTACCACGAGCACCACCGCCACCCAAATAATCACCTTCCAATAGTTGCATCCCATCGATGAGCGTTGCTACAAGGTTAGCATCTTCTGCTAAGTAAAAGTTAATGATTAA
>RFHA01000323.1 GCA_003696565.1 Chloroflexota bacterium
TGCTACAATGTGGTCACTTTTATAAAGCCCCATTCGTCTAGTGGCCTAGGACGCAGCCCTCTCAAGGCTGAAACACGGGTTCGAGTCCCGTATGGGGCAACACTGCAAGGCTCTACTGTACAATACAGTAGAGCTTTTTTGTTTTTTTCCACGCTTATTCAATCTTAGTTTTTAATTCTCATAGCAGGTTTCAAGAATGAAATCTTTTTCTATTAACAATCTTTTTTATAATAATTGAGTATATATTAATTTTAGAGTAAGTTTTAAGAGCAAAAAGGGAGGTTCTTAGTGAAGCTGGAAGAACTACAACCGGGCGTTCGAGTGCGCGGTATTGTGCCCAACCAAGTTGCTACTATTGTCAATGTTGAATGGCATGATGATGCAATAAACGTAGTATTTCGAGATGAAGAGAACAAGCTTGCTGAAAATATATTTTATCGCGATGCTGAAGAACGCCTTGAGCTTGTGACTCAAGAACAAGTTTGGGCTTTTGATGCCAATGGGAATCTATTTAAACTCGTTTCAGAAGCCTGTCGAATTCAACTGGCTTATCTATTCGACCCTATGCTAGGGATTTATACATCGCTGATTGAGCCACTTCCGCATCAAATTACGGCGGTATATGAGGAAATGTTGCCGCGACAACCATTACGTTTCTTGTTGGCGGATGATCCGGGTGCTGGTAAGACGATCATGGCCGGATTATTGATTCGTGAATTAGTAGTGCGTGGCGATGTACAACGTTGTCTTGTTTGTGCTCCCGGCAATTTGGTGGAACAGTGGCAAGATGAACTCTGGGAAAAGTTTCAGCTAGAGTTTGATATTTTAACTCGTGAAATGGTCGAAGCCAGCCGTAGCGGTAATCCTTTTCAAGAGCGCTCTTTTGTTATTGTCCGTCTTGATCAAATGAGCCGTAGCGATGATTTATTAGCACGCTTGAAACAATCAGATTGGGATTTAATTATTTGTGATGAGGCACATAAAATGTCGGCCTCATTTTTTGGGAACGAAGTGAAAGAGACTAAGCGCTATAAGCTCGGAAAACTATTGAGCAGCATTACACGCCATTTTTTGCTTTTAACGGCTACGCCACATAATGGCAAGGAAGAAGATTTTCAACTCTTTTTGGCTTTGCTTGATGAAGATCGTTTTGAGGGTAGGTTTCGTGAAGGGGTAGAGCCGGTCGATGTTTCTGATTTGATGCGTCGTATGGTGAAAGAGGAACTCCGTAAGTTTGATGGGCGGCCACTTTTTCCTGAACGTCGTGCCTACACCGTGCGCTATCAACTCTCGGATGAGGAACGCGATCTATATGATGCCGTGACGGAATATGTGTGCCAAGAGTTTAATCGTGCCGAGCAATTACAAAATGATGGGCGTAAAGGCACTGTTGGTTTTGCTTTAACAATTTTGCAACGTCGTTTGGCTTCTTCACCTGAAGCAATTTACCAGTCATTGCGACGCAGGCGTGAACGACTTGAATCTCGACTTGAAGAAATACGCAAAACCCCACAGTTGTTGTCAAGTAATGGCGATGAAATGACCGAAGAGGATTATTGGGAGGAATTCGACGAAGTGCCTAGCGCAGAGCTTGAAAAACTAGAAGCTGAGCTGATCGATAGAGCGACAGCGGCAAGCACTATCGACGAATTACAACTAGAGATTAATCTATTGCGCAAGTTGGAAGAGAAGGCTTTTCGGGTGCGCCACAGCGATAAAGACCGTAAATGGAATGAGCTGCGTCAATTATTGCAAGATACGCCCGAAATGCGCGAGCCAAATGACGCGAAGCGTTTGCGCAAACTTGTTATTTTTACCGAACACCGTGATACCCTAAACTATCTGCGAGAACGATTGATAACCTTCTTTGGGCGTGATGATTTTCTTGTGTGTATTTATGGTGGAATGCGCCGTGAAGAACGTCGTGAAGTCGAAGAGCAATTTCGTAACAACCCTGATGTGACAATTTTATTGGCAACCGATGCAGCGGGGGAGGGTATTAACCTACAGCGTGCTCATTTGATGGTCAATTATGATTTGCCATGGAATCCAAATCGCTTAGAACAACGCTTTGGGCGCATTCATCGTATCGGCCAGACAGAAGTTTGCCATTTGTGGAACCTGTTGGCTGAGGACACTCGTGAAGGACATGTCTATAAGCGTTTGTTACAGAAACTGGAAGTAGAGCATAATGCTTTAGGAGGACGTGTTTTTGATGTCTTAGGTGATTTATTCATCAATGTACCCCTGCGTAAATTATTGATCGATGCGATTCGTTATGGCGATGATCCACAAGTGCGGAGTCGGCTGGAGCAACAGCTAGATGATGTGATTGATTCAAAACGAGTGCGAGAACTCCTAGAGCGACACTCCCTAGCTGCCGATATGATGGATGTCAGCAAAATTATCAAAATCCGCGAAGATATGGAACGTGCTGCTGCTCAACGTTTGCAACCTTATTATATTAAGAGCTTTTTTGAGCAGGCTTTTGAATACTTTGGTGGTAAGCTGCATCAATGTGAAGCAGGACGTTACATTATTCGCTATGTGCCCGCAACGATTCGAGATTGGGCCAAACAGCGCGGCATGAAGCCCATTGCCGAAAAATATGAACGGGTTTGTTTTGATAAAGCATATATTCATGTACTCGGCAAGCCAAGCGCTACCCTCATTTGCCCCGGCCACCCTTTGCTAGACTCGCTCATTGGGCTTATCTTGACCAGAGAGCGCGGTGTGTTGCAACGCGGAGCCATCCTCGTTGACGAGAACGATACCAGCCAAGAGCTGCGTGTGTTATTATATCTAGAGCACACCATCCAAGATGCCGTTCCCATTAAAAGTGAGCATTTCCGCGTAATCTCTCAAGAAGTCCATTTTCTTGAAATCAATGCTGATGGTGAAATACAGCTAGGTGGTGGAGCGCCCTATCTTGATTATCGCGAAATTACAGATGAGGAAAAGAGGCGTATACAGCCCCTTTTGGCGGCCGACTGGCTACAAGGCGATAGCTTAGGGAAGATGGCGACGAGCTATGCCATTAAACATCTCGTCCCGCGACATTTAGAGCGTGTTAAGCAGCATCGACTGGCTTATATTAACAAGGTTGAATTCGCCGTAAGGGCACGTTTACAAAGAGAGATCAACTACTGGGATGCTCGTGCCAATCAATTAAAAGAACAAGAGAAGGCGGGGCAATACAATGCCAAGCTGAACAGCAAGCTCGCTCGTGAACGCGCTGATCGATTACATGAACGTTTACAACAACGCCAACACCAATTTGAACAAGAACGCGATATTCGCTCTCGGCCACCGCGCATTGTGGGTGGCGCGTTAATCGTGCCAATGGGCTTATTGGCTTCATCACAAAAGACTGTGATCGATAGCCACGCGCGCAAGGTCGTAGAGCGCGTCGCAATGGAGGCCGTGTTACGCATTGAGACTGATTTGGGCCACACTCCCCATGATGTTAGTCATGAGAAGATCGGCTATGATATTGAAAGTCGGGATGGGCAAACAGAGCGTTTGCGTTTTATTGAGGTTAAAGGTATAAAAGTAGATGCACACAGTGTGACCCTAACACGCAACGAATTGTTGCGAGCTGCCAATAGTCCAGAGCAATTCATCTTAGCGATTGTACGAGTAGATCGTCAGCGACCTGTGACGGTGCACTATGTGCGCAACTATGCTTTTAGAGAACCCGATCCGCTTTCAGTGAGCGTAAATTATGATTTAGAAGAATTACTCGCCTTTGGTGAAGCGCTGATGTAATTTTTATATTCCTGCTTAGCAATAGCAAATACTTGATTGATGAACATTTAACAAGGTGATATACACAATGCCTAAAGCAAAGAAACTTATCGAAGTCGCCTTGCCACTTGAAGCCATCAACGCTGCCTGTGCGCGGGAAAAATCCATCCGACATGGCCACCCTTCTACTTTGCATTTGTGGTGGGCGCGCCGACCACTAGCAGCAGCGCGCGTGGTGATTTTTGCGTCTCTCGTGGACGATCCCGATGATCTCAATGCGAATCCTGAATTTGTGGCGGCTTGTAAAAACCTCGATTTAACAAGTTTGGGTTGTGCGCGTCATAATTCAACCATAGAAGACACACCACGAATGCGTTTATTTGATTTCATCGAGAAACTCGTGACGTGGGAAGCTACCACAGACGATCGCATCATCAGCAAAGCGCGTGAACTCATTCGTATTGCAACCAATAACAATCCGCCGCCTTTGCTTGATCCGTTTGCGGGTGGTGGCAGCATTCCTTTAGAGGCGCAGCGTTTGGGCTTGAAGGCGTATGCTAGTGATTTGAATCCAGTGGCGGTGATGATCAATAAGGCGATGATTGAGATTCCGCCGCGATTCAAGGATTGCCCACCCATTAATCCTGATGATCGTGGACGTGATTCGGTAAGTTCATGGCATGGCGCACAAGGATTGGCAGCCGATGTACGTTATTATGGGCAATGGATGCGCGAACGCGCCCAAGAGCGCATTGGGCATCTTTACCCAACATATAACGGTGAGACCGTCATCGCGTGGTTATGGGCGCGTACGGTCAAGTCGCCGAATCCTGCTGTGGATGCCCACGTGCCTTTGATGAGGTCTTTTGTGCTCTCGAAAAAGAAAGGACACGAATATTGGGCGAAACCAATTGTGGATGGCGAACGTGTGCGTTTTGAAGTGGTGAAAGGTAA
>RFHA01000324.1 GCA_003696565.1 Chloroflexota bacterium
ATTGGTAGTACGATGGGGATTAGCTTAACAGAACGGGCGTAGTCAATGATGAAAGAGATACTAAAATGGGTGGGCGTGGGGGCACGCCCATTTTTGTTATTTGCTAGGGCTAGTGAGCTTTTTGAGTAAATCAAACCAAAAGGGCGCACCCTGAGCGGCTGCAATGGTGGTGGCTGTTAATCCGATCAGTTTACCTAATATCAAAATAAACCAATTTGGAGAATTACCTGGAATAAAATTCCAGAAGTTACGAGGGTTTGAGCGTGGGTCTGGGAAGCCAAAGGTCAGGCTTTGTTGTACCATCTCATCAGTAACCGGGGTATATTGCCATCCAAGGGGTAATTGCAGGGAGACTAATTCTTGGGCAGTTTGTTGTGCTTGCTGCACGCTCATGCTGATATCTTCTAACGTCGTTTCTTCTGGTGGTAAGTTAGGGTCGATCTCTATTTCAAGATCAGGGTTAGTGATAGGGTCTGCATTATAATTACGGGCGGCTTCTGCGACGGAAGCTCGCAGTTGGGGGTCTTCCCAAAGTGCTTGCCCGATGGCAAGAGTATCCACATTAAGGACAAGGCAATAGATAAACGCGACAGTAAGTGACCACCACATCAGATTTTTCTTAAAAATACTGGTAACACGCCCCATGCCATCGTTGAACCAGTGTTCAATTTTCTTGCGAGCATCGTTTAAATTCTCCGCAGTGCGCAGGATTGATTCCAACGCTGCACGGAGTTGGCTATCTGCAATATTTTTAGCTCCTTGTAACAGCGGGATGACTTCCTCACTACGCGCTTCAATACTATTAAAAACATTTTCTAACGTTTGTAAACTGGTTTGGAGGGCTGTTTTAACGTCGCCATCCTCTAGTTTATAAACGAGCGCGTAGATATGCCGCAGGTTCTCCTCAGAGAAAGTGTTGCGCAAGGTATTGAGGCATTCTCTTAATTCGGATTTCTCTACGCCGTGCCCTAATGTGTTGATTGCGTTATGGATAGCTTCAAAAAGCTGCGCTTGTGCTTCTTCAATGAGCAAGTTAATGATGGTCTCTGTAAAGGTTTCTGGTGAAATATAAGTGAGGTTAGTCGGTGGGCTGTTGATAATTTCTTTAATTTTTTCTGGAGTTAATTCGCCGGTGATATTTTCTTCTACCATATTGATTAATGGATGAGCCAGTAGTTTTGCTTGGATACGCTCATCAGTGATTAAGGTCATTAGCCCGGATTTTAACTGTTTGGCACGCAGGTTTAATGTGTTGGTGATGATGGTATTGGTTTGGGTCACAAGTAACGCCATTAACGCAAAAATGAAAAACAGCCCAACCGCTACTTCAATAATCGATGTATTGAACATTATTGTGTCCCCTCAGTAGATTTTTAGATTGTATTTAATTTTAGCTGTAAATCGAAAAACCGCTAATGTTACATCCTTATGCGGACTGAATAGCAATAGTTGGTGTTGGTTCACGGGTTGGGGTGGGGGTGGGTGTTGCATTTGGGTTTGGTGTGTTCGTTGGTGCAGGGGTAAACGTGTTAGTCGGCAAACGTGTTGGGAGAGGGGTAACGGTAGGAGCCGGGGTATAGGTGTCGGTTGGTGTTGGTGTGGGGTTGACTGCCTCAACGAGATTACTAAAAATGTATCCTTCATTGATTCGGCGCGTTTCTGGGTTTAAATCTAATAGATACCATTCAATATCTCGCACGTCTGGTTGAATGACACATAGGATTTCACCAAAATCAGCAGAATCTAAAATAGCGGCGGTGGTGCTAGGTGCGTTACGAATTAATGCGCGATCAACGATCACTCGGAAATCCTGACAATCAGGAATGGGGGTAAAAGTAGGCAGGGGGGTGATTTGTGCTTGCGTCTCTTGAATTTGAATTTGCACCTGGGTGGATGTAATGATGACGGCTGCTTGTTGGGTAACTTGTTCAATTTGGTCTAGCCCTTCTTCCGCAAAATCCCGAAACCCCAACCACAAATAATATAATCCAAAAACAACGGCAATCCCTAACAAGAAAATAAGCCATGCTGGTGTTCCCCCATTAGACGGGGTTGGTCTTTTATTGTGAGTTTTGGGGCGCATCATCGGGTTGAGCTACTCCTATACCTCTTGAGGTAAGCATAACTCGGAATATCAAGCCTGTATATGGATCGTTGATTAAGCGTCAGGTAGATATTGTTGAATTTGAGCCTGAAACTCATTTAGTTTTAATCCACGGGGTATAACGCCATTAGCCCCCGCTTGTTCCATGGTTGCTAAATCGGTGTCGGTTAGTTCTAATGCGGTCATCATAACCACTGGTATGTGGGCGGTTGTTGGATTGTTGCGCACGATCTGACAAAACTCATAGCCAGACATATCTGGCATACGCACATCAAGCAAAATGAGTTCAGGAGTGAAGTCTTCCAACATTTTAAGGGCTTGCTGACCACCGTGTGCCAAGACAGGATCATAACCAATTGCCATAAGATAACCTTCTAACATATCACGATTTAGCACATCGTCATCCACCACTAATATCCGCATTGATACCCTTTCTATATGATGTGTTTGATTAATCGTGTGGCAAGCTGATGTGTCGGCATGTCTTTGTTGAGGAGACATCCGGCACACCATGAGAGTAGATACTATTCCATATTTTCGATAATACGTGTGGCAAACTCGCTGGTCTTGACTTCTTTAGCCCCTTCCATTTGCCGGGCGAAGTCATAGGTGACGACACGCTCGTCTAAGGTTTTTTCATAAGCTTTGGTAATGAGATCAGCCGCTTCAAACCATCCAAGATGCTCCAGCATCATCACACCGCTGAACATTAAAGAGCCAGGATTAACTTTGTCCAAATTAGTATATTTGGGCGCGGTGCCATGTGTGGCTTCAAACAAGGCGACTTCATCGCCAATGTTAGCACCTGGGGCGATGCCAACCCCGCCAACTTCTGCGGCAAGTGCATCACTCAGATAATCCCCGTTGAGGTTGGTGGTAGCGATGACATCATGCTCACTGGGGCGTAGCAGCATTTTTTGGAACATAATATCGGCAATCACATCTTGAATTAGAATTTTGCCTTCTGGGACTTTACCGTTGTGATGCTTGGCGACCTCATCCCATGAAATGGTTTGATCTGGAAATTCTTGTGCGGCAACTTCATAGCCCCACTTTTGGAAGGCACCTTCCGTGAACTTTTGGATATTACCTTTATGCACCAAGGTGACGCTTTTACGGTTACGGTCAATGGCGTATTGAATGGCGGCGCGGATCAGACGTTTGCTGCCAAATTCGCTGATCGGTTTAATACCTAAACCAGCATCTTCAAAGAATCCGTTTGCGTTCAATTCTTCTCGTAAAAACTTGGCAAGCTTTTTATTTTCTGGTGTACCGGCTTCAAATTCGATACCGGCGTAGATGTCTTCTGTGTTTTCCCGGAAGATCACAACATCAACATCTTGAGGGTTTTTTAATGGAGAAGGCACACCGCGATACCAACGAACTGGGCGGATGCAACTATAAAGATCAAGCACTTGCCGCAGGGTGACGTTCAGGCTACGGAAGCCGCCACCGACTGGTGTGGTAAGTGGACCTTTAATGCCGACTTTAAATTCGCGTAATGCCTCAAATGTTTCTTCTGGCATAAAATTACCATCATAAACACTAGCGGCTTTTTCTCCAGCGTAGACTTCCATCCAGCTGATTTTACGGTTACCGTTATATGCTTTTTGAACAGCTGCATCCCATACCCGTTTACTGGCAGTCATGATGTCATAGCCAATGCCATCGCCTTCAATAAACAACAGGATAGGGTTATCGGGGACGTGTAACTTCCCATTAGACACGGTGATTCTTTCGCCTTGTTCTGGCACTGTGATTTTATCGTACCCCATAGGGTGAACTCCTTAAAATAAAGCAATATGTTTGAGCAAACACTACGATTATAGCACAGTGGAAGGGAGTAGATGTATAAAATGTACGTCCAATCTTGTGCAAAATTAAACCTTGATGAGTAGACTAGGATTAGCCACAATTGATAGATAATGATCACAAGAGGGATGCTTATTATGGATACCCCCCTACCATCGAATGAAGCGTTGATTGCATTTAGTGAGGCGATTCCCTGGCAACAGATTGAAGAGGAAAAACGAAAATTTAATGCACTTTTGAAGGAAATTGCTTCTGAAGTGACAGATGATGAGCTACCTCTTGATCGATTAGCTGAGGCGATCGGTGTGCCTATCAAAGCTTATTATGGAACAGCGGATAGTAAATCAGCGAATGTTTATTTGGCAGACCATGGCGATTATCAATACATTTTAGGCAGTGTCGTCAGTAGCCGGTATCGCAGTGGTAAAACACTAGCGAAGAGTATCGTCAGCTATAACATGAACCCTAGTGTAAACCACACCAATATTCATGAAACAGATGACCCGACAACGCAGATGCGAGCGTTAGGAGCTGAATTAGAATTAGGGTTATTGCATCCTGATGGCACACCGCCTAACGAGGAAGAGTCGCAACGGTATATTGAGACTTATCAGCTCTATGCAAGACGATTGGGGATTACGCCAGAGGTTGACCGTGAGGCATGTCAGTATCAAATTGAAGTGCATGTTGCGCCTGGGGTGGGGTATCAACGAACACGAAGCGCGTTAGATGGAATTATGTCTGCATTGGCGGCATCTAGCGAGGCAACTGGTTTAAATACTGCGATTTTGTCTTGTTATCCGATTTATAGTGATTTTAAGCTAACTAATGATCCCAAAGTCAAGACTGCCGTTGATTTGATGTGCCAGGTCAATGCCGAATTCCCTGAATATGTGGCACGTTTGGATGAGGCGAAGAAGCGTTTTCACATGGATGAAAATGCTAATGTAGTAGAAGTATTCCGCTTACAAGGATGCCATATTCATCTGGATTTAGCGGGACGGTCAGAGGGGTTAGCATTACTGGCGTTTTATACGCTGTTGCGGAGTGCCTCTGCGGTGGCAAATAGTGCCATCCTTAAGGGTGGTCCGTTTGTGAATGGCTATTGTGATGATGAATTGTTATGTACACGGGAATATTTACGGCGGACAACGGTTACCGGAAATTTGATAGAAATGCCATTATCCCCACATTTGATTGAAGGGGACTTGGAGCGATATGCCAGCTTATTAAAGAGTGAACGTGCTAACGCGGTAGCGCGGGCACATTTATATGATGGTAGTTTGCAACCACCGATTTCTGCCATGCACAGTTTGTTAGGGCGGTTGCGTCCTGATTTGGGCAGTACCAAACGGATTTGCACGCTTGAGAGTACCGGAATGCCTGTTAATATCAGTGCATCACGGCAGGCGGCGGTGTTGACTGATTTTGAATTTATGCAGGCATTGTTGGAGTCTTACTTCCGAAAATATGGGTTAAACCTTGAACCGATGTATGATGATCAACAATTATGGGCAATTTTAGGTCCGCTTGATTTGGCGACATTCCGAGAAATGCATGACCGCTCTGACCGTGAATGTAGCGATATGATTATCCGCACAGCAACAGGTAAAGAGATGACCCTAGCGGAATTTTATGAGATGAAGCGGGCATATTTACTAAAACGTTTGCCAGATGAACTGCATATTTCACCGCGCTCTATTGATGAGGTATATGCCAGCCTGAACCGTATGTTACAGCCTCCTACGGGAGAACAAGCTCAAACTATTGAGCAATATATTCATGATTATAAGCTGCGGAGTACAGGTAATTGGGGCAAGATTTTGCTCAATGCATTTGTTGAGGAAGGTGGCGTACCAGGAACATTCAACCCGGATGCTGTGTTACGGGTGGTTAACCGAATTCATGAAGCTTTACGGGTGCGTTATTTGCCGAGTTAGTGTTAAAAAATTTATTATGATGGGGCATGATAAGTCTGTTGATTATGCCCCATCTTGGTGTATTAATTTTTAGTCATCGCCAGGAATGACCCGATTACCAAAAGTACCCCACTGATTGCTGCCCCCCAAAAACCAAGTTGATACAAGGTATTGATGTCTATCGTACTAGGTAGCTCATCTGAAAGTCGCACATAATCTAACACTTGATAAGCTAAAGCACCAAGAGCGGCAACTAACACCAAAAACCAACCACTTTTGATATTGTTAAAAAGCCCAACTAACCCCAATAAAACACCCAACCCTCCGGCAATTGGCAATGTGACAATCAGATAATCTTGTGGTTGTTGTTGGCTATCTATAACACCACCACTGGCTGGCATATTTAATACATCTTCGATTGTCGTAATTTCAAGAATAATCTGGGTTAAATCCCAGCCGTTATATGTCAGATTGATACCGGCAGCACGAGCATTCTGTTGAAAAAGTGCCCGTTCCGAAGCGGATAAACCCGAGGTCACAGCGGCGGAAAGGTCTGCCCAGTTGAGGATAAAGTAACTAAAGAGCAATGCCCCTGCGGCGATCAATGATAGAATGCCACCAAACCCAGCATTATTGCTGTGCTTGCGGTACCCGGTGGAATCATAACCATACATGACAAACACTCCAATATAAATAAGATGATTTTGGATTATGATTCAAGCATCACTAAATTGCAAAATAATTGTGGTACAATGCAATCAACTTGATTAGACCATTCACGCTCTTTGTGCGAGCGTTTGTTTGTGTAATTTGTTTTGTTAGGTTAGATGAAAGGAATGAATAGCCTGGCATACAGGTGTGTGCCGGGGTAGATTTATATGGCAAGATCAAAACCAAAAGTGAGAATTGTCCCGTTAGGTGGTCTGGGAGAAATCGGTAAAAACATGACCGTGATTGAGATTGGTAGAGATGCCATCATTATCGACGCGGGGATTATGTTTCCGGCAAATGATATGCACGGGGTAGACTATATCATCCCAGATTTTCGCTATTTGTTGGAGCGCAATGATCTCCGGTTACATGGTATTGTGTTTACACATGGGCATGAAGATCATATTGGCGCAGTGGCGCATGTGATTGAAGCGTTCCCCAACTTACCGATGTATGCTACGCCATTAACCGCTGGCTTAGTAGAGGTCAAGCTGCGTGATGCAGGGTTGATGCAAAACGCTAAACTTAATGTATTTAAATCTGGCGATGTTTTGAAAGTTGGACCGTTTACATTGGAAAGCTTTCATATGACTCATAGCATCCCAGATTGCGCTGGGTTTGCAATTCATACCCCTTACGGATTAATTGTCTTTACGGGGGATTATAAATTTGACAACACCCCAATTGATGGCAAGCGTCCAGATTATGCGAAATTGGCAGAATTTTCTGGGCGTGGTGTGGTGATGTTAATGGGAGACAGTACCAATGCCGATAAGCCAGGTTGGACTCCATCTGAAGTTGTGATAGAAGCGGGGTTTGATCGTGTGTTCCGTCGTGCTACGGGGCGGATTTTTGTGGCGACATTTGCGTCGTTAATCTCTCGGGTTCAATTAGTTGCTAATGCTGCCAAGCAGCATAATCGTAAATTGGCAATTGCTGGATACAGCATGACCCGTAATGTTGAAATGGCGCGTAAATTGGGGATTTTAGATATACCCGACGATATGTTGGTGGATTTAGGCAAGATCAGCAGCATTCCGCCACATGAGTTAGTGATTATGGCGACGGGTTCACAAGGTGAGCCGTCTGCTGTGATGGCACGCATGGCATATGGGAAGCATCGTTTATTAGATGTGCAAAAAGGGGATACGATTATCCTTTCGTCACATCCGATTCCTGGAAATGAAGAGATGGTGAGCCGTAACATTAATCGCTTGCTCCAGCGAGGGGCGGATGTAATTTATGATCCGTTGGAAGACGTACATGTTTCTGGTCATGGGCGGCGGGAAGAAATGCGCCTGATGATTAATTTGGTACGTCCTAAAAACGTCATGCCCTGCCATGGGGAGCTAAGGCATTTGCATCTGCATGGTAAATTAGCGGTGGAAACAGGTGTGCCACCGGAAAATGTATTTGTGGTAGAAAACGGGCAGGTGGTTGAAATCGACAAATACGGTGTTAGATTGGCGGAACGAGTGCCAGGTGGCTATGTGTTTGTTGATGGCAGCGGTGTGGGTGATATTGGTCGGATTGTTATCCGGGATCGTGAAATTTTGGCGCGAGATGGCTTTTTATTAGTGGCGGTCAATGTCAGCCGTGAAACCAACCAGATCATTGGACAGCCGGAGATTATCTCACGTGGGTTTGTTTATCTGCGTGATTCAGATGAGCTGCTAGAGCAAGTTAAGTATACGATTGAGGATGTTATCAACAATACAAACAGTAGCAACGGTCGCCGGCGGGAAAAGCTACAAGATAGCCTTAGTCGCTTGTTATATAACGAGACAAAACGCCGTCCAATGGTGTTTAGTGTATTGAACGAGATATAGCTATTGATTGGGCGGGGGATGTTGGGCTATTTGAATAAGCGCGATGCCTAACCCAATAAATGCCCCTGCCAAACCCCAAAGTGGAGCACGTTCGAGTATGTCGCCCATCATGCCTGCCGGGTAATCTGGCAGAAAATGAGCATGACGGGCGTTTTTGAATAACATCAGTGCCGCGGTCATTAGGCTGGCACTGACTCCACCGATAGCACCGAATAACAATCCAAGCAAAGGAAGTTGACGGTAGTGGAAGTATTGACCTCCTAGCTTTCCCATACTAATAAATATCACAGAAAACCCCGCAGACCAGATGCCCAATAGGGTTACAGGCAGGGTGTGGTTGTCTTCTTGCCCAAGCCAGATAAATATCAGAAATCCGGTTAAAATAGCCATCCAACGCGATTTTATGCCACGCTTAGGATAAATCATTAATGTGCCATTTCATCAACTTGACGGATGTAGTTAATTTCATCTGGGTTGGTGATGAGGTCAAAACGGAAGATATGGGATTGATAGGCTTCTAATTCGACATATAAGCCTTGATCAGCAATGGTGTTGCCATCATGAAATGTACGCACCCCACTGAGGCAATCAAACAACCGCCAATAGCCATCACGGATATGATCCCACCCAAAAACTTTGACAAACCCCTGTGACCATCGATTGGTAGGGTTGGTGACAATTAAACGAAAGTCTTTTTCCATTGCCCATCCATATGCGATTAGGTGGAGGTTGGTATAATTCCCTGGGTATGATTCAGCGACTTCAAATAATCGCCACTCACCATGTTGATAGATGGGGTGTCGGGTTTCTTTCAGTAATTTGCGATAGAACCCCATGAGTGCCCAATTGGTGGGTTCGTTGGGTTGGCGGCGGATTTGTACAGGGAGTTTGATCGTTCGTCCGGTTAATTGTCCATCATGCAGCAGCACGGCACCGGGTAGGGTGGCTATCATCACAGCGGCAGGGCGTTGACGTTCTAAACCAAGTGTAGCGGCGGCACGCGGTTCATCATGATTTTCAATAAACCGGACTTGACGTGCTTGAAAGCTCACAGATGCTTGTAAATGTTCACGGATTTGTTCAACATAACCATCCTGTAAGCGATCATATAGGCGTTTGTCATAAGTAAAATCAAACCCTTGCTGGAGCATCAGGTATTCCATATCCCAATAGACTTCTGCAATAAATAGACAGTTGGGATATTCCGCCTTAACATTGGGGATGATGTCTTCCCAAAATTCCGTTTTAGGCGCACTTTCTGTGAGGTAGTTCCCCCAGGTTTTGGCAAAAATATCATTCACCATAAGCATCGCCATATCACAGCGAATTCCATCGCATTGGCTAGCGATGTCTAATAATGTGTCTAATGCCGCCTGACGGTATGCCATAGAGAAGGCGTTGACCTGTGCGGTGTCAATCCAACCGGGGAAATATGGATCACGCCCATGTGCGATGATGAGTTCTTGTCCTTGTGCGTTTTGCGCAGAAAAGAATAAATCCGGTGCGTTTTTGAGGTCTTTGGGTGTACCACGCACCATATAATGAGGCTTTTCTGTGACCCATGCGTGATCTGTGGCGACATGATTAGGGACATAATCTAAAATCAGTTTAAGACCATATTGCGCAATGCGATAACGAAAGGTTGCCAAGGCATCACGCCCGCCCAGGCGGCTATCAACCTCATAAGCTCCAATGGCATAAGCAGACCCGATAACATCCTCATCGGTTAAATCCGGTAAAACGGGGATGTATTCATGCTTATAATTTAATGCGCTGGCACGTCCTGCGGGGTTACGTTGCCAAACACCCATTAACCAAATAGCGTCAACATTTAGGGCGGCAAGTTCATGATAAACTTCATCAGGGATGTTTGCGAGCGTAATGGGTTTATTAAAACGTTGGCTAAGGCTGGTAAGCCATACCCAAGTGTTAATTTCATAAATAAATGGCTTTTTGTTCCAATTTGACATGCTCTTTATCCTGCATCTGTTCGTTGTGTAAAATAAATTTTAGCCGCAATGATGTTATTTATGAATGGTTTTGGGACTATAGACAAGTTAAGAAACCCATAAGATAATCCAGATGAATGTGTGATTATGAGGGCTAAAAAATGGGTGATGGATATTTTGTCGCAGTAGCTGATACAGAGCAGATCGAGATGCGCCCGGGCGTTCATCGCCGAACGATGGGCATCACGGATGAAGTGATGCTTTGTGAGTTTTTTATTGAACGCGATACTGTGATTGAAGCACACAGTCATCATAATGACCAAGTAGGGTATGTGGTTTATGGCAAAATTGAAATTCAAATAGGAGATGAGGTTCGGGTATGCTTGCCAGGAGAAAGCTATGCAATTCCAGGTGGGGTGCAGCATAGTGCACGGGCTATTGTTGATACACTGACGATTGATGTGTTCTCTCCACCTCGAAATGACTACCGCACAGAGGCACGCTGAAAGCTGCGTTATAATAGAGCGTGAAGGAATGTTTAGGGAATGGAATGGAACGAAAACGGCGAACCAGTAAAGCACGAGAACGACAAGCGATCCGTCAGCGGCGACGGGGTGGCGTGCGCCCTTCTCAACGTGTAACAAGCCGTGTTGAAAAACAAGTTGATGGACTCAATTGGCGAGGGATGCTGCATCAACTGCAATTATTGCTGGCAGATGGCTGGTGGTATATACGACACAATCCACGCATTGGTGCTGGGGCGGTGTTGTTGATCAGCGTTGCGTTGGTCGTTTATCTATTGAGTTATCTGATAACTGGGCGGATTTTCCCTAATGTTCGCGCTTTTGGTGTGTCTTTAGCAGGAATGTCGGTTGAAGAAGCGGCGGATCGACTACGTATTGCTTGGCAAAATGATACTGAAATTTTGCTAATCATTGATGATGAAACGCGGATAACAACCACCCCGAATAGCTTAGGCTTAATCTTGGATGCGGAAGCAACCGCTAAACGGGCGCATTCAGTTGGCTTGGGTGCGTTGCCATTTGGTGCAGAGATTGAACCAGTTGTCACGTTGGATTACCTCACAGCGCAAAATTATTTACTTGATATTGCTGAACAAGTTAATCGGCGACCTGTTAATGGGATATACCAATGGGAAAATGGGCAGATCATTCCAATTGAAGGGCAGGCTGGGCAGATGTTGGATACTGCCTTGACTTTAGAGCGATTAACACAAAACGCTGCTGAGATTGTGAGTGCAGGGCGTTTTGAGGTATTGATGCGTCCTATTCCACCTGAAATGCGTGACCCAGAACCGTATTTAGACCAGGTCATTGCCATTACTAGCCAACCGCTTGAATTACGTGGATATGATCCGTTTACGAACCAGTATGTTTTATGGACAGTTGAGCCGGAAACGGTAACAAGTTGGCTGATGGCTGGTCCGTCGTCTTTAATCCTGCGGGAAGAAACGTTCTTGCCATATTTAACGTTATTGGATGAGTCTTTAAACCCAGAGGTACAAAATCAGCGTTATCTTGCGCCGGATGATACCATCGAGAAGCTTAACCAAGCATTTTCTACAAATGATACAACCATTGACTTGCGCATTTTCTATCGTCCAACCACATATACAGTTGTTCAAGGGGATACTGCTTCACGAATTGCTCGTAAGACGGGTATTCCGCTTTATATGATTCAGGATGCCAACACGGGGATTGATCTAAACTTGATTTTCCCAGGGGATGTGTTGAGTATCCCATCACCGGATAATGTTTTGCCAGAAGACCCGATTCCGCATAAGCGGATCGTGGTGGATTTAGATCGTCAGTATTTAGTAGCATTTGAAAATGGACAACCAATTTTCCAGTGGTCAATTTCGTCTGGTGTGGAAGATGCACCAACATCGCCAGGAATTTATCAGATTTTGAGTCATCGTGATGTGGCATATGGCAGTAGTAATACGTTATGTGATGCGGCGGGGTTGGTTTGTGGTCAATGGGAAATGAGCTGGTTTATGGGGATTTATGAAGTTAGTCCGGGGTTGGTGAACGGCTTTCATGGCAATGTGATATTACCTAATGGGAATTTATTGGGGGATGGGCTGGTCGGGAATCCATATACATTCGGTTGTGTCATGTCTAATGATGAGCAAGCGCGACTGCTTTATGAATGGGCAGAACTTGGGACTATGGTTGAAATTATCTCCAGCGAATATCCGCCCCGTAGTGACTTGGGGACAATTGCACAACAAATTGCTGCGGCTCAGGTTGGGGCATAGATTGTGCATTGTATACGAAAATGCTTAATACAGCCTTGAGATGAGATGGCAAGTCTGAAAGGTTTCAATTTTCTTAAGATTAGCTAATTAAGATCAATCCTGTCTCAATAAATCAAGAACTATCGATAGTATTTTTGTTCACAATATGCCTGTAATAAAAGTAGATGCTTTTTGCCAGCCGATAACATACAATATGTATAAGTTCGTTGTGTGGAGATAAAAAATAAATTTATTCAAAAACTTTTTAACTGTTTGACATCCTCTGCTCCACACCATTAAAAAAAGAAACGCCCTGCTGGGCGTTTTTGTTTTTTAAGCACATTTCGTATAGGATACGATATAGCCAATATTGATGACAATCAAAAAATTTCGGCAAATGGCTTATCTTGCTATAATCCTTGAAGTGATCAAATACAAACACGTCAAAATTTGTTAATTACAAAATGGAGAAAAGCATGGTTGCCAAACAATCAAAAACGTATGGCACATGGGATAGCCCAATTTCACCGGCAATGGTGGCGAGCGGTATCCAATTAAATGATGTTCAGTGGGCAGATGAGGATACTCTAGTATGGGTAGAAAGCCGTGCTAAACGCGGGGTATTGGTTGTACAAACGGGTGTTGATGCCCCTCGCGATTTAACCGGTGAGGATATTTCTGTTAAGGGAGGAGTTGGGTACGGCGGTGGCGAGTTCACGGTTCGGGACGGCATTATCTATTTTTGTGCGAGTGACGGGCGGTTATACCGTCAAGCCATTGACGGAGGGATACCACACCCAATTATTCCTCAATTTGGTGCAGTTGCATCCCCAACTGTGACACATGACAACCGCTGGATTGCTTATGTCCATACGTATGAGAACAAAGATGGCTTAGCATTGGTGGATGTTAATGGCGCGATGTGGTCTCAAAAATTAATTTTTGGTACTGACTTTGTGATGCAGCCCGTATGGCACCCTTCTAGGCAGTATTTGGCATATATTGCTTGGCATCATCCCAATATGCCCTGGGATCAGACACAGCTACATTTGGCAACGATGGATTTTGATCATGCGGGGATGCCATATGTGACAGATTTGACTGTGATCGCTGCGGGAGCGGCTGTTTTTCAACCAGCTTTTTCACCTGATGGGCGGTATTTGACGTATATTAGCGACATCAGTGGATATGGGCAATTGTATTTATATGATTTGGAGACACGGCAAACTCGTCAATTGACTGATACTGAAGCAGAGCATGGCACGCCCGCTTGGTTGCAAGGGATGCGGATGTATGGCTGGTCACAAGACGGTATCTATTTTTTGAGAAACAAAAACGGGTTTTTTAGTTTGCATTTTCATGACCTGGAAGAAGTTCATACACTGGATACAGGTGAATACACCTATATGGAGCAAATTGCTGTTTCACCGGCGGGCAAAGTTGCCATGATTGCTTCGTCATATGCAACACCGCCACGTATTGTCACCTTAGATGGGTTGCGAGTGCATCGGCGGTCTCAATTAGAGAATATTTATCCGATGGAATTATCTACGGTACAAGCCATTGAATGGACAGGGCATGATGGCGAAACGGTGCATGGGATGTATTATCCTCCAAATAATAGTCGCTTTACGATGGATGGCGCACCACCGTTGATCGTCATTGTGCATGGTGGTCCGACATCGCAATGTGTGGCGGAATATAGCCCAGATGCTCAGTTCTTTGCTACGCGGGGATATGCTGTTTTAATGGTTAATCATCGTGGTAGCACAGGATATGGACGGGCGTATATGGAAAAATTACGTGGGCAATGGGGCTATTATGATGTGGAAGATAGTGTTAGCGGGGCACAGCATTTAGTTCAGCAGGGCTTGGCTGATAAAAATAAAATCGTCATTATGGGTGGAAGTGCTGGCGGGTATACCGTTTTGAAAGCTCTTGTGACCAAACCAGGCTTTTTTAAGGCGGGGGTTTGTCGGTATGGTGTCGCTAATTTGTTTATGCTGGTGCAAGATACACATAAATTTGAAGAACGGTATCTGGATTCTTTGGTAGGGAAATTGCCTGCTGCTAGTGCGCTTTATCGTGAGCGTTCACCCATATTCCATGCAGACAAAATCCAAGATGCTTTGATTATTTTTCAAGGCACAGAAGATAAAATTGTGCCACAAAACCAATCTGAGGTAATGGTTAAAACTTTACGCTCAAAAGGGGTATCAGTGACGTATCATGTATATGAAGGAGAAGGGCACGGTTTTAGAAAACCGGAAACACTCCGCCATTATTATGAAGCAATATTGGACTTTTTGAATCAGAATGTAATTTATTCACAATAGACCCAGGCAGATAAACCACTGCGAAGTGTGACTCTGATACGCCGGTAAGCACTGGTTTCATAACGATCAATCAAGACCAGTTCTTCCGGCGTGACTTGCATTCGTTTACCAATCACAAATGTTTTTGGGTTTTGCCGGATAATCGGATAGGAGTTGTCACCTAAAACAATTTGTTCTTTGATGAATCCGTCTAAAATATCTGGGGTCATTTGGGTGACACGACCAAACACAGCTTGTTGAACATCTGGATATTGGAGTGTTCCATAAGTAAATAAAATATTAAACATTGCTGCACCACCTCATATTGATTTGAATTATGGAAACTATTGTAATTGTGATATTTTTATCAAACATCGTATAACTTTGATGAATTTCATTGTGACAAATGACAGCATATGATCAAATTCTGGATTTTTTAACCTCTGCACCATCTTTACAAGACATTGTGGCGTTTGAACTTTCGCCAGAGACGAAAGAACGTGTGGCGTATCTGGATTTGGCGAAACTTCAAGGGTTGCTGACCGCTGATGAAGAAGCCGAACTAGATGAGTTTAACCGTGCTATGCATTTTATGGAGATGATTCAAGCACGAGCGAGGCGACGGCTAGGTATTTGGGATTAAGAGAGCGACCGGGACAACATACAAGTTGCCCCGGTTATCGGTATGGATTGAGTTCATTAGGGCTTGGTGATGACTTCTACACCACCTATATATGGACGCAAAACTTCTGGTACGATCACACTGCCATCTGCTTGTTGATAATTTTCTAAGATGGCGATGATGACGCGGGTCATGCCTAGCCCACTACCATTTAAGGTATGAACAAACTGTGTCTTTTTGCCATCAGTTGGGCGGAAGCGAATGTTGGCACGTCGTGCCTGGAAGGCTTCTGTATTGCTGCATGAGCTGACTTCTAGCCATTCTTCTACGCCAGGTGCCCACATTTCGATATCGTATTTTTTGCTGGCACTAAAGCCAAGATCGCCGGTGACAATCTCCAAGCGGCGGAAGGGGATTTTTAAGGCACGGCAGATGTCACTGGCAGCTTCGACTAGCGACTCAAGTTCATCATAGCTGGTATCTGGATGCGTAAATTTATACATCTCGACTTTTTGGAATTGATGAACACGTTTGATGCCGCGTGTATCACGCCCGGCACTGGTTTTTTCCCGCCGGAAGCAAGGGGTATTTGCCACAAAATAAAGCGGAAGATCAGCCTCATCTAAGATTTCGTCACGGAAAAAGTTGGTGATGGCGACTTCCGCAGTGGGCAGCATATATATATCCGCGTCTGGATCAAAATATACGACATCCGTAAATTTAGGGAATTGCCCTGCGCCATATAGCATGTCTTTTTTAACAAAAAAGGGCACATAGACTTCTTCAAAACCTTTTTGCCGCGCCATATCCAGGAAGAAATTTTCCAATGCACGTTGGAGGCGCGCCCCCCATCCACGTAAGATATAAGCACGAGTGCCAGCTAGCTTTACGCCACGTTCAAAATCGATGATGCCAAGTTCTGGTCCAATTTCCCAATGTGGCTTGGGGGTAAAGTCAAATTGACGGAATTCGCCTTCTGGCTCCCAAGCGATGTTAAACTCGTCACTATCTGCAACAGGAACGCTTTCATGAGGCAAATTTGGTAGCCAGAGCATATGATCATTTAGCTCATCTTCAATGGGTTTCAAGTTTTCATGAATGGTATTGACACGGTCGCTGATACCACGGAGTGCATCTGTTAGGGTATTAAACAGGGTATCTAGGTCACCTTCGGCGGGTGATACCTGAATTGTGCCGTCTAAAATAGCGATTGCCTGGTCATAGTCACCTTGTTGAATGGCGAGAGCGGTATGATAAGCGCGGGCAGCTTTGGTGGTGTCATCTAATTTTTTATCTCCACGTAACCGCCCGACATTTTTGTTGAGTTTATTGCGGTTTGCTTGGATCACTTCAACTTGTTTGAGCATCTCTCTGCGTTGTTGGTCTAATTGAACGATGGCATCAACTCGTTGCACAGCATCCAGGTCGTTGAGTTTACGCATCTGGTCTTTTACCCAGTCTGGTTGTTCACGAATGATATTAATATCGAGCATAGGTTAATCTCCTTGTTGGTCATCTTCATCTGGCAGTGGGCGGGTGAAATCACGATAAAGCCGCACTGCTGCGAATGCACTACCGACAATAATCACCGCGATGATGAGAATATCAAACACCTCGCGGGTCATAAAATCGAACGGTCTTGATTGGGTTTGTGCCTGAAACAATAAAAACCAATTGATCATAATAATACGTCTCACATGAAATTAAAAACCTCGCCCTGTCCAGCCAGGACGAGGTTAACCCTCGAATGATGGTGGACGAACTCGGTTAGGTTTTGGAAGCAGAAGAAGCGGAATCGGGGGATTCGCGCCAGGCAGGCAGCATGATATAAAATGTCGTGCCGACGTTTTCTGTGCTTTCAAACCAGAGTTGTCCGTTCATGGCTTCTACCTCATGTTTGCATAGGTATAAATTTAGCCCATATCCGAATTCACTAATAATTTGTGGCTGACGGGCGCGTTTGAAGGCTTGGAAGACACGGTCACGCTCACGCTCACGGATGCCATAACCTTCATCAGTGATGGCAATTTGGATATTTTGCCCTTTTGCCTCCACCGTGATTCGGATTGGGGTTGCTTTCATACTGTACATAATAGCATTGCGCAAGATGTCCTGCAAGATACGTGTTAAATGGGTTGATGAGGCGGAAACGGCTAAGCCATTAGGGACATTGACCATCAAACGGGAACGGTGATCGTGTGCATCGGTCTCTGGGTCAACTAGCGAGATTTCATCTAGCTCTTCCACCAAATCCTCAATGAAATTGACCAAGTCAATTTTGCGCCGGCGAGATTTGACGAGTGTTTTAATTTCCCCTGTACGGATTTTTTGCAAGCGATCTAACATATCCATTAAGCGGGCTACTCGTGCCATGTGGATATTAATTAACCGACTAAAGCCCATGACTCGCTTAGTGAGTGTATCTAGGCTTTCTTGTGGTTTATGATGCGCGATCGTCTGCTCAATCAGGTCAATATGCCCTTGTGTCGATTGGATAGCCTCACTTACTTCGCTATGAAATTTGCCGACTAATTCATTGAGAGCCGCCCAATCTGGTGAGTCTAATGTGACCATGGTATACACTTTACCATCTGTCGTGTTTAACCCAGCGATCCAGCAGGGGATATACTCCCCAGAGCGTAAAATATAGAAACGTACCGGATGGGCAGATTGTAAGGCTTGGTCGCGGTAGGTTTGAACCATTTTGTCTGGGTCGGTTTGTTGGGCGTTGAATAATGTCTCTGCAGCTTGCCACCCATCACGACGGATCAGATTCAAATCTGTACCGAGTGTGGTCCGGGCTGCTAGGTTATCTAACACGAGTTTGTTGTTATCATCAAAGATCAGAACGCCTTGCCCTAATCCATCCAACACCACTTGTAAATCCAGGTTTTTATCCATGCGTCTTGCCTGCTTATGAAAACAAAAAGAAGGGCGATTAATTCCCTTCTTATTGTAACGGTTTTTTATGGTTGTGCTATTTTTGGTCTCTCAAGTGAGGATATAAGAGAACTTCACGGATGGAACGTTGATCGGTCAATAACATCACCAAGCGGTCTACCCCCATACCAAAACCCCCATTGGGCGGCATTCCGTAGCGCATTGCTCGTAAGTAGTCCTCATCTAGAGGGGTGGCTTCGTCGTCATCATCGGCATAGAGTTTTTTCATATCCAGGAAGCGTTGTTCTTGATCTAGTGGATCATTTAACTCTGTGAATGCGTTCCCCATTTCCATACCAGCGATGAAAAATTCAAACCGTTCGACATGGAAATCATCATAATCAACCCGCTTAGCAAATGGTGAGATGTCGCGCGGATAGTCAATGATAAACGTAGGTTGTATGAGCTTGGGTTCTACGTATTTGCTTAATAGGTGATCGACCAATTTCCCCCAGGTTTGCCCAGGTTTGAGTTGAGGCTCTTTGGTACGAATGGCGGTCTCCAACGCTTCTGCTGTTGGATGATCCATATAATCAATACCCGATTCTTGTTTGATAGCATCGCGCAAGGTGATGCGTTTCCATGGGGGGGTAAGATCAATGACTTGATTTTGATAGGTGATGGTGGTGCCCCCCGTGACTTGTTGCGCAACAAAAGCCACCATCCGCTCGGTGAGGTCCATCACGCCATTGTAATCAATATAGGCTTTGTAGAATTCGATTTGAGTAAATTCTGGATTATGTTTAAAACTGACCCCTTCATTACGAAAATCGCGCCCAATTTCATAAACGGCATCGTATCCGCCAACCAGCAGCCGTTTTAGATATAGCTCAAAGCTGATTCGTAAAAACAAGGTTTGGTCAAGTTGGTTATGATAAGTCGTGAAGGGACGTGCTGCTGCGCCGCCATAAATCGGCTGTAGAATAGGTGTTTCTACTTCCAGGAAACCCTCATCATCTAAAAATTGCCGGATCGCTTTAAGGGTTCGGCTACGCTTACGGAAGATTTCCCGCACGGTTAAATTGACTGCTAAATCAGCATAACGTTGACGATAACGCGATTCAACATCACTGAATTCACCATATTCGATGATTGTGCCATCATCAAGGACTTGCTGCTTGACGACCGGAAGCGGACTGAGGGATTTGCTTAACAACGTTAATTCTTGGACTTCTACGCTGATTTCACCGGTTTTGGTTTGCATCATGGTGCCAGTTGCCTGAACAAAATCATCGACATCAATCAGCTTGTCTTTAACCAGGCTGTAAGTTTCTTCTCCGACAGTGTTGATGCGGATGAAAAGTTGCACACGTCCGCTTTCGTCTTCAATATGCATGAAGGATACTTTACCCTTAAGATTGACGCGACGAATACGTCCAGTGACGGTAACCTGAACTGGTGTATTTGCCTCTGCCGTCTGATAAGCCTCAATAGCTTGTACAGCGGTATGTGTTCGTGCGGCACGGCGTGGATATAATTCCACACCACGTTTTTGGAGTTCACGCGCTTTGTCTAATCGTTCTTGTTCCAGTTTATTGGGTTGCCAAGTCATACTGTTCCCCTCATTGGATTGACTTTACTTTGAAAATTGTTTCACCATTGGGTGTTAGTACTTTCACACGGTCACCCACTTTGGCACCAAGCAAGGCTTTGCCAACGGGGCTTTCAATAGAAATTTTACCAGCACGTGGATTAGCTTCTGCAGAGCCAACGAGATGATAAACCTCTTCCTCATCCGTGCCTTTTTCTATAACAGTGACAAAAGACCCCAGGCTGACAACATCTGTTGCACCAGTGTTCTCGATAATTTCAGCGTTATTGAGGATGTATTCCAGGCGCATGATCTCGCCTTCTATAAATGCCTGTTCATTTTTGGCATCTTCATATTCAGAATTTTCAGTCAGGTCGCCACCTTCTTCGAGCGATTGACGTAGACGTTCTGCGACCTGCGGGCGGCGGACTTCAATTAAATTCCGTAGACGCTTTTCCAGCGTTGCCATACCTTCGCGGGTCAGATACTGTCTCCCATCTGCCATGCTCACAGAACTCCTTACTATAGATAAAGTATAAAAGACACAGCCTGGGCTGTGTCAGAAAGGACATTTATAACCTTTTTTAGGTTTTTATGGTTAATACCCACTTATGTAGGTGGGGTGTTACCTTTTAAGATCAATATAATTGGCTTATTTATCACTTATTTGGTGACAATAACCCGCAGCATTATATCAGATTTTAATGGTGTTAGCAAATTATAATAATAGCGAATCGATTTAGAATGGCTTATATTATCTGATGATAAGCTTAAAAAATCATGACATGCCTTCAAACTTCACAGTGAATTTTGTTCCTTTGCCAAGCTCGCTTTCCACAGCAATAGTCCCGCCGAGAATGTCAATGAGTTGATAGGCAATTGGAATGCCCAGTCCGCTGCCTTTGTAAGCACGTACTACATCGTTATCCGCCCGGAAAAACATTGTCCCAAGTTGAGCAATTTCTTCAGAAGTCATGCCACACCCGTTATCTTGGATTTCGATAATTAATGTGTTGCCTTCTGCGCTGGCACGGACAATCACTTTGCCATCGCCTTCTGGGGAGTATTTCAATCCGTTTTCAATCAACTTAATAAGTGCTTCTGCCATTCGTTCGCCATCAGTATTAAGAATGGGCAACCCTTGAGGGATGTCAAATTCTAGTTGGCGATTGAGTTCTTCCGCTAATTTGCGGGTTTGTTTTTCTAAATTCATGGCGATGTTTTTAAACATGTCCATCTTTTTATTTGGACGCAACATGCCCGCACGGATTTTATTTATGGTGCTGACATCGGCAAGCAGGCTTTCCATCCGGCGCGTGTTGGAGCGAATGACATCTAGTAATTGTGATTGCATTGGGGTAAGTTGCCCGCCCATCTGGGGGTTATAGAGCATATCTCCGTAACCTTTAATTGATGCTAAAGGGTTTTTTATGTCATGAACAGCGGTTTTGATAAACTCAGCTGTTTCGATGATTGTTTGCCCAGCCTCTCCTCCGGGGACGTTACGGAGTTGTTCTAACTCTTCATGATGTTCTTTTTCTGCTTGTTGTAGTAATTCTTGGATTTCTTCAATTTGACGCGGCAGGCGAATCGGGATGATGTTGCCGATCTTGGCATTTTCCAACAATTCCGCGAGGGCGGCTTTGGCTTCTTCCATCTTTTTTGACATACAAGCTGCTCCTAACTTGTCCAATAGCGTTCTGCCAGGGTACCCTGACCTGTTGTTAATAGTTGCTGGCGAACGTGCTGCTTCATTTCATCTAAGTTTGACCAAAATGTGCTGAGCTGTGATTGGTAGTGTGCGATGGCACGGCATTTTGCCTCATAGTCTTTTGGTGTGAGGGAAATTGTATCGGATATAACAGTTTTGGGAAACTTGCTAATCGTATTCAAGAGATTTTGTGTATTGGCACTATAAGGATAATCTTCATAAAAATATAGGTGTTGTGGTGGATTTGCTAGTATCCATTGTGCTACCAATTGATGATCAACATGATTGCCAACACCTAGTGGCGCATAGATTGTGGCATCCTGTGGTAGCACAACACTGTTTAGGGTATTTCGTGCTGGGTCTTGGGGGTGAACATCCCCAAATAAATCTTGTTCATTTGGATAAAGCGGGATGGAATTTGCGGTGCGATACACGCAATCTGGAATGGTTAAATGGTGTACAGTGGCTCCAAGTTCTGCGGCAGCTTGCCGATCTTCTTGACGACGGCTTATTACTGGGTTTTCACCAATTTGCCAGCGTGCATGTAACGCCTTGACCAACGGCGTATTTGGCACGGGATTCGGTGGATCACCCGCCATCAAGGTAATGATTAACACAGAATCGCCGTGTGTGGTCAGGTGATGAATTAAACCACCACAACTAAAAATTGCATCATCAAGATGAGGTGAAAGAAAAATATGTTGTCTCACTAGGTTTGTAGCTGCTCCGCTGTGGCAATCGGCACGCTAAATGTGAATGTGCTGCCTTTGCCTAATTCACTTTCGATACGAATAGAATCACCCATTTGCTCAATGAGACTTTTGGTGATAAAAAAACCTAAACCTGTGCCAGGTTGTGAACGGGTGAAGTTATCTTCTGCCCGCCAAAATTTCGTACCAAGCATGGCGATCTGCTGCTCAGATAAGCCAATACCTGTATCACTGACGCTGAATTCAACACGATCTGCGGCTTGTTTAACACGTAAGGTAATGGTGCCACCGTCAGGCGTGTATTTATAAGCATTGCTAACAAGGTTGGTTAAAACTTGCAGCAGCCGATAATAGTCTGTCCATATTTCTGGTAGATCAGGCTCAATCTCTTCTATCCATTGATGCCCATGGCTTTTGATTTGTGGCATGGTGCTATCTTTAACCGCTTGGATGACATCTTCCACTTTAAAATGAGTGGGGTCCATAAAAAAGTGCCCGCTTTCAATTCGGCTGATGTCTGCTAGGTCAGATACGAGTATTTCCATGCGTTCAACTGTGTGACTGATCTTCTGTAAATAACTGATTTGGTTTTCAGTCAAATTCCCCAACATAATCAACAATTCGGCATAGCCTTTAATGCCCGTCATGGGGGATTTAAGATCGTGTGCAACAATACCAACAAATTCGCTTTTGGCTTTGTCTGCGGCTTGGACGGCAGCGTATAAACGGGCGTTTTCGATGGAAATAGATGCTCTGGTTACAACACGTTCCACCAAGTCATGGTGCCGGTCTGTAAACCGGATTGGTTGATGACGCTCTAACACCAAAATGGCGATGACATCTTGATCCCGCCGGATGGGGACAATCAAATAAGGGATGCCGTCCTCACGAGAAATGTCATTGATATATTTCCCGGTTTCAATAGCTTCCAAGGTTTGAGGATAAAGCACATGCAACGGATCAGTTGGGGTTTGCCCTTCATGAAATCCATAATAGTGTAAGCGGGTAATGGTGGGAGGGTTGCCTTCAACCAATCCCATATATCCTGCATCGGCTTCTGATAGCCGGCAAGCCCATTCCAGGGTGAAGGACATCGCTTTATCAGTATCTAGTGTTTGGCTTAATTGCAGGTCAATGCGTCGTAATTGCTGAAGTTCATCTACTCGTGCGCTGAGTGCTTGATCAGTCGCACTAAACAACAGGGCATTATCTAGTGCGATAGCTGCCTGTGCAGAAAAAGCATCTAGCGCGTTGAGGTCATCTTCCCGGAATAACCCAGCTAAAGCGCGGCTATCGACATAAACGACACCGATAACGTTTCCACGTGCGCGCAGCGGGGTTGCCATAATACTCCGCAGGGATTGTGCGACAATGCTCGCTTGCCCAGCAAAACGTGGGTCTTCGCTGGCGTTTGTGGTTAAGATAGGTTCGCCAGTATCCAACACACGATTGGCGACTGTTCGGCTGAATTTGAAGTCTTCACTGCCGAGTGTTTGTTGGTCAAAATTGCGTGCCGCTTTAACGGTTAGCCCACCATCATCGTCTCTCAACATCAAAAAGCCGCGTTCGGCATTGGTCAATTGGATGATGGCATCCATCACTTGATCTAGCACGACTTGTAAATCCAACGATGAGCCTAACACACGACTAACATTATAGAGTGCTTCAAACCGTGCAGCTTGAGTCTGGTTTGCTTGTTCCTGACCAACGCGCATCAAAAGATTATCGAGTTTGTCAATTTGCTTAGTCAAGAAAACTGGGTCTAACCGTCCTGCTTTAAGTTGACTGCGCAGCAGGTTAAGGTTGTTCCGCATGTTGGCAATTTCAATTTCTGTTAATTTTTTGTTGTTTTCTGTCATGGGTTTATCGTGCTTTGATAATCATCACAATAATTTTTTAGCGGGCAGCGGGCACACATGGGGTTACGAGCACGGCAGGTATCCCGTCCATGCCGGATCAGATAAATATGAAACGCATAGTGATCTTCTGGTGGCACAATCGCCTCCATAAAAGGATGCGCTTTTTCTGCACTGATATTTTCCGGTAAAAACCCAATACGCTTGCCAACACGATGCACATGAGTATCTACCGGAAAAGCAGGGCGATTAAACGCAAAACATAACACAATGGCAGCGGTTTTGGGTCCAACACCGTCTATGCTGATTAGCCAATCACGTGCTTCATCTAATGGTAACTCGTTCAGAAAGTCGATATTATATTCACCACGTTCACGGTAGATCCGTTCAAGGGCACGTTGAATCCGTGGTGCTTTCTGATTTGCTAGCCCTGCAGAACGGATCGTTTCGATCAGATCATCTGTAGGTGCATCTACCACAGCTTGCCAATCAGGATAGCGGGCTTTTAGGGCGGCGAACGCTTTATCTCGATTGGTATCGTTTGTATTCTGACTTAAAATGCAACTAACCAATTCATCCATCGCCGATTGCCCTGGATGCCAGGTTAACTCACCATAAACGTCACGCAAAATTTGCGCAACAGGCTGATACTTCGCTTTGCGTCTTTCAAAATCATTCATAACTTAAATTTTAAGCCGTGTATTGCCTGAGGGCAAGTTTAGGTCTTTAAAAAACCAATAAATATCCCATTTGCAACGCGCTGTAAGTCACTGTTTTCAATGGTGAATTTCCAGGTTTGGCGTTGAACAGGGTCAATCAGCAAGATGGCAGTGTTGTTTTCTGTCCAGGCGATGGGGCGCATTAAGGTGTCTAACGCAGCACTGTTTAGGCGGGTTTGCTCGCCAGTGGTTAAATCCACTAGCACAAAAACAGTTTGGATTGCCTGAGACGCTGTGCCGAAGTTCTGAATGCGTGCCAGAGTGTAAACAAGTTGTTTTCCATCTGGTGAGAGTAAGATGTCACCACTTGTGTTGTAATTATTTAACCGCAAGGTGGGGAAGGTGATTTCGGTGTTATCTGTTAAGTCATAAATGTGTAGATCAAACCCACTGGAATCTGTTGCCAACCGTAGACGCAACCGTAAAAACAACCCTTGGTCAACTGTACCCCCACAAATACAACTACTGCCTTCTTCCCCTGGTAGCAGGGTTTTTTCGCCTGTTGCTAAATCAATGGCAAACATGCTGACATATTGATTGAACGGTGTAAATTGTGCGATCCCTTCCGGATGGGAATCCATATAGAGTATTTGATTATCTTCACTAAAAGCAATCGGTAATGCGCGGAGGCTGCTGTTGGTCATATCTGTTTCTGTGAAGATGACTCGCTGATTACTCCCATTTGTTTGCGCAACACTAGTGCGGGTCGTCAAGCGTCCTTGTGGATCGGTACTAGTAAGTGTCCAAGCAATCCATGTCCCATCATCAGAGACAACCCAATCAACACGGCGTGATTCAGGTGTTGGTTGTATAAATGGATGCTCAACTTGCCTACCATCTGGATAGATAATCATCACACGTCCCCGTTGGGTATCAAAATACATCACGCCATCCTGTATAATTGTAAAGCGTTCACCACTGACTGGAACGGTAACGTTTTCACCATCAGTTGTGTGAATAAACGTCAGGCTGTCATCGGTGTAAAAAACCATCCAGGTGGTTTCTGCTTGGGTAGCATTTGTCATCAACACCAGGCAGATAAAGCACAACAATCGTTTCACGTCCACAGCTCCAATATTTGCGGTAATACCTCACCAGATGCACCGGTGAGTTTGAGGTGTGCTATTGGGGTGATGGCACTGTCAATTGGGTTGATTTCGATAATTTTTGCCCCGTGTTGACGGGCAAACTTAGGCAATCCTGCCGCTGGATACACCAACCCGCTAGTGCCAATAACCAACATGACATCACATATCTGACTAATGTATGTGGCATGGTTCAGTGCATCGATTGGCAAGCTCTCCCCAAACCAGACGACGTTAGGGCGTACCCATTTGCCGCAATGGGGGCAATCAGGTGGGGATTTGCTGGCATCCAACAGGGAATCATCAATTAATGTTGGGCTGCCTTGGCAATCAAAAAAACATTTGGATTGTGCGATATTCCCATGTAAATGAATAACTTGCTGGCTACCAGCTTGCTCATGTAAATTATCCACATTTTGGGTGATGATCCAGGTCTGTGGTTGGCGGGCTTCAATTTTGGCTAAGGCAAAGTGACCAGGGTTAGGCTTTGCTTGACGCACAAGATCACGCCGGAACTGATACCAATCCCAGACTAACTTGGGATTACGTTGAAAAGCTTGTGGTGTGGCAAGTTCTTGTGGATCATATTTTGCCCATAATCCCTCCATGGCATCACGGAAAGTTGGCACGCCTGATTCTTTACTAACACCAGCACCGGTTAGCACGGCGATATGATTGGTATTTTTGAGTAAGTTGGCTGCTTGCTGTATGAGTTCTTTCATCAAAACCTCTGTGCTGGAAATAGTTGAGGGATGTGTTTAGCAAAAAAAACATGGTCGTTTTATGACTCGCCTAGTTTCTAACTGACAACATATTTGAGAGGGGGGTTATTCTCTCGTTCGATTTCATCCAAATTTGCCACAGAAAGCATCCCGTGCTGATAGAGATATTCAATATGCGCACCGGCTTCTTCCAGTGCTAATAAAATTTCATAACCGTCTTTATTAGGATACATCGCTTGGGTAATTTCATGGATGGTGCATGGGCGTTCAAAATTTTTGATGATATCTAACACACGATTGAGTTTGCGGTCATGGCTGTGCATAATTTCTTCAATCCGTGCATAAATATCGTGTATTGGGGTTTCATGCCCACCTAAACCAAGTTCAATACCATCGATCTTGGCGATTTTACGCAGGGAATCGCGATAATGTCCCAAACCAGTGTAATGTGTGATGCTTTCTGGTGCTTGGTGTGGTGTGGTTTTAGGCAAGATATGATCAGCAGTAATCATGACTTCTCCTAAAATAATACACACTTGTCCAGGGCAATGCCCCGGCACATGCACAAACTGCATCCCCTCAAACATAACATCCTCATCAATGCTGAAGTCAACTTTGAGTGATTTAACATGCTTTTTCGCAAAGCCGTACATCTCGATCATGATGCGACGTTTTTCTTCTGGTACGCCAGCGCGCTCTAAATAGATGCGTAGGTCTTTTGTGGCGACGATGACACGCTCCTCATAATTGGTCAGGACACGGCGATCCAATTCGTGAATACCAACTTGCGCTCCGGTTTTTTCCACAATAAACGCCGCACCACCAAAATGATCCATATGCCCATGTGTGATGATGAGATGTTCAATATCTGTTAGTTGAAAATTCTCTCCAAAATCATCACGAATAGCTGCAATACCTTTAAGCAGATGATCGTTACTCATGTCAAAGCCGGAGCCTGCATCAACCAACGTTGGACGACCAGCATTGAGGATGACATAGCTATATCCAACAAATCCATTTGGAAACACAACCATCGGAATACGATAAATGCGGATACCGGCTTTTGTTTCAAAACGCTCTATTTTCAACATTATTCTCCAAGAAGTTCAAAAAACAACGATTGATATTATACCGAACCCCTAGTTTTTGGGGGGGGACACCAAAATTGTAATGGATGTATATTATGACCATATATTCGTTTTTGGTCATATGGTCAAAGAGGCGATATGAATGATGAAAGAGAACAAAGGATATTGGACGCAGCAGAAACACTGGTGTTGCATTATGGATACGATAAAACGACGATAAGCGATATTGCTCAAGTGGCTAAGGTGGCAAAAGGAACGGTCTATTTACATTGGAAAAGTAAAGAAGACCTATTTGAGGCATTGTTTTGGCGTGAAATTTGGAAATATACCGATGATATGTTGACACGTCTACAAGCTCTGCCGGTTGAAGAGTGGTCGTTTATTAGTATGTATGAACAAGCTATGTTTGCGCTTTCTGGCAGCGCGTTGATGCAGGCGATGATGAGGGATGACACACGAGTGCTAGGGAATTTTATGCACAAACGCGGTGATAAATTCCTCAAGATGAAGCAACCGATGCGAATTGAGCTGTTGGCATTGATGCAAAAGGCGGGGGCAATTCGTCAGGATGTGGATATTGAGGCAGCGAACCATCTCATCAGCGCAATGTCATATGGCATGTTGAATATGCATGTGATTGTTCAACCGGAAGAAGCACCCACATTAGAAAATTTGATTCCAACGATGAGCCAAATGCTTCAGCGGTGGCTTGTACCAGAAGACGGAGGCAACCGTGAAGCGGCTCGTCAAATTATTATGCAGATGATCGCTGCCTTCAAAACGCAGTATCAAGGAAAGGAAATGGACGATGGTCATTCAAACACATAATCTCACGAAAATTTATCAATTTGGGCGTAAAGGGGCTTTTAAAGCTTTAGATAATTTGAATTTATCTGTGAAAGAAGGGGAAATTTTTGGATATTTAGGTCCGAATGGTGCTGGTAAAACAACGACAATCCGCATGATGTTGGATATCATTCGCCCGACATCTGGGCGGATCGAAATTTTAGGAATGGATGCGCAGCGTGACTCGGTCGCGCTTCATCATCATATTGGGTTTATGCCCGGAGAGCTTAATTTATGGAAGAATGAGAAAGCGATCAACATCATCAAATACTTTGGGCGCGTGCGCGGTAACTTAGATATGGCGTATGTTAAGGAATTAGCAGAGCGTCTTCAATTTGATATGAGCAAAAAATTCCGAGAATATTCATCAGGTAATAAACGTAAATTGGGTCTCATTTTAGCTTTGATGCACCGCCCACAGTTATTGATTTTAGATGAGCCGACTAGTGGTTTAGACCCCTTGATGCAGCAAACCTTTAATCAGTTAATGCGTGAAATCCGGGAAGAAGGGCGGACGGTATTTTTGTCATCTCATGTTTTGAGCGAAGTGCAAGCCATTTGTGACCGTGTTGGGATTTTGCGCGGTGGGTTGTTACGTGCTGTGGAAAACGTCGAAGACCTGACACACGCCAACTTCCGTTGGATCACGATTCAGTATGACGGGCATATTCCTGACCTGAGCCAAGTGGCGGGTGTGTCTGAAGTGACAAAGGTCAATGGGACAACTGTTAAATTCCGTTTTTCCGGTGATTTTGATCCATTGTTACGGACATTGACACAGGCAGATTATATTCGGCATTTCAAAACGCAAGAGCCAACATTAGAGGAGATTTTCCTGGCGTTTTATGATGATGGACAAAATGTAATGAACGATAATACTAAGCAGGAGGTAGCGATATGACCGGCACGATTTTTGTGGAGACATTACGACGCAGTTGGCGACAGATGATTTATTGGGGGTTGGGGTTTGCAATTTACGCCATTTATCCATTTTTGATGGTTCCAAATGAAGCAAGCCTAGAGACCCTCAAAGATATTACCGATGGGTTTAATCCGGAGTTTTTAGCAGCTTTTGGGATTGATAGTACATCGTTTAGCTCAGTTGCTGGATTAGTGGGATATTCATTTTTTGGCTATTTGTTATTGATGATCTCTATTTTTTCAGTAATTGCTGGGCTGAATATCAGTGCCAATGAAGAGGACAATGGCATCATGGATATGGTGTTGAGTTTACCCGTTAAGCGGTGGCAAGTGATTGTGGAAAAACTGTTTGCTTATATTGTCATGTTGATTGGTATTTTGGCAATCGCATTTATGGGGTTAATGTTTGGTAGCTCGCTTTCACAAATTGAGGTGGATATTACAACAACACGATTCCTCGAAGGGATAGTGAATGTCATTCCAGGGGCGGTTTTGGTGATGTGCTTTACAGCCTTTATTGGGGTGCTGGTACGGCAACGTTCGCTAGCAACTGCGATCGCCGGTAGTTTTGTGGTCATCAGTTATTTAGTGGATGGTATTGGGCGAGCTGCCAACAATGACACTGCAGATACGATTCGTCAAATTTCTATTTTTGCACATTATAATGGGACAAAAATCCTTGAAACGGGATTGACTTGGGGAACAGTTATCATGTTGTCCGTAATCGCAGGGGTATTAGCAGTTGGTACGATTGAATTATTCAAACGCCGCGATATCGCTGTGTGAAATCTTGGAATTTGATAATTTTTGTGCATTTTTCGTAGTTTGAACTTGCTTAAACTTTACAGAGTGTTAAACTATAAACTTGGTTGCGATATGCACAAATTATGGAGGTCATATGCGACGCAATATGAGATTGTTGTTAATTTTGGTCATGCTGGCGGCTTTGGTATTAGCTGCCTGCGGTGGTGGGGATGATGAGGAAGAGACATCTGTTCCGCCAACTGAAGACACTACTGCCCAGACTCAAACAGATGAAACTGAGACTGAGGAAGTAGAAGAAGTAGAAACAGAAGAACCCGAAACTGAAGAAGTGGAGGAAGCGACCGAGGAACCGGCAACCGAAGAAACAGAGCAAACCTCTGATGTGGTGGAAACCGCAGCTGCAAGTGATTTCAATACACTGATAGCCGCTGTAGAAGCCGCTGGTTTAACAGATGCCTTGAGCGCGGAAGGTCCTTTTACCGTTTTCGCCCCGACTGATGAGGCGTTCCAGGCTCTGCTAGAAGCTGAAGGTCTTACACTAGAGGACTTGACAGCTGATACCGAAGCTTTGAGCAATATTCTGCTCTATCATGTGGTGGAAGGGGCAGTGACTGCCGAGCAAGTGATGGGTATGGATGGCGAAACTGTCACCACACTTTCTGGCGGTGAGCTGACAATTTCCGTTGATGGTGAAACTGTCATGGTCAATAACGCAACCGTGATTATGGCAGACGTTCAAGCATCTAATGGAATTATTCATGTCATTGACTCTGTTTTGATGCCGATGGCTGAAGAAGCAGAAATGACAGAAGAAGAAACCACAGAAATGGCATCGACAGGTGATTTGATTACAAGCGTGTGCTTGGTGACGGATCAAGGTGGGATCAACGACGGGAACTTCAACGCATTGGCGAATGAAGGCATGGAACGTGCAGCC
>RFHA01000325.1 GCA_003696565.1 Chloroflexota bacterium
GCCTCCAGATACCCGGCAACATCGCCTTGTGGCACGTCATAAAAATCATAATCTGTCGCTAGGTAGAACCCAAACAAGCTCTCATCGCTGGTGAACTGGTCGAAGGTTTCACCGATTTCGGCATCTACCTCAAAATGTGCTGGATACTGAACCGTCGCACCATCCGAGAAGGTATGTGTGTTTGGCAAATCAATATCATCTTTTTGCGCAGACACGATGGGAACAACACCCAGTAAAGCGATAATGAGTAACCCAAGAGTTAGTTTGAAGCGCATGATTGGCAATCCTCACTGATTCTGTGCTAAATAATCGATATTTTTATTATATGATGAGTAAAATTTTAGAGCGAGTCAGCGTAGGTGAACCGTTGTCTAAGAGTATGGAACATGATGCGTTATTTGAGTTTGATAATTGTGTTGTTTGTTTCGTCAATTTGGGCATCAGATGATGCAGATACGTTTTACCGCGGCGTTGATCTATCTTATGTGAACGAGATGGAGGACTGCGGCGCGGCTTATTATGATTCGGCAGGAATACCAGTTGATCCTTATACCTTTTTTGCTGATTCAGGAGCGAATTTAGTACGGGTGCGGTTGTGGCATACCCCCACATGGACATCTTATAGCACATTTGAGGATGTCGTGCGTTCATTAGAACGTGCCAAAGTTGCTGGTATGAATACCCTACTGGATTTTCATTATTCCGATACCTGGGCAGACCCGAATCATCAAACGATCCCCGCTGCTTGGCAAGCAATCACGGATACAGATGAGCTAGCTGATGTGCTATACGAGTATACTGTGACCACTCTCACCGATTTAGATACTCTAGGATTGTTGCCGGATATGGTGCAAGTCGGTAATGAGATCAATACTGAGATATTACGCCCACCTGATACACCTGGTTATCCAATCGATTGGGAGCGTAATATTGTATTATTAAACCATGCGATTCAAGCAGTGCGAGATGTCGATCCGCAGATTCAAGTGATGATTCACATTGCTCAGCCGGATGGCGTTGTATGGTGGTTGGATCAAGCTATCAGGCTGGCACCGTTTGATATATTAGGGCTGTCTTATTATCCCGCCTGGTCAGATTATGATTTGCCCCGTTTGGGGGAACTGATCCAAACGTTAAGTGCGGATTATCGTGTGATGATTGTTGAAACAGCTTATCCCTGGACATTGGATTACGCCGATAATCTGCCGAATCTGTTATGGCGTGATTCCCTCTTGCCGGATTATCCTGCCACGCCGCAAGGACAATATCATTATCTGTTGGATTTGACGCGAATTGTCAGCGAATCTGGCGGGGTGGGCGTGGTGTATTGGGAACCGGCTTGGGTTTCTACAACATGCGGTACACCATGGGGAACCGGCTCTGCCTGGGAAAATGCTACACTGTTTGATTTTGATGGGCATGCCTTACCAGCAATTGGCTTTTTTTCTGCTGATGATTAATCTTCCCTAATATCCTGCATAAAAAAGCATGAGATTTGATTGAATCCCTTATCGATCTGTTTGATAATGAGAACAGATTCAACTAAGACAAGATAAAAACAGGTGCGGGCAGTGGCTCGCCCTTTAACAATCAATAATCATAAGGAAGCAACCATGAGCAAGAAGATTATCGTAATTGGCAGCGGATTCGGTGGGTTAGGTGCAGCAGTACGCCTAGCCGCGCGTGGTTATGATGTCGAAATTTTGGAAAAGCGGGATAAACCCGGCGGACGTGCTTATGTCTATGAAATGGATGGCTTTAAGTTCGACGGCGGTCCGACGATTGTCACCGCGCCTTTTATGTTAGATGACATCTGGGAATTAGCAGGGCGCAAGCGGGAAGATTATGTCGAGCTTGTCCCGTGTGATCCGTTTTATCGCATTTTTGATCATCATCATGTGCCTTTTGATTACAACGATCAGCCAGAATTTATCTATGAGCAAATTGCCAAACGTAACCCGGACGATGTAGAAGGCTATAAAACCTTCATGAGTAAAACCAAAGCCATCTTTGAAAAAGGGTTTGTAGAACTCGCAGATAAGCCCTTTTTGCATTTTACGGATATGCTCAAAGTCGCCCCAGATTTAATTAAGATGCAGTCGTATCGCAGTGTATATGGTTTTGTGTCTCAATTTATTCAAGATGACTTTTTGCGGCGGTGTTTTAGTTTTCATCCGCTGCTGATTGGTGGTAACCCGTTTGATAGTCCATCCATCTATGCCATGATCCATTATTTAGAACGCGAGTGGGGTGTACATTATGTCATGGGTGGCACTGGTGCATTAGTGAATGCGATGGTGAAACTGTTTGAAGAACTTGGTGGACGCATTCAATATAACGCCGAAGTAGATGAGATCATGGTGGATGAGACAACGCGCCGTGTGACCGGGGTACGGATGAAAGACGGCACAGTGCATGCCGCTGATGCAGTTGTCAGTAATGCGGATGTGGCGTTTACTTATCTGAACATGATTGATAAGCGTTTCCGTAAAAAATGGACAGACCGCCGTGTGAAAAGTTTGAAATATAGCATGTCTTTGTTTGTGATTTACTTTGGTACCAAACGCCAATATCGAGATCAGGGTTTGGCGCATCATAACATCATTTTAGGAGAACGCTATAAAGAACTGTTGCAAGACATCTTTAAAAAGAAGCATGTAGCAGATGACTTTAGCCTGTACTTACATATGCCCACCCTGACTGATCCTTCATTAGCACCAGAAGGCATGGAGTCATTTTATGTGTTGTCACCCGTGCCGCATCTTGGTTCTGGCACGGATTGGCGACAGAAGGCAAAGCCCTATCGTGATTTGATTATGAACTTCTTAGAGGAGAATTATCTACCAGATTTGCAACAAAATTTGGTAGTCGAGCATTACATTGATCCGCTGCACTTCCAAAATACACTCAATAGTCACCTAGGGGCAGCGTTTAGTGTGCGCCCGTTGTTGATGCAGTCGGCTTGGTTCCGTCCACATAATCGTAGTGAGGACTTCGCGAATCTGTATTTCGTGGGGGCAGGCACACATCCTGGTGCTGGGTTACCTGGCGTATTGTCATCCAGCATTATTGCAGAAAATTTGATCATGCAAGATTTGCCTGTTCCCACTGCTCAACGTGTGGCAACAGGCGCGGGGATGAATTTGGCACGTTAGTCGTGGTGGTCGCCCCATAAAAGGAATTATCGTACCTAATCCCTTTGCTTTTCTGAAGCGCGGCAAGCAGGCAATGATATAAGCATCCAGCAATGTTGATGCTTATATCACGCCCGATGGATAGGAAAATGTCCGAAACATTGTCCCAAACACCGCTACAGATGCAACTGCCATATCATTCCATCATCATTTTAAGGTTATTCAGCGCGTTTTGTGTGCGACGGGTGAGTGCGCGTTTAACCAGCGGAGAAAACAGCCCAAATAAAAAGCCCATCCGTACGTTGATAATCTCTGTAACTGTGGTAGAACTGCCACTACTCTCAAATTCAATGCGCCCGCTAGTGGGGAACCGCCCAATAATGCCTTTATATCCAATCAGACGGTTGGGCACATAATCCACAATATCGGCATTAAGGTCTAGTTGCCAGCCGAGGGCGCGCGTGTTACGGACGTATGTCACCATCACACCCACACGCAGGCGGTCATCAGTCTGATGCGCAGCTTGTAAATCCGGCTGCCATTGTTCTAATTTTTCCACCTGGGTAAACATCGGAAAAACATCAAAAACTGGACGGTTGATTGTTTGTGATACGATTATTTCTGGCATAATGTCCCCTTGTGGTTACAATTAAAGTTAGCTGTTGGCTATAAGCTATGATCTGATCAAAACAGAAAGACGTTGTGAATTTTGAAAATTAAGACTCTAATCATACTGTTGATTTTAGCAGCCTGCCAGAATACATCAACTTATGAAGGAGAGCTACCAACTCGCTTTATCCCGCCTACATTCACCCCGCGCCCACAACAAAGCCGTCCGCTTCCATTTTGGGAAGCCCAAGAAAGTACCTTACAGCCTGATATGGTAGATACCTGGTTGTTTGAAGCCCAACTAGGGGATTCAATACGTTTGGGTGTGGTGGGGATTAATGCTGAAATTATCTTGCAAACTCAGACTGAACGCTTTATCGCCAGCGGGATAGACAGTTTAGAAGTTACCCTACCGGAGGAGACACAATATCGCGTCATTGTGCGCCCATTAGATTCAGGGGGGACGTATCAAATTGGCTTAAGATACACAGACCGCCCCGCTGTAGACGAACCCACACGCATCCCGGAAGTTGTTGGTGTCCCCACACCCACGCCAATATATGCCAGTTTGGGGGCGTTTATCAGCCGGATTGAGCCACAGCAAACTATTGGGGAAACCATCGGTGAAAACGGCACCGCGCATATTTATACTTTTGAGGGATATGCCGGGCATTTTGTTCAAATTGAAGCTCGGCGTGTTTCCGGTGCATCAACACCGCGTATTGCTCTGTATGATCCACAAGCGCGTATCATCGCTACAGATGGCGGAAGTGTCAGCACAGATATTGCACGGCTGAACAACATTATACTACCAATAGACGGGCTATACAGTATCCAGATCATTGGAGAAGCCAATATGGGGTATGCGGTTACGCTGTTGCTTTATGATCGTATTGCACCCATCACGCCAACTATCGTACAAATCCCCACAGCGACTCCCATCCCAACCTATAGTGTCAACACACCAGCCCCAGCAACGTTTGGTAATCGGTTGGAATCACATCAACCGGTGTTGGGCTTTGCAGATAGCCCCTCGCATGTGGGTATTTACCCATTTTACGCCTCTGCTGGAGAAATTCTTACAATCGGTGCTGGCGCGGCGAATGGCTCAACCGTGCAACTTCAAATGGAGATCGTTGATCCAGATGGGGTGATTGTGGCACGCAGCACACCAACCGACAGCAACGGTGATACGGTGATTACTCCCCTGCGTGCAGAGTTAGAAGGGGTATATCAAATATTTGTCACACCGTTTAATGGGCAGATAGGTGCGTATTTGATTGGCTATGGCAGCGGCACGACTTGGGTGGAAACGGTCGCTGGTCAGGCTATACGAGATGAGCAAAATCGTGGGGTTATTACACGGCGTGGTTTACGAGATACCTGGACAGTTGAACTACAAGCAGGAGACATCATCACGATTGCCGCCACGCCTGGTGATATTGTGTTTGATCCTGTGGTGGAAATTGTCTATGCGGATGAGCCAAACACCATACTTGCAGCAGATGACAACAGTGGGGGAAATCGTGCGGCATATATCCAACGGGTAGAGATCAACCGCAGTGGCTTATATTTAATCCGCGTGCGAGCAGCACAAGCCGGTACACTTGGTCCATATCTCTTAGTATGGCGATACATCAACGTTGCACCGACTCCCACGCCACCGCCTGCTACTGCGCCGGTCATGGTGATAGTTGACCGCGTACCGGAAAGCGCGTATCAGTTTTATCCATTCCAGGGGCGTGCTGGTCAGCGGTTGATTATCCAAGTGGAAGCCATGAGTGAAGGATTTGATCCAGTAGTGGCACTCATTGCACCAGATGGTAATGTGATCGCTGAGGGAGATGATTCTCCTGATTCACTGAACCCCTATGTGGAGGTTGTTTTACCAGTGGATGGCACGTATCAGGTACGGGTGAATGGGTATCTAACTGGGGGAGATTTCCGTGTGATGGTCTTACAACGCTTTTAGCATCACATCCTCCCCGTGCAGCGCATTTACTCGTATAATGTGTTGCATTTAAGTTAATCTATCCAGAGAGAAAGAAGATACCATGCGTTTAGGCATTATTGGCTTACCCAACAGTGGCAAGACCACCATTTTCAACGCGCTAACCGGTCAAAAGCTAGAAACCGGTGCGGTGACGACCGGGCAATTTGAAGTACATACCGCTGTGGTCAACGTGCCAGATGCCCGGTTAGATCAACTTATTGCGTTATTCCAACCCAAGAAAGCGACTTATGCAACTATTACCTATGCAGATATCGCTGGGCTAGATAAAGGCATTAGCGAAGGCGGGTTAAAAGGACAATTCCGCAACGAGCTTTCCCAAGTTGATGGGTTTGTGCATGTAGTACGCGCTTTTGAAAGTGACATCGTACCACATCCTTATGGCTCGGTAGACCCAGCGCGGGATGTGTCGATTATTGACGGTGAGTTTTTGTTAGAAGATATGGCAACCGTTGAGAAGCGTCTTACCAAAGTACGCGATGAAATTCGTATTAAGGGGAAAAAATTAGAAGCGCAATATGCTGATGAAATTGCCCTGTTGGAACGGATGCAAGCACACTTGGAAGCAGAAAAGCCATTGAGAGATTTTGAACTCACCGCCGAGCAAGAAAAATCGTTACGCGGATTTGGCTTTTTAACGCTTAAGCCGGTTCTGATTGTGTTGAACATGGGGGATGAAGCCCAAGACCCAGACAGCTTATTGACTTATCCACACCAGCATAGTGCTATCGTCGGTTTACAAGGTAAGCTAGAGGCAGAACTGGCTCAACTAGATGACCCTGACGATGTGGCGATGTTTATGGAGGAATACGGCATTACAGAACTCAGCCGCGATAAGGTCATCCGTCTTAGCTATGAGTTAATGGGGATACAATCGTTTTTCACCGTTGGTAAGGACGAATGCCGTGCTTGGACGATCCCAGTTGGTGCAACTGCACCAGAAGCAGCCGGTGCTATCCACAGTGATTTACAACGTGGGTTTATCCGTGCGGAGGTGATGAATTATCAAGACTTGCTAGATGCCGGCAGCGAAGCAGAAGTTAAGAATCAAGGTAAAATGCACTTAGAAGGCAAAGACTACATCGTGCAAGATGGAGATATCGTTCATATCAAATTTAATGTGTAAGATATATAGCTTGCCAGGGGATAAATTCGCATAATCGCTCAAACTGAGTGTTATGGATGGGGCGACTCAAACGAATGTGAGTCGCCCTATTCTGTTTTTAAGGGATGAGCACCAGTGTGCCCGCATTTGGTATCCAGCCGCAAGTTGAGCCATCGATGTATTCCACCGGTGTGATCTCGATCTGTGCACGTGGTGAGGTGGTCGCATCCAAGAAGATCAAGCGACCTTCTCCGCCTGGCAAGCATATTTGGACATAGCCGCCAAAATCATCTGTTGTCACCGTTTGACCTGTGATGCGGAACACATCCACTGCCAAGATGGGGTTCGCTTGTGCTAAGTTGGCGGGCACTGTCCCCGCATGTGTCATCCATGCACCATCTCGCATCAGCACACGACAATACACC
>RFHA01000326.1 GCA_003696565.1 Chloroflexota bacterium
ACAAGTCCTCTAATTCACATTTGATTTGCCAAATGCCGAGACGATTCGCTAATGGAGCAAAAATTTCCATGGTTTCTCTTGCAATTTTGATTTGCTTATGTTGGGGCATATAACCGAGTGTTCGCATGTTATGCAGACGATCTGCCAATTTAATCAGTACAACACGGATATCATCCCCCATTGCCAATAGCATTTTACGGATATATTCTAGTTCTCGGTTAGCATCTCTTGGGCGTTTGCCATTGGTATTTGCTTTATCAACATTGATAGGTAGCTTTGTCAACTTTGTTACGCTGTTGACGAGATTGGCAATTGTTTTACCAAACTCTTGTTGTAGTTCTTCATAAGTAACAGGGGTATCTTCTATAATGTCATGCATTAAAGCCGCCGCAATGGCTTCAGCATCTAGTTTCATCTCAGCTAGAATCCGAGCAACGGCGACACAATGTGTAAAAAAAGGTTCACCAGATTTTCGGGTTTGTCCTTTGTGGGCGGTTTCCGCTTTGTGATATGCGCGTTCAATTAAGGCACGGTCATGAGGAGATAAATCGGGCTGGATTGCCAATAAGGATTCTAAATCCATTACAGGAGCAGGTGCAGAAACCATAGACAGTTACCTACCTATAAATATTTGTAAGCGTACTATATCGTCTATTATAACGGGTAATTCTTAGAATTTGAAAATCAGATTAATGAAAGGGTTAGAATTGTGTCTGAATTGTTAAATGTTGATTTAGCAGTCGCACGTATTGTGTCTGATATTCGACCAGTGGAAAGCGAAAATATCTCAATATATGATGCCCTGGGACGTGTTTTAGCTAATGATATTGATGCCCCGCTTGATTTACCGATCTTTGCGAATTCTAGCATGGATGGATATGCGGTAGTTTCTACAGATGTTGAAGGTGCTAGTGACGTTAACCCAATTACGCTACCCGTGGTTATGGATATTCCTGCTGGGTATGCACCTAAAACAGCTCTTAAACCGGGGCAGGCAGCTCGTATTATGACTGGCGCACCTATTCCACAAGGGGCAGACGCGGTTATTCCCGTGGAAAATACAGATGCACATTGGGGAGAAGCGGCAACAAACCATCAGGTTGTTCGTGTTTTTCAATCAGTTAATCCTGGAGCAAATATCCGGTTACCTGGCGAAGATGTGACCAAAGGGCAACGTATTTTTACAAAGGGGTGGGTGTTGCGTCCACAAGATATTGGCATGCTTGCCGCTTTGGGATGTGCTGAATTATCAGTGTATCGTAGACCAAAGGTTGCGGTTTTATCTAGCGGTGATGAACTAGTGAGTATTCATGATCCACTGACACCCGGAAAAATTCGTGACTCAAATTCGTTTATTTTATCTAACTTAGTTCGGCAGTATGGTGGAGAAGTTTTTAATTTTCCCATTGCACGGGATACTAAAGATTCAATCCGAGCGATGTTTGATGCTGCTGTGGCAAAAAAGCCAGATATGATTGTGACATCTGCTGGTGTTTCGGTTGGTGCTGCGGATTTAATTAAACAATTATTGTCACAAATGGGTAAGGTTGATTTTTGGCGAATTAATATTCGCCCAGGCAAACCGCTGGCTTATGGACAATTGGCTGGAATTCCATTCTTTGGATTGCCAGGGAATCCGGTTTCTGCTATGGTCACATTTGATGTTTTTGTACGTCCAGCACTGATGAAGATGATAGGGCGTAATTCTGATGTACCTATTCGGCAGGCAAAATTAAAAGAAAGTGTAAAATCTGATGGGCGGCGGACTTACATGCGTGTCAAGTTAGAGTATAATGATGATGGAGAACTCTGGGCATCGACGACAGGAACTCAAAGTTCAGGGGCGTTGATGTCTATGGTTTTAGCAGATGGGCTTTTAATTTTGCCGGAAAATATCACTAAAACCCAAATTGGTGATGTGTTTCCTGTACGGTTGTTAAAAGAGGTGTAACGATATGGATATGAGTCAATTACGTCCTGCTTTCAAACTTAATCTGTGGACGGTGAGCGTTTTACTTGTTATCTTTGGGATTTTTGTTAGTGGGTATCTTAGCTATGTTAAGTTGACTGATGTACCGATGACATGTGCTGTTGATAGTGGTTTTGATTGTGCCTCAGTCCAAAATAGCAACTATTCGGAAATCATGGGAATTCCCATTGCTTGGCTAGGCTTAGGCACTTATTTAGTAATAGGCGGGTTACTATTGATGCAGTATCGCAGTAAATTCATGCGTCAAAACGGCATGTTAATTCTGTTTGGTATTGTATTTTTTGCCTTTTTATATTCAATGTATCTGGTCTATGTTCAAGGGGTTTTGATAGAGGCTTGGTGTCAGTGGTGCTTAATGCATGAAGCCAATATGACTGTGCTTTTTATTGTAACGATTTTGCGCTTAAGAGCGTTTCTTAATGATCCTGATGTTGTGATTTAACTGGTTAAAAAAAGCCTGCGAGTTTCTTTTTGCAGGCTTTTTTGTTGATTGATATTAGCTTAGCTTTGATGTTGACGTAGTGTCCGTGCGATGATATCGTCTTGTTGATTGCGCTGACGTTCACGCTTACTGCTACGAGCTGAACGTGCTTGTTGTTTATTAGCAGCTTGCTGAGCACGACGGAAGGCTAGTTCCATCGCAGTCATCATGCTTTCATCTTCTTCTTCAGAATAGTCGTAACTTTCAGTTTCTGCTGGTGCTTTCATTGTCAGGTCAATTTGGCGTTTTTTGCGATTAACCTTTAACACTCTTACCTGAACTTCTTGCCCTTGGCTAACAACATCACTAGGGTCTTTGACGAAACCGTCAGTCAGCTCAGAGACGTGAACCATACCAGGACGTTCTGCACCAATATCAACAAATACACCAAATTTTTCGATGCGGACAACTGTGCCAGGATATGTTTCACCTTCTTTAATCTCGCTCCAAGTGCGTTCCGGTGGTTTTTCGGTGGTGAGGGCAACACGCCCAGCATCGTCAATCTTTAGAACATAGACATCAATTTGATCACCTGGTTTAAAGTGGTCATCCAGTTTTTGCGCTTTTTTACCTACTTGTGAAACGTGTAAAAGCGCATCCTGCCCGATTCCAATATCAACAAAAGCACCATATAACTCTAGGCGTTTTACTGTGCCTTTTAGTGCCATCCCAACTTTTAATTCTTCTACTTTACTGGGGGCATTCGTCACATCTTCGCTCATCTGCCCTGCTCCTTATCTCTATCTCTGTTTGTCTACAGGTATGCAATTATCCAGGTATTCTAACCTGAGAATAGCCGTTATTCATTATTGGTGGGGGTTAGGGTAACACTCGGTGTTACTTCAAATTCGCTATCAATATAACTCTTAAAGCTATCAAAGCCACGCCACTCATGCAGATCACTTGTTACTAACAACAAGTCCATCAGTTCTTGGGTCATATAAGCAAACCCAACAACAGGATTTGATCCATTAATTTCACCATCTTCACCTGCGACGAACAGATAGATCAACATAGGAACATCAGGATAATAAACACTGACGAGTGCTTGGTCAGATGTAACTGTTTCTCCGATAATATAAGCTGGTTCGCCGTAGATTTCGATGACATCATCAAATGTAGCCTGGGGAGTTGTTTGAGTCAGAATTAAAGAAACTGTGCTACCGTCTTGTGTAAACATTTGGCAGCATGTATCCCCGTCTACTGGTGCCCAAGCTGCGCCAATTTGACCAGTTTCATCATCAGTACGGGTTTGCCAGTTCGTCAAGTCATCTGCTTCTTCAATAATATCTCTGGCATCGTTCCAGGTGGTTTCTCCGGGGGTGATCCCACGCCAGCAAGGGGCAACACATGCGGTCTCATCGCCTTCGTCTGCCACATTTAAAAAGCTGGTATCTGGCAGAAACCGATCGCTCAAAATTTGCGGCTCTGGCGCACAAGCTGCCGCGATAATTACTAAGCTAATTGCAGCTAATATCAAGCGAAATTTCATCAAAACCTCCGTACTGGAAACCATCCGACTAAATACGGATGGAAGAAAGCACGATTGATACATTAAGTGCCTATCGCGCATCTAACAAAAGAATTGAGAATTTTGTGTTATCCACTGGTATTCTCTAACCACCTATCTATACTTGTGCAGATAAAACCTACCTCGCCAATTAGTGGTGCAACTCCCTCAGCATGTTTTATGATATTGCATACGAGGGTAAGGAGAACATCGCCATAATGCGCCACCAACTTTGCTGTTGCCCTTTGATATGGCTGAGGCGGGTCAACACGAGCTTACAGTTTTCCACAAGCCACCTACATAGGTGGTTGTTAACTTAAGTGGGAACAACAACTGCGAATGTTGTTGATGATGTTAGCGTTCCGTAGTATAGCGCAATCATAGAGGTTATGCTAGGCTGTTTTTGGTCAAATAATGACTATCTAACCTGGCTTATATTGATAAAAAAAGAGGGCTATGAAACCCTCTTGATGATTGTTAGCGGTCAATTCGTAAACTTAAATTGTATCCACCGGTTGTTCCACCATATATTGTGCCAAAATGCGTTGCTAAGATGATATACTGCCCATTTTGTGTTAGGGTTAAATTTGTAATTGCTGAGTTTGTTGAATCACCAGCATCATCATTAAACGCAATTTCTGCGCCGCTTGGATCAATTAGATAAAGCAATGTATCCAACGTTTGAGATGTTGCATCCATTTGGATTGTGACGACATCGCCAATTTGCCCTTCAAACACATAAATATCAAACTTGTTACTAGGTGTAATACTACCTGTGAAAACATCACCACCGCTGATAGAAATCGCTGAAGCGAGTTCTTGCTGATAGGGTAGGGTAACACTCCCGCCTGCAATCTGTATAATGCCTGCATCTGACGGAGAAGCAACATTGTTTTGGTCAATGCTGAAACTAGTCAAATAGCGTTCATTAAAGTCAATAGAAACAGTATCTGTAAAGATCAATTGTCCGCTGACAACGATGTAAATTTGGAAGTCTACAGGACCGGGTATACCACAATCGCTTTGATACCACACTTCAACTTCATAAGCACCAATACGCAGTGTATTAGGGGGCCAATAGATATAATAAACTGGTGGTTGATTCAAAGATTGAACACAATTGATATTCCCTGTTTCAACTAATTCTCCGCCACTCGCAACTCGTCTTGTGTCATCAAAGACCGAATTGCCAAATGGATCACGGACGAGAAGTTGTAAATCTGCTGTACCATTCCAAACGAGTGTGACTTCAATATCACCACTTGGTAAATTACGGTTGATAATTTGCTCAGGTAATTCTGATCCGGAAATTTCAATGGTAAAAACGCCCTCTGTTCCACCCACATCTTTCCCATATCGGCTTGCAAAGATCGTAAATGTATCTGTGGCGGGGATGCGGAAAGTCGCTGCTGAATTGGTATTGACAGCCGGTTCAATATCATCATTATCTGCTACGATGTTTCCCGCTGAATCTAGAACCAATAACAATGTATCTAGATTACCGCGTTCGTTTCTCATGCTGACTGTCACATTTTGCCCGGCTTGTCCGCTAAATGTGAATGTTTGGAAGTATTGCTCATTTGTAATAACACCCTGAACCGGTGTTCCTAATGTTAATGGTGTTGCGGGCGTTTCTAAAATTTCTTGTGTAGAAATTGGCAAGACGCGCGTGTCTGTATAGGGACCAGAGCGACCAATTACAGCACTACCATCTTCGCGTAAGGTAAAGCTGGCTAAAAATACCGTTGCTTCGTCACCAACAGGTGCTTGGATAGAACCTAAAATTGGATCAAGTGCTACACCATTCACACTGACATCAATTGTGAAGCTTACTGGTACGGCTTCTTCACAGGCTTGACGGTGATAAACTAAAATTTCATAACTACCAGTTGGCAAACTACCACCTGCCCAACTGGCTGTTTCAACATTAGGTGGCGTGTTGATTACTTCGCAAAGTCCATTTACATCTAGACCAAACGAACCACCTTCTGCTGTTGTGCGTGACCCCCAGAATAATGTGCCGCCGTTAGGATCGCGCACCTGAAGGTTTAAATCGTCGTTTGTGTTCCATCTCAAGCTGACTTCCATGCCAGATGGCAGAAAAACCTGTGATGTTGTAAAAGTATCGGCTGTGATAGTTGTTGTTGGGGGGGCTGCCGTTGTCGCTACAGGGGTGTCTTCTGGCGTGTTAGAGCTGATATTTTGGTAAGTTAATGAAAAGGTGCCACTGGTGTCATTTATCGGGAAAACCGTCACAAAATAGACACCGGCAACCGGAATTGCGAGGTCATTAATGCCTGTAATCTCATCTTGAACACGAGCTTGTGCAATGTTTACCCCTTGGGCGTTTGTGACAAGTAAGGTTAATGCTATATCGCTTTCAATGCTCAAGGAGATAACATCCCCAGCTTGGGCTGTGAATGTATATACCTGAGCAGCATTTGCTTCATCAATTACACCTTGAATAGTTTCACCGGGGGTTAGAACACGCTCTGAGCCAGTTTGTGCAAAAATATTGAGCGAAATCAGGCTCAATAAGAGCAAAGAAATCCCCCATATCGTTAGTCGCTTTATGTGCATTTTGTACTCCTTAAGGTTTGTAAACATATTCCTGTATTATGGCGATGAATCAACCGGTTGTGGTGTCGCCGCCTGAACAGGTTGTAATTCAACAAAGGTCGTTAACCCTTCAAACACATGAACAACCTGGGAAATTCGCTGATTGTTCCATGAAACGATAACTTCATAACGTCCAACTGGTAAATCGGCAATAACAAAATTTTCGTCCCATTCAGGATCAGCGTTAATTTCATTGACTGTACCATCAAAGGTATAGGTTTGAGTAGTAAAGACTCGCCCATCTGTTAAATTTCGTGCGGTTACCAAAATGTCTTCAACATCGTTACCGCGTGTATCAATTAGTTTGCCAGCAATTGTGCCATGCCCAACATATGGCACAATCCATAAAGCAGGGTTATAGGTGCTACCAAAAAGGTTTTGTTTATAGCGCACCTCAAAATGAAGATGTGGACCACTGGATCGTCCACTGTTACCACTTAGTGCAATGACTTGACCCATTTCAACCACATCCCCAGCTTGAACCAATGGACGCTCCAGATGGGCATATAATGTGAAAATCGGCTCACCTTTCCATCCAAAATCGTGTTCAATGATAACAACCTGCCCATATGCAGGCGAGCCTGGTAAGGTGGGCTGTTCTTCGCTAGAGGCAAAAACAACTATTCCTGAGCCGGCAGCTCTAATCGGTGTACCAACAGGATTGGAAAAATCAACCCCATGATGCACTCGTTCTGCTCCGATTGTTGCTGAACCATCTGCACCATATGGATAATAAAATAATCCATAATTACGAGCATTGGAATCAACCGGACGTGCCAGAATATAGTGATCCCGCCCAAGCGGATCATTGCTTTGTGGTACCGGTAAAGAAGGCGGTTGCCACACATCTGTGGCACGCGATTGTGGTGCTATGAGTGCAACAGGTGTTTCACCTTCCCCTCCAACAAATGGGGTTGGGGTGGGTGGAATTGGTGTAGGGGTTTGCCCTTGGCTGATTGGTGCAAGGGTATATAGCTCTATTGGGCTGTTGGTTTGACCGATATTTGCCACTTCTGTGTTGGGTAAGGTTGGTGCAACAAATCGTTGTGTTGGTATGGCTATTGTTGGTAATGGCGTGCTATCCTCCCCAAACCCAACACTAAAAATATCTGCCAGGCTATTAACACTGATAGTTGGAGGTGGTTCTGTTGGAACAATAACGCGGATTGGTTTAGCTTGTTGCGCATTGTTATATAGCAAAACACCGAATCCACCAAATACTGTTAAAAAGACAACAATACTGATAATACTCCCCAGTGCATTACGCATGATTATGACCCCTCCTCCTCAGTTGGAGTCACAATGATAGGGGGCGGGGTAGGGGTAGGGTTAAAGCCACCTAATTGATCAACGGTATACAGTTCGCGCATGGCTTCATACCATGTCAACCCTTCTGGTTTGACATACATCCAGTAATTTCTGACATTAAAATTATTACGCCAATCTGACCCGGCAGGCATGGGTTGCCACCCATAATCAGCAGCGAGTTGAGTGAAGTTAACATAATATCCTTCTGGAATGACACTGCGAGGTCTACCACCCTGATTATATGCTTCTAAATCGCCACTATCACGACTAGCAAAGTCCCATGGCATTCGGCGTAATGGTTCACCCAACTGACCATTTTGTGCTTCTTCAGCTACTCGTACATAGGTGTGCCAATATGTATTACCTGATGCATCATCTACACGCACAACCTCAAAATCTGCTGGGAAACCACCTTGATTCCGATTGAACGAAAAAGCGCGTCCTGTTAAATGCCAATTACGTGCTGGTTCACCTTGTTCTCTCCGGTGATCAAGTTGCCATAAGGCGTATGTTAATTCTCCTAAAAAGTCCCACCCAATTTTTTCATTGGCTGCCTCACGTAATGCATTGAATGAATCATTGACTCGTTCATGAAGCAGTGCTGGCACTGGACCCTCTACATTCAAAATTGGCTGTGGTCCATAGGGAGGATCACCGGTTGGAGGATCAAACTGCTCAATATATAATGGTCCCTCAACGGCTAATGGTACGCCTCCGGAATTGAGTAGCGTAGGGGGAAGTGGTGTGCCAGACCAATCGGGATCATTTGCGCCAAAAGTAGTTTGAATAACTTCACTGGTGACGACCCCTTCTATAAACGGTGCAACCGTAATAAATGTTGTTTGATTATCTGGTGAATCAATGGCATAGGCGATACTGCGACCATCTGGTGACCAAACAGGTTCACGCCCAACTCGAAAGACTTCTGGTTCTTGGTTGAGATCATTCATATTCTGAACAAAAACTTTTTCTTGTCCGGCATCCATCGCACTATAAGCCAAAAATTGCCCATCTGGTGACCAAGCTGGATAATCTTCGTGACGGTTTGGCGTATTGGTGATGTTAATGGTTTCATTCGTATCCAGATTATAAACATAAATATCCTGATTGCCGTCTCGCCATGAAACAAATGCAATTCTTCTGCCAGGTAAAGGAGACCATGCCGGTGAAAAATCTGCTGTGTCTGATGAACCAGGTAGCCGAATAGCTGGTTCAGAGGCATCTGCACGTACAACGAAAATATCTAAGTGAGTGCTACGTTGATACCCCTCATATGCTAGAAAAACGCCATCAGGACTCCAGGTAGGACCTGCCTCAAATGCTAGGTTATATGTTAAACGAGTTGTACTGTTGCTAGGAATGTCATAAACATATAAATCCCAGTTGCTGTCTTGTTCACGTGAGGCATAAGCGATTTGTGTCCCATTCGGTGACCAAGCCGGATCACGATCGTCTTCTGGCGAGCTAATCAAACGGATTGGCTCTCGTCCACCAACTGGTACTGCCCAAATATCTGTTTGTCCTAATTCTCGCTGTGTATAAATCATACTACCACCTGCTTGTAACACTGCAGGAATATCCGTTGCGGTTGGCACAGGTGTTGCAACAATCAAGCTAACGGGGGTAGCGGCATCTACTTGTTCAAGCGATGCATCATCAACTGGTAGGTTTAAGTTCGGATTATTGATAATTGGGGTGGTTGGCTTTGTTCCTGTGTTAGATGTTGTCCACAAGACGACAAACACCAGCACTGCTAAGATGATAACAACAAGCGCACTTAACAGACGATTTTGAACACGCAGTGGGTCTTCTACGATACCAACTTCCATTTCAGCACGGGCAGAACGGCGTGCCATGCTGTTAGATGCCGCAGTCTTTGCCGCTGTGCGTGCGGTTTTACCAATTTGTAATCCGCGTGCGCCGGCGATGCTTGCTATACGGTTAAATAACACAAGCAGCCATTTAACGCTAGTTCGTAATATCGTTAATAAATGGCTGAGTATTTGGTGCATTAGTCTAAAGAGTAATAAGACAAAGGCGAACAAACCTAAAATAATGGCTCGTAGCATGCCAAATAACCCGCTGCCCTCGCGGGGGGAGCCAATAAGGATTGTTGCACGTTCTAGTGCGGCAGCACTCAGTCCTGCACCTGTTTTGAGAATAGCCACACCAATTTTATCGGTGACGCGGTAAGTACGTATTAACATAACTTGATCGATCACATAACTGCAAAATCACATGCTTGATTGTACTTGTAAATTATTTGTCCAGCAATTGCGGAGGGGAAACGGTGGTTTAAACTGATGTCATACTCATTTTGATTTTTGTTCTATAATATTGATAGTCAATGACAATAGTTTAAAGGGTAACTCATGCGTCGGCTGTTGATAATCCTATTGATAATAATTGTTGCTTCCTCCGCATATGCCCAGGATGATAACCTGACACATGTGGTACAACCTGGAGAAACGCTTTATCGTATTTCACAACGGTATGGTATTTCTATGGACATCATTGCCCAGGCAAATAATATTACCGATTACACACGAATTTATAGTGGGCAGGTGCTTGTTATTCCAGGGCTGTCTGTGCCAGATAGCAGCCCCGAAGTGGTTAATCCACTTATCGCAGGTACACCACATGTTCATATCGTTCAACCTGGTGAAACACTCACACTGATAGCTCAACGATATAACATGACGGTTGAACAGATTATGCAGGCGAATAACATCACAAATCCTAACCGAATTAATCGTGGACAGGCACTTAATGTGTGGTTGCCAGAACCTGCTCAACCAGAAGCACAAATCGATGAGGCTTTCCAGGGTACGCCGCCAGCTCAGAATGTGACTTATATTGTTCAACCAGGAGAAAGTCTTTCTGATATTGCAAGACGGTATGGGATGAACTGGCAAACACTTGCACAGATGAATGGTATTGTCGATGCGAATCGACTGTTTGCTGGTCAAGCGATTATTGTGCCTGCTCTGAATGAGTCAGGTGGTATTCGTGATATGGGGATTGTGACACCGGTTAACCCAGTAGGGGCACCCACACCAACAATCACAGTTGGCAAGCAGATCATTGTTGATTTGAGTGATTCGCGAATTTACGCTTATCAAGATGGCGTTCTGGTGAGAAGCGTATTGGTCTCTACTGGGTTGCCTGCCACGCCAACCGTTCAGGGGAATTTTACCATTCAGCGGCGTGTTCGCTCACAAACAATGAGTGGACCAGGGTATAATTTACCGAATGTAGAGTGGGTGCTGTATTTTTATCAGGGATACGCGATTCATGGCACCTATTGGCATAATAATTTTGGTCAACCGATGAGTCATGGGTGTGTTAACTTACCGAATGATGAGGCACGGTGGTTCTATGAAAATTTTGGAGACATCGGGACACCCGTGCTTGTTCAGGCATAAACGATTATCGGGATAAACAGGATCGCGGTGGTATATCCTGTTTATCCTGCACCTGTTAAGCCAAGTAATTCGGCGTTTTGCTTCATTGCTTCTAAGACGATTTCAATGTGTTCATCTAATGGTACACCAAGTTCTGCCGCAGCATGTTCAATTTCTTGACGATTAACAGGTGCTGCGAAGGCTTTATCTTTCCATTTTTTCTTGATGGATTTAAGTTTGACATCCAGCACGCTCTTAGAAGGACGTACTAGTGCTACGGCAATAATAAAGCCGGTTAATTCGTCAACAGCTACTAGAGCTTTCTCCATTGATGTTTGTGGTTGAACACCGGTAATTTCTGCGGCATGAGATAAAATGGCACGGATAATCTCTTCAGAAACTCCTCTTTCTCGCAAAATTTTTGATCCAGCAATAGGGTGTCCTTCTACTGCAACATCTGGATATTTCTCGTAATCAAAGTCGTGTAATAATCCAATAATTCCCCAAAGTTCAGGATCACCATTAAATCGTGCCGCATAAGCTCGCATTGCACATTCTACGGCAAGCATATGCCGGCGTAGTGAGTCGCTTTGGGTAAATTCAGTCACAATATGCCATGCTTCTTCACGATTCATGAGCCATCCCCTGGGAAAAATACCAAAATGCTGATTTCAAATGGGTCTCCAATAGGTAACTGTCCGCGTGTGCGGAACTGCCATAATCCGGTATAGGGTGTAACGCTACCAGTAGATGGTAAGGTTAGCTCTAATTCAATCTCGATGACATCACCAACTTCAACAACTTCTGGAATGACAACACGATTTGACCGGAAACTTTCTCCACTTCCGGGAATAAACGCTAAAGAGGAGTTAACTTCCCAAGGACATGTTCCGGTATTCTGTACGGTGATACGCCGGATATAAGTGGAGTTAACAGGGAAGAACCCACCTTCTTCACCATTTGGTGGTTCTTGATCGATGATGTCATAGTCAAATATACACGCTTCGGTTGTCGCCGTCCGCTCAGCCGCAAATGTTAACGTTACATTAGGGGTGAGGCTTGGTGTCAGGGTAATAACCGGTGTTTGTGTTGGTGTGTTGGTTAATGTTGCACCATCAGTCGGTGTTGGCGATGGTGTTCGCGTTGGCATATCAGTCGCTGTGGTTGGTGTTGAGGTCGGTGTATCTGTTGGTGTTGGGGTTTGTGTTGGTGTATCAGATGGCGTAATGGTTGGTGTGTTGCTAGCTAAGAAACCAATAGCTGGGAATACACCGGAATTTGCCCCAATAATATAACCACCAACAAGCATACCACCTAGGAGGATGATCACAAGTGCCAGCCATATCCCGCCACCACGCCCGCTTGTTTGGGTTTGAGCTGGTTGAATATAAGGAGGCGGTGTTTCACTTTGCTTGATAGCTTGTTTTTTAATAAACGGCACTGTTGGACTATCTACTTCTGGCGTGTCGTCCAGTGCAACTGCCTGCTCAAAATTTGAAGGCGCAGCAATTAAGTGAATTGGTGTATCGTCATTTCGCAATAACGCTGTTTCTAATGTTCGGATGTCTGTGATGAGTTCACTAGCATCCTTGTAACGATTATCTGGCTCTTTAGCCATTAATTTTTGAATAATAACGTCTACTTCAGGCGGGAGATTAGGATTTTTTTCACAAGCGGATGGGATAGGCTCATTCAAATGTTTTAAGATAAGTGCAAGGGGTGTCTCTGCATCATACGGGAGTTCACCTGTAACCATTTGATATAAAATTACCCCAAGCGAATATAAATCTGAGCGTTCATCTCCGGTTTCGCCCACGCCCTGCTCAGGTGCCATATAAGCTGGTGTACCAACTAAACCACCTGTTACAGTAAATTGTGATCCTGTGACTATCTTAGCGATCCCAAAATCAGTTAGCACCACACGATCGTTCTCGTTGGTGTCTAACATCAAGTTAGCTGGTTTGACATCACGATGAATCATACCGTTCCGGTGCGCATATGCTAATGCACTAGCTGCCTCACGGATGATTCGTAATGTTTCTTCTAGAGAGGGAGTTTCTCCAGTTTTTTCCATTTGAAAAAGCCGATCTTTAAGCGTTTCGCCCGTGATCAGCTCCATGACCATATAGTAACTTTCACTCTCGGTATCATAATCAAAATCATATACCTGTACGATATGGGCATGTTTCAAACGCGCAATATTTTGTGCTTCACGCGTAAATCTGCTGGCAAATTCTGCATCATCTGCCAGGAAATTATGGAGTATTTTGATGGCTACAAAACGATCTAGAGTTGCGTGATAAGCGCGGTAGACTTCTGCCATCCCACCACGTCCTAGTCGTTCAAAAATTTCGTATTTGCCTAGTTTTCGCTTTTCCACGAGTCAGCTTGATGCCTTGATTGAGCTACTGGTTAAATCATCTGGACGCTAGTATAACCTATATCTGGGTAAGCCTCAATTGAAAAGAGGCGATCTTTTGCGATCCCCTCTTTGTTTGAGTATAGTTTATAAGACGTTTGCGTTTATTTAAAGATGCCGCCTTCTGTCATTTTACGTGCATCAAGTGCTTTGTCTAGCTCTTCAGCATCCATAAGACCTAGCTCAAGCACAACGTCTCGAACACTTTTATTTTCTGCCAGAGCTTTTTTAGCGACTAATGCACCATTATTATATCCGATGATTGGATTCAAAGCTGTGACCAAAATGGGATTACGAGAAAGCCAACTGGCAATCCGTTCTTCATTAGCCACCAAGCCAATGATCAATTTGTCAGTAAAGGCTCTCACGGAACCGATCATTACCTGCATCATTTCGTTTAAGTTATGTGCGATAATTGGCATCATCACGTTTAGCTCAAACTGTCCGGCTGCACCACACATATTAACGGTGGTGTCATTCCCCATAATATGATACATCGCCTGATTCAACATTTCAGCTAAAACGGGGTTGACTTTACCCGGCATAATAGATGACCCCGGTTGCACCGGTGGGCAAGTTAATTCTGCAATACCTGTTGTTGGACCAGCAGAAAGCAGGCGGATGTCATTGGCGATTCGCGTAAAGTCCATGGCAGTGTTACGCAACGCTGCAGAGAAGAAAACAGCGTCTTGCATAGATTGCATGGATTCAAACAAATTATCAGATTCATACAGGGTGATACCGGTTAGTTCAGTTAGTTTTTTCACCATGCGGCTGTGATATTCTGGGTGCGCATTAAGCCCGGTACCCGCTGCAGTTCCACCTATTCCTAACCGACGTAGACCCTCTGCAGCAAATTTGATTTTTTCAATATTGCGGCTGATTGCTTTACTCCATGCACCAACTTCTTGCCCTAAGCGCACAGGCACCGCATCTTGAAGATGAGTGCGACCAGTTTTAACAATATGATCCCATTTATCAGCGTTTTTCTGGTTCTCATCAACAAAGTGTTGTAATGTATCAATTAATTCATCTAGTCGCCATAGCACCCCCAACCGAATCGCTGTTGGGATGGTGTCATTAGTGCTTTGTGCCATATTGACATGGTCATTAGGATGAACGGGTTTTTTAGGATCATCTAATGCGTATCCTAAAATTTCATTTGCACGGTTTGCAATCACTTCGTTGGTGTTCATGTTATGACTGGTACCAGCACCAGCTTGGAAAGGATCTACCACAAATTGATCGTGGTGTTGCCCCGCTAGAATCTCATCAGCGGCTTGCATGATCGCATCAGCGATTTCTGGGTCTAACAAGCCTAAATCTTTATGCACTTCTGCCGCAGCTCGTTTGATAACAGCCATACTCCAGATAAATGCGGGCCACGGCTTTAAACCACTGACCGGAAAATTTTCTACTGCGCGTTGCGTTTGGGCAGCATAATATGCTTTGGCAGGTACTTTTACCTCACCAAGAGAATCTTTTTCAATGCGATATTCAGTCATTTATTGATGCTCCTTAAGTCCTTGTTTCTTTTTAAATATTGCTTGGGCGTTTGCCACTAACCAGTGTAAAACGTCACTATTTTTTATTAAAAAAGGCGTTACGTATTGTAACGCCCTTTAGTAATCAATGGAACAGCATCTTACTTGGCTGCGGCAAATTTTTCTGCCACTTTATTCCAGTCAATCACATTGAAGAATGCAGCAATATAATCAGCACGACGATTTTGATAATTTAAGTAATAGGCATGTTCCCAAACATCCAACCCTAAGATTGGTGTTTTGCCTTCCATTAGCGGGGTATCCTGGTTTGGTGTGGATGTGACTGTTAACTTGCCGTTATCAACCACTAACCAAGCCCAACCAGACCCAAATTGTGTTGCAGCAGCTTTAGAGAATGCTTCTTTGAATGCGTCAAAACTACCAAATGCAGCATTAATGGCATCTGCTAGCTCACCTGTGGGCTGTCCCCCGCCATTTGGACTCATAATTTCCCAAAATAAGCAATGGTTTGCATATCCACCACCGTTATTGCGTACAGCTGTACGTTTTTCTTCTGGGATGGCGTTTAGATTGGCAAGAATTTCTTCAATTGATTTATTTTCCCATTCTGTACCAGCAATTGCGTTATTTAGGTTGTTTGTATAACCTGCGTGATGTTTGTCATGGTGAATTTCCATGGTACGCGCATCAATATGTGGTTCAAGTGCATTAAATGCATAGGGGAGATCAGGCAATTTAAAAGCCATGGGAATTATACTCCTTATGATAATTTTTTATACTGACTTTATGATCTTAACGAGATGGTATAAGAATTATCTAAATATGCACTAGTGATCTATGAGAGTCCGGTTAAAATCAGCAAGCAATTTTATCGAATAGGTTAAAGAGTATGCATCGAAATGCGTATATTTCTCTGGTTATTGGGGTCAGTGCGGTTTCATTGGCGGCGATTTTTATCCGCCTGGCACAAGCCCAGTCTGCACCTTCTATTTTGATTGCTATGGGGCGGTTATTAATTGCTGCTAGCATATTAACACCTGTTATCTTGCGCCGTGCAGATTACCTTGCACAACTGCGCAAAATGTCCTGGTTTGAATTGCGTCTCGCATTGATCTCTGGCTTTTTCTTGGCGATCCACTTTTTTTCTTGGGTCACATCGCTAGAGCATACCACGGTGTTAATCTCGGTTGTATTGGTGACAACGACATCTATTTGGGTAGCTGTGCTGGAAGTGTTGTTTTTGCGGGCTTATCTTTCTAAGCAAATTCTTTTGGGACTAATAATTGCCTTAATCGGTGGCTTGGTGATTGGATTGTCTGGGATTTCTGCGGATTTATCTATGAATTTCCGCACGCCGTTTCATCAAATTTGGGTACAACAGAATCAAAATCAATTACTTGGCGCGGGCTTGTCTATACTTGGTGCAGTTGCGGTGGCAATATACTTTGTGATAGGTCGTAAATTACGTCACACATTGTCTCTTACACCATATATTTGGTTGGTGTATAGTATCGCAGCATTTATTATGCTATGTTTTGTGTTCCTTTCTGATGTATCCATGATCGGATATTCGCTAGAGGGTTATTTATGGATTTTGGCACTGGGTTTAATACCACAATTGATCGGGCATTCATCCTTGAATTATGCGCTGGCGTATTTACCTGCCACTTATGTTAGTCTTTCCACTCAAACAGAACCTATTTTAAGTGCTATAGTAGCTTATTTTGTTTTTAGAGAAGTTCCAAGTGTATTTCAAGTCATTGGTGGTGTCATTATTATGTGCGGTGTGGTGATCGCAACATATAGAAAGCAGAAGAAAACGCTATGAAACATCATGTTCTTTCTGTTCTTTGGTTGTGTGCTTTATCTATCTATATTTTGGCAGGCGTGCAACATGTACCTTTTCACGGTGATGAATCAACCACCATCTGGATGAGTCGCGACGGTGTTTATATAGCTACAGATTTACAACGAGTTCTTTACCATGATCCGCCTTTAGTTGAAACGGAGCAACATCTCCGGTTAATTACTGGTTCTTTATCCAAGTATGTGATGGCAACCTTTTGGGTGCTGGATGGCTATCATGTAGAAGATATTAATGATCAGTGGGTTTGGGGGGCAGGTTGGGAATGGAACCATCAAAACGGTCATGCGCCTGAAACACGCTTATTGATGATTAGCCGATTGGCTTCTGCATTGATGTTTACGGCTAGTCTTTGGGTTATGTTTGGTATCGCATGGCAAATGGGCAACCCGATGATAGCTTATTTTGCCAGCCTCTATTATGCACTTAATCCAGCATTGTTGTTAAATGGACGGCGTGCGATGTTTGAAGGTGGATTAATGCTGTTTAGTCTGTTAGTCATTTTATTTGGTGTGTTATGGCTTAAAAAGTATCAATCAACTTGGCGATGGACAATTTTATTAGGTATATCAAGTGGATTGGCGGTTTCTGCAAAACACCCTGCCGTTTTTACTGTTGGAACGATCTTTGCCGTTTGTGGTGTATATGCTTTGCAAAATCGTAAACGCTTATTACAAATCCTTGTTGCTGGTGTTTTGTCATTATTTGTGTTTTTTTGTCTTAACCCAATTTGGTGGGGAAATCCGCTCCAACGTGCTGGGCAAGTACTTGATGCACGTCATGAATTATTAAGTGGGCAAGTTACGGCTTTTGGTGGTTATGATGATTGGCAAGATCAACTTGCTGGTTTTTTACGCCAAACATTTATAGGGGTTCCTCAATATTATGAGGTGGCTACTTGGGAAAATTATATTAGTGATCAAATACAAAATTATGAAGCAACTCCTTGGCGTGGGGTAGTAGGGTCAAAACTAACAGCCGCAATTTTGATGAGCCTGGTTTTGGTTGGGGGGATAGTTTTGTGGCGAAAGCGATTACCCGACTCTAGGCTTATTGTGATATGGGCTGTAATGATGTTCTTGTTTGCGGCTGTTTTAACGCCATTGGAATGGCAACGATACTATTTAATGACTTATCTTGCTGTTGGGATATTAGCTTCTTGTGGTTTGCTGTTTTTGCTTGAACAGATTAAATTAGCCAGAAACACCTCAACGTAATACCAGCAAAGCATCAGAAAGCTTGCGTTGGACTGCACGACTATTAAACTTTGTCCACACATCGCCAAATCCGTTAATGAGCCTTTTTTCTTCTTCAGCTAAATTGCTGATATATGCCTGTAGAATGTCATGATCAGCCAATTGGCTTAAGCGTAATTGTGCGACATGAATATCGTTGAGTCGTCCAAGATAATCCTGAACAATTTTAATTTCTTCAATAAATTGTTCCACAGATGATCCCAATAGACTCTTAAAGTAGCTGATTGCATAACGTAATCGCTTGAATTCAATTCTAAGTGTGTGCAGTGTATGGATATCTACTTTGTCTAATACAGTATCGTATGCTCTTACAATGGCTAGATGATCGTAGATTAAAACCGGTAGAATATGGCGAACTTGGTAAGGGATAATCCCGCTGGCTTCTGGTATTGCGACACCTTTTCCCGGCTTTGATAGAAACTTTCCAAACTTTTCAATAAACCGCTTGTGTTGCGGACTATCCAGATATTTGTGGAGTTGGTTGCGTGCTATTTGCCTTTGATTTTCTAATACCGCCAAAATATCATGAATTTCTTGATAGTTAGGAAGTTGAGTCAAATCCTGCAGCATCACATCCAGATCACGCACATCCCCTAATTTTTTGCCGAGTTTTTGGAGATGCTTTTGAAAAAATTTGACCAACTTAGGCTTATAATAATCACTTAAGAGTTGAAGCGCGCTCCGCATTCGGCGTGTTGCAACTCGCATTTTATGTAACTCTTCTATATTTTCACCTGTACGCGCCCCAGGTTCGTGATGAAGCATAATAATGAAGTCACTGAGCAGGATTTTTCTCCCAGCTTCTGACATAGTGTCCTCAGGTGTAAGTGGTTGCAGAGACTCACGTAATTTTTCTATATCCATCAGGCTTCCTCAAGATTGACATCAGTCTATTATTTTAATTGATTTTTATTTAAATGTTAATTGCGTTTAACACAATTTTAATATATTGACTGAAGTGATACAACGCTGTGTTATAATGCTCAAAAATGATAAGTGGAGATTTTTTGATGATGTTTGATCCTAAAAAACTTAATGAAATACAGCAAAATTATGATAAATGGACAAAGACCACATTGAAGAAAACATTGGATAAAATGCCGGAAC
>RFHA01000052.1 GCA_003696565.1 Chloroflexota bacterium
ATTTATTACCGACGGAAGAAGGAGCCGGCGTTTTCTTCGGCATCCTGCATCGTTTGAGCAATACGGCGCGTAATCTGGCTTGCTTGATCCATTGCATCCACAAGACGCTGCAATTGTGGCAGCACCTCCTCGTTCATTTCACTCTCATAGGCATCGGACCCGCGTCCAATCCATCCTTCTGAGAGCAAGGATTCCATGCAGCTCTTGACATTGCTAAACATACTCTTGAGCTGTTCATGGCTACTTTGGAACATGTTACTAACATTTTCCAAAACCTCGTAGTTCGCCTCAATTTTATCGGCAGGCATATATTCCCTCCTAACTTAATTAGGTCTTGCCTATATTGTATGCCAATTTTAGCTTTAGGGGACTGGTCCTTTAGTAATATATCGTAATATTCTAATCTGCCTCTCATTTTTTATTAAACTTCCCAGTTGCTGCTTAAATCTTGCCCGGGTTGAGTATGAAGCACACGGAAACGAACCACAGCGGATTTTCCTAACTCAATTGTGATGACCTGGGTGCTAGATAATATTTCTGGATGATCTGGCATCAGCGGGCGACCATTAACTTTTGTTCCAAAAGTTGACCCCAAATCTTTGATTTGATATGCACCATGTGCGCTTGAAAAACTAATCTCCAAATGTTGACGAGAAACACTAGGATCGTTATCAAAGTTAAGGTCACGTCCTTCTCGACCGATAATAAAGCGCGGGGTGGTAATTTGAACCATCCGTTGAGGCATTTGTGTATTAGCTTGCAGGATTTCAAGTTGAGCCGGTGGTTGCCGTTGTACGGTGGGATTGTTGCGTTGTGGCATGGGCGGTGCCCCCGTTGGCGGGCGTTGTTCAATACGGGTTTTATTGCTATCGGCTGGGTTATTAATCATACGCCGCCCGCTTCCCATATTGTTCTCTAATTGAGCGAGTTGCGTTTTGGAAAATTTTATGTAATTAAGATTGCCTTCTGCCGGTTGCGCTTGTTTTTGCTTCCGTTGGTTATAGAACCAAAACACTAAAAAGAGTGCGATAGCGACTAGAACCCCTAGCACAATTGGACTGGCGACAAACTCACCGATCCGTTCAAAAATGCTTTTTCCTGGTGGAGAATAAAGGAATTCGGCGATAATCGGCTGGGCGAGGGGGTTGCCATCGTCATCTAGTATATTAATGGTGATGATATATTCCTGATCTTTGGACATGCGATCGGTTGGAATATTAATAGAGGACTGGGCACCATCAATGATAATCGGATCAAAAACGCGGGTACCGCCTTGCTTGGATGTGCCGGATACACGCATGGATCCAATTAATTGTGGGTTGGTGATGAGTAGATCAATGCTAACCTCAGTTGTGCCAGGTGTGTGGTTAACACCATCTAATATCACAGTTGGTAATAGGGGGGGGCTGGTGACAAACTGTCTTTGTGTAATTGCATCTGTAATCAATTGTCCAGTTAAATCAATCGGAGTGATCTCTACGCGGTATTCTTTACCCGGTTGCAGGTTGGTGAGTGGCACGTTGACAGCAGTGGGCGCGCTGCTGGTTTGTAATGGGTCTCCAACGGCAGTATTGGTTTGCTCATCGACAATCGAGACAAACAAGCCGCTGATGCGGTCACGCCCTTGTGTGGCAAGTGTCACTTCTAACATGCTTTCGTCTTCACTTAATTCAACACGTATGATGTTGACTTGAATGGGCTGCTCACCTAAGCCACGATAAACAAAGGCGTTAACAAACGGTTGTGAAACAGGTTGCCCGCCATCGTTCAAGCCAGTGATGCTAACGGCATATTCACCGTCTGGTTCAAGCCCATCACCAGGGATTTCAATTTTTTCCGGCACGCCGGGGACATTAAAACTACTGACGGTCAAGTTGCGTTCTGTATCGATAATTTCAACACGCAATTGGGATGCACGATCCGCCCCATTAGCGATAATCTCCACACTGGTGATGTCGCGTGTTTCGTCATAGGTGATACTGCCGAAGAATATTTCTAATGGAGGGATGAAATTACGTGAGACGACAAATTCAATAGTGGTGGCGAAGGCGTTTACCCCACTTTCAAACACCGGTGTGATGATTGCCCGCCGCACCCCAGCAGGAGGGTAAATTTCTGCCTGTGCTAACCACTGATTATTGAGTGCGGTCATCATGATGTCAAACATGGTATTCAACTGGGAGCTATCCCCAAATGCTGCTAACCCACCGGTACTATCGGCAATCAGACGTAGCTCCCCTTCATTGATTTGTGTACCACCGCGTCCACGCATCCCAACCACATAAATTGGGATTTGTAAGCCTGGGTTGCTAGCCACTTCAATAATATTTTCCAGCGTGTTAACACTACAGGGTTCTCCACGGGCGGTTTCATCCACACCATCTGTAAAAAGGATGACAGCTCGCCGTCCTTGAGGTTGAGAAGCGACTAATTCCAGCGCGCGCATAGTTGCGTCATAGAGGCATGTCCCACCGTTTTCGATGGAACGCACGGAGTCGATGCTCACTTTTGTTTGTTCTGGGTCTGGGCTAAAGCCTTGTATCAGATTGATGTTTTCCCGCTCGCTAAAAGAAAGCACGGCAAACTGTGCTAGTTCCGGCGCATCATCTACAGCCGCAATAGCTGCGGCGCGCATTGCCGGGTTGGCACTTGTCATACTCCCGCTAGCATCTAACACGATGGCGATATAAAACGGATTTTCTGGTTGGATGACATTAGCCACATATTGACTCCCATCATCAAGTTGAATGTTGACCGTTTCAACCTCAGCCCCTTCGAAGACACGTCCCCCTGCATCAACAATATTAAAATACACATCTAAAGTAACTGAGTCCGTGTTTTCTGTGACGACAAAATAATTTACAAAAGTATTTAACCCACCTTGAGCACTAGTCAACATAAAAGGTATGCTCAAGAGCAAAAATAAAAGAGCGAATCGCCGTTTCATCAAAACCTCCTTGTTCAAAATCACCAGATATTATATTGGTGATTGGTTACATAATTTCTCAATCCAAAGTCCTATCGACACACTTTAAGCATATCGCTAAAACTAAAGAAGGTGCAACTGATGTTTTAAGTTTCATTTGACTTTATTCGTTCTAAATATTAAGATTTATTGCAATTCCCTGGGGAAGCGTTTGTGTCCCATGTTTACATGAGAGTAGTGTCATGTCTCATTTCATAAGGATTTATTAGATATGCCAGGAAATATAATCCAAGTAAATTATGAGCAGTTAGAGCAGATCGCACAGCAATTTTTAGAACGGTCAGAAAATACTGATCAGGTGTTGCAAGCTGTTCGGCGGCAGATAGAGGACTTGCAGCGTGATGGCTGGTGGGGAGAAGGGGCAAATGCTTTTTATGCAGAA
>RFHA01000053.1 GCA_003696565.1 Chloroflexota bacterium
TGATCAGGTGTTGCAAGCTGTTCGGCGGCAGATAGAGGACTTGCAGCGTGATGGCTGGTGGGGAGAAGGGGCAAATGCTTTTTATGCAGAAATGGAAGATGAGGTGCTGCCAGGGGTTAAACGCCTGAAAACGGCGTTAGATCAAGCCGGTGATACGACATATCGCATTATTGAGCTGATGATGGATGCGGAAGAACGTGCCGGAGGCGTATTTAATGGCGGTGGAGGGTTACCAGATAGCGGTACTGGCGGGGGGACGGCATATCCACCACCGCCGCCAGGTATTCCACGTGATCGGTGGGATCAGCTCATGAATTCTGGATTTTACTTTAAACTCGCTGGGGATATATTTGGCTCTGTCAACTGGGTGAAGGCACTTGCTGCATTGGGGATTGTCGTACCGGAGCCAGCGACCACGGGCGCGGGGTTTGGTACATTGGCTGTAATGACAGGCATTAGTGCCATTCTCAAATATGGTGAAAAATTTGGCGAGGAACCCAATTTAATACGCGGCGGGAGCATCGCGATGTTGGACGCGATCATGGGGTCTGCTATTGATCTGACAGGTGTGGGGACAGCAATTCAATTGGGGAATAGTATTCATCAAACTTATGGTGGGTTAGAGGTGGCTTTTAGCCGGTCGATTGCTGAATTCACGAACACCTCTATATCTCCTGAAATGCATGATGCACTGTTCACCACAACACAAAATTACTATGATGCGATGTCCAAAACAGACCCAACAAATATCCGGTATGAGGTGGCACGCTTAGCCTATGATTTGCATAGCGCGCCACGTCAAGCTGTGGTTAACCAACTACATGAGTGGGGTGTACCTGGGGCGGATTTACTTGGTAGCGTAACAGGAACACCGGTCAATAGCGATTTTAATTTAGGTACGAGCGTTGGACGTGTTTGGACAGCAACGACAGATATGTTTGTAGGGGCTGTTCATTACCCTGAAACGTGGGTTGAAATGAAAATGGCGCAGGGGGTTGCGATTTTTAATTCAGCTATTAATCACTCTCCTTTGCCTTCTGATTTTAAATCTGCCATTACAGAAACCACTGATGGCGCGATGAGCCTTTTGGCAAACACATCCGTAACGGATGCTGCACTGAGTCTAATGCCCTGGAACTGGTAAGGATAAGCGATGAACAACAATATTATTTATCTTGATTTAACTTATGATGAGCTAGCTTTTTTGCAAACTCGCCTGATTACCCCACCACTGTTAGGGATGAAAAGTATTTTACCAGAGACAGTCAGCGAGGAAGTAGGGATGTCTCGGCTGCAATCTGGTGCATCTAGCCTATATGCTCGTGGGTATATCCATGATGGGGAAGATGGCAAATTACAGATTGAAACATTGGTACTCAGTGTAATTGCTACATATGCCCAAGCGCGGCTAGCTATTCAGGTTTTAACAGCCACTCAACCAGATGCTATGCCTCAGCGTGTGACCTATTATGTTGCTGAGCGATTAGCATTAGAACACATTTATGATGACAACAAATTAGTGCATCATTTTGCCCTAACGCATGATCCAGGTATCATGGCGGAACTTATTGCTGATCGAATGGCGATGCATGATACACAAGCCCCGAATATGACACCTGTAACACTAAAAGGGACACTATTTAAAGCGATTAATGAAGCAATCCGCGCTCATCAACCTGCTAGAGCTATTCAGTTATTAACCAATGCTGGGATTCTATCCGCACAAACCATTGTCGATATTATGAACAGTGGTGAGCCACAGAACACGGTAATTTTCTTTCAATCGGGAGATGCCGGTTTAGATACCACAGGTACATTTGTGTTATATCAAGACCAGGCTTTTTCAGTTTTAGCAACGCCGCAAAAGGAGCAAGTTTTACTGGAACCAGTTGCTAATGAGGTAGTTTTTCAGCGGATTCGGGAGCGTTTAGTGCCAATTATGGCTTGATAATGTATATAAAATTCCGTGAAAGTGAGTTCAGCTACTTTTAGGAGATAAAATAATGCCAGGAAATATAATCCAAGCAAATTATGAACAACTTGAACAAATTGCGCAAAAATTTTTAGAGCGGTCGGAAAATACTGATCAGGTGTTGCAAGCTGTTCGGCGGCAGATAGAGGACTTGCAGCGTGATGGCTGGTGGGGAGAAGGGGCAAATGCTTTTTATGCAGAA
>RFHA01000327.1 GCA_003696565.1 Chloroflexota bacterium
AACCAAGTACCTAGATAATGTTCACGTTTGGTCTTTGCGGATTTGAGATAGTCTAGGCAGAGACGAACGACAATTGTGCTTAAAAAAGCACGTGGTGATTTGATGTCTTGTCGAGTATGGAAGCGTAAATAGGCTTCTTGTACGATGTCTTCAGCTTCCATGACGCTCCCTAACATGCGATATGCAATGCTAAATAGCAAAGGGCGATATGTTTCAAACGTTTCGGTAGGATTTTTCATGTTCATAATGAATAATCTGGTTTCCTCTTTTTGCCCCAGCCCACTTGTATGCACCCGGAAAGTACCGCTCAATTTTGAGTGACCAAATTGTAAAGCGGCAAATCAATTCTTTAACCCAAGCTCCTATCTTTCCCGTTAAAATACGTTCTTTGGGAGTATCATCACCATGAACAAATTGGATTAACCCTACGCGCCTTCCTAAGCTGATGCATTGTAATAAATAGTTAAAATGGAAAGCAGTAAGCGGTTTGGATTGTATGAGTGCAGCAACGTTTTCTCCACCACGGGCACCCATGGGCATAGCTGTGGCACATGCCATACGAATCGTTGCTTCAGGTGATGATACAAATTGACCAGCATCTCCCACCACAAAAATATCGGGATGAGAAATTGATCGTAAATATTGATCAATGAGAATTTGATTTTTATTGTTGACGGTGATCCCTGCTTGTTTTGCTAGTTCTGGGGCGTTAAATGACCCCGCCCAAATCAATATATCATATGATATCGTATGTCCATTATCCAAAAGAATAGCATTGTGATTAATAGCACGTACACTAACTTGTTCATCTCGTTGGATATTGAGCTTAGAAAACACTTTATGAATATACTTACGCCCTTTGGGTGAAAGCCCACCACCAAGTTGCCCTTGTGTAACCAGGCGGGTATGGAGCGTTGGAAAGTGTTCTGCGAGTTCTGTGGCGGTTTCAATCCCTGTTAATCCCCCACCACAAATTACCAATGTGCCAGATTTAGCTGCAATACGAGGTAGGTGTTGTTTCAGTTTTTGGGCAGATTTTTCATCCAGCGTATAAGCATAATCACGAATACCTGGAATGCTATCAAGATCAGTATGGCTACCAAGCGCGTAGATCAAAATATCATAGTGAAATGTTTGTAGCTCTTTTTCTATTTGTACACGAACTTGGTGTTGATTAGGCTCAATGGCAGTCACCCAACCCTGTATAAACTGGATGTTTCGTTTCTTGAGCATCTTTGGAATAGAATATTGTGGAAGGGGTTTTCCAACAGCAGCTTGATGTAATCGGATACGCTCGGTAAATGTATCGGATGCGTTGATTAATGTAATGTGAATATCGTCTTTGTGGGCACGCAGTTTGGCAGTTAGGCGGAGAGCAGCCATCATACCAGCATACCCACCACCTAGAATCAAGACATGTTTCATTAAAACCTCCCTGTTGTCAGTTATTTAATGTTAGTCGCTGTGTCAGCTTTTATCGTTTGATCTATCAATAAAGACGAACAAGGGAGGAGATTTGTGACAGGGGATACAGTTTTAACCGCATCCCCTGTGTTGGTTTATTCACGTCCTTGTGCATCCATAACGGCAACAGCCGTCATGGTGACAATATCTTCTACTTCATCGCCAACTTGTAAGACATGCACCGGTGCCCCTACACCTAAAAGGATGGGACCAATGGCTTCGGCATCAGTCAGACGATCCATCAGCTTATAGGCGATGTTCGCTGAACCAAGATCAGGAAAAACGAGGATGTTCGCATTCTTTACTTTGCTAAAGGGATAACGATTATCAATAATCTCCGCGACAACTGCCGCATCTGCTTGCATTTCTCCGTCTATCACAATATCCGGACGTTTTTCATGCACGATATTCACAGCATCATGTACTTTATGAGAAAGTGGGTGTGGGGTGCTGCCAAAGTTTGAGAATGACAACATCGCAATTTTAGGGTCAATTTCTAATGTTTTGGCAAAATCATTTGTCAGGATGGCGATTTGTGCCAGCGTTTGGGCATCTGGGTCAATGTTGACCGTTGTATCAGCAAAAATGTATACTTTCCCCTGAACAATCATCAGATACACACCACATACAGTATCTGTACCAGGGCGTGTTCCGCTAACCTGTAATGCTGGGCGTAGCACATCAGGATATTCTAATGTCAACCCGCTAACAAATGCATCCGCTTCTCCCATTTTGACCATCATCAAACCATAATGAGTACGTCCTTGCATCATGTTTTCCGCACGGGCTTTGCTAACGCCTTTGCGCTCACGGAGTTTGAGATACGCTTCAACAAAATCGGGGCGATGTTGCTCGTATGGTGTGATGACCTGTGGATGAAAATCTAACCCAAGTTCTTGGATAACGCGGTTTACATCCTCTTGCCGCGCTAATAAGATGGGGGTGGCAATGCCTTCTTCTTGCACTTGATGGGCAGCGCGGATAATCTTGGGATGATCGCCTTCTCCAAAAACCACGCGCTTTTTACTACCCATTTTTGCTTTGTTTTGTAAGTAATTCCGCAGGAGTTGCGTTTGTCCTTGGCGGGCGATTAACTGATTGCGATATTCATCAATATCAATTTTACGCCGTGCTACACCGGATTCCATCGCAGCTTTGGCAACAGCCGGCGCGACATATAACAACACACGTGGATCGAGTGGTTTGGGAATGAGATAATCCCGCCCAAATTTTAATTGTTTGACACCGTAAGCCGAAAGTACACTATCCGGCACGTCATCATGTGCCATTTGAGCAAGTGCTTTGGCAGCGGCCATTTTCATTTCTTCATTAATACTTGTCGCATAAACATCCAACGCCCCACGGAAAAGGAACGGGAACCCCAGCACATTGTTAACTTGATTGGGGTAATCACTGCGCCCGGTGCCCATGATGACATCTGGACGCACTGCCATGGCATCCTCTGGGCGGATTTCCGGGTCTGGATTTGCCATTGCGAAGATGATGGGGTCTTTTGCCATGGCTTTAATCCACTCTGGTTCAATTGCCCCGGCGACTGATAACCCCAATAGCACATCAGCATCGACTAGGGCATCTGGTATTGTGCGGACATCGCGCTTGGTGGCGAACTCCGCCTTATATTTATTGACTCCCTCACGCCCTTCATAGATGATGCCTTTGGAATCGGTCATGATAATGTTTTCACGCTTTACGCCCAACGCGACATAGAACTTCGCGCAGGCGATTGCGCTGGCTCCTGCCCCGATGACAACAACACGCAAGTCCTCAAATTTTTTGCCGGTGATCTCACAAGCGTTAATCAAGGCAGCACCGGAGATGATTGCCGTGCCGTGTTGATCATCATGAAAAACAGGGATGTCTAGTTCTGCCTTAAGCCGTTCTTCCACCTCAAAACATTCTGGTGCTTTGATGTCCTCTAAATTAATGCCGCCGAATGTTGGCGCAATAGCGCGGCAAGTGGCGATAATCTCTTCGGCAGTGGTGGCGTTGATCTCAATATCGAATACATCAATATCAGCAAAACGTTTAAATAACACGCCCTTGCCTTCCATCACCGGCTTAGCCCCTAAGGGACCTAAATTCCCCAAACCAAGAACCGCTGTGCCATTGGAGACAACCGCAACCAAATTAGCACGGGTAGTTAACTCAAAAACTTTCAGAGGGTCTTGATGAATTTCTCGGCAGGCTTCTGCCACACCGGGGGAATAAGCCAATGAGAGATGAAGCTGTGTTGTTAGGGGTTTGGTGGGTTTTACTTCAATTTTCCCTGGACGACCCATCCGATGATAGTCGAGAGCATCTTGTTTTGTAAAAGACATCTTACGCATCCTTTAAATAGGTAAAATTAATTCTTTTTAAAAGCTAACACTAACGGCATAAAATGGTAGTGATATTACTCATCAATTTGACGTTGACGCTTCAAAAAGCATTTCATCGAAATCTCGATGCTGGAAACTAACTGCTTATAGTCTTAAAAAATAATTGGACTATTCCCATATTGCTAAAGGACAAATCTGCATAAATACGGTTATTCTACTGAGATAATCATCTAAAATTAGCCCCTTTCATAATAATCAACACTAGCTATCTCCACGCCGGAGATGGGTGTTTCAGCTCTTTCAATTAATTTGACAACTGAACTTATGTTCGTCTATAATCAGAACAACTATTCCGAACATAATATCGAAAAGGTTGTTATCATGAAAGATAAAAGTTTTGATCAATTATCTGATCGCCAAAAAAATATTTTGCGGTTTATTGATCGTTACCTTGCAGAAAACGGATTTCCACCTACCATCCGTGAAGTTGGTGAAGCAACAAAAATCGACTCCACATCGGTTGTCAATTATAACCTAAATAAATTAGCAGACGCAGGGTTTATTGAGCGTACAGCTGCTAAATCACGTGGGCTACGTTTACTCAAACCAATTCCAGGCGCGCGGCATCGTAAAGTTAAAGCGACAGGGGAAGTTTTTAAGATTCCACATGTTGGGCAAATTGTAGCTGGGGAGCCAATCAATGTTGATGCCTACGAGGATGAAGAAAAAGCAGTAGAAATCCCAGTTTCCTTTTTAAGAGGCATTGATCCTCAGGATGTATTTGCCCTAACCGTTCAAGGCGATTCGATGATTGATGCAATGATCCAAGACGGCGACACTGTTGTGCTACGCCGTGTGGAAAAAGCCAACAATGGTGAGATGGTCGCTGTTTGGTTAACTGATCGCGAAGAAACGACGCTCAAGTATTTCTATAATGAAGGCGATCGTATCCGCTTGCAGCCAGCACACCCCACCATGCAACCAATTTACGTAGATGCTCGTCATTGCCAAATACAAGGTAAGGTTTTATCCGTTATGCGTCGTCTAAAATAAAACGATGACACAGGACGTTATTATGGAACATGGACCCTTAATTGGCGAAAAAATTCCACATTTTGAAATCCCAGACGAAGAAGGAAACATCCGCACATTTCAAAATTTAGTGGGGGAAAAGGGGTTATTGTTGGTATTTGTCTATGGCACATGGTGTGCGCCTTGCGTTCAGACCTTGTATTCACTTGGACGAACGTCAGAAATTTATCAACATGAAGGCGTGAATGTCGCAGTTGCTTCTGTGGATGACGCACAAATTCTGAAGAATTTTAAGGCAACTGCCCCAACCCCTATCAATTTCCCCTTGCTAGCAGATCATGATGAGGCACTCCACAAACTTTATACATCTGCCGTCGCTAAAACCTACCTGGTTATTGATGCAAATGGTATTTTACGGGCAAAGTTCGTCAATGCCGATGGTAGAAGCAAGCCAAGTCATCAAGCACTCTTAGAAGCCATTCAACAACATCTTACAGAAAGAACGACATAAAAACGGGCGTGGTTTTTACGCCCGTTTTTGGGTTCTATTTAATTTGCTAGTTGTGGTGCTTCCACCGGCGCATAAACTTCATTCGCTTCTAAAATAACCGTGTTTTCTGCGCTAGTGAGTTCAACGCTTACAGTTGCATCTGTGCCTTCTAACGTTGGGTCTAAAACAGATGCATCTAAATCCGCTAATGCCAAATTAACAGAGACACCTCGCCCAACCTGCACATTGTTATCATCCAATAGCAACATCAATGTCAATAAATCATCGTCTGAATTGCTTAGTTCTTGAATTAACGTGGCAGCAATTGGATTATCTGATTCCAAACTTAAGCCGGCTCCTAAACTATCTAATAAATTTTCCAACCCTTGCCAACCAAAGGTGATGATGACACTATCCACTTCAGTCTCATTTAATTCAGTCGGTTCAACAGAAATACTTGTTGCAAAATCTAGAACTGTTTCAAGGTTAACGTCTGTTTCAGATTGAAAAACTTCAAATACATCACTGAAAAAGTCAAATTCTGGGAAGTTTTCCAGATCATCTACCTGTACCCATTCACCACGAATATCATATGGACCAACACCATCAACATACGCCGCATTGATATATAAATTGCCATCGACATACCGTGCTTCAGCTTCAATGGTATAAGTGACCAAACCGCTATCATCCGCCTCTTCTACAGTATAAGTCAGCATAACCAGCGCGTTCGGGTTATCACCTAATGTCGCCTGAATAGTCGCTTCAGCATCAACACTACTCGTTAGCTCCAACGACATCCCAGCAAAATCGACTGATACCACATTACCCGATTTGAACGTCCACAAAGCAGTATAACTTTGATACGCTTCATCCGGTGTTGTACTATTCAAAACACGATCAATCACTGCATCTTCCTGTGCAAAGACCGGTACGATCATCACCAACATGAGCATCAGCAAATAAATTTTACGCATTATCTTGTCCTTTCTCTAAAAAAGGGTTGAAGTTACCGCCGACATATGTCGGGGCTTCTAAAAATAGACCAGTGCAATCAACAGCAACCGCCCCATCCGGTAAAATAACCTGCCCGGATGTAAACACTTTACGGTCTTCTTTGCTTTCTACTTTACCACGTATTGTGATTTCTGTATGGAGGGGCACAGCTCGCTTTAAGTTAAAATTGAGGTTCACCGCAACCACCCGATACCCAATATTCCAGGCAGCCGCGCCCATCGCTTCATCCAACAAAGCAATTAACGCACCCCCATGAGCGTGCCCAGGGGGACCTTGCTTATCTTCTTTAAGTGTAATTTTACCGCAAACGTTGCCCTCTCCATCCGCATAGAAGCACATCCCAAAACCGTGTGGTTCCGGTGCCGTGATAAAATCCGTCCCGCCGATTGGTTTCATTCTGCTTACTCCCCATCTCAGCCATTGTGTCACTTATTTTAGCGTATACACTATCTAGATAAAAATTGGATACGTATTCTGATGGGATCATTGAGGATATGGCGAAGTGTTGATATAATACCGCTGTTTTGTCCATTATGACCCGTTAAGAATTTATGTCACTTGTCACTGGAAACAACTTAGCAAAATACTACGGCGCGGATGTTATTTTCTCTGGTATCTCGTTTGAAATCCCACACCAAGCGCGTATCGCACTTGTTGGTCCCAACGGTGCAGGAAAGACCACCCTGCTTAATCTCATCATTGGTGCAGATATTCCTACAGAAGGCGAGATTTTCCGTGCGCGTGATCTAAAAATTGGTTTTTTACCCCAAAGACCTGAGCTATTGGGGGAGCATACCATCCGTGAGGAAGCCCTACATGCTTTTGATCATCTGCGTGAGATGGAAAAACGCCTCAACCAGCTTGAGCATGACCTGGCAGACCCAGATAAACATGACGATGCGATGATCACCTATGGTGAACTACAAGAAGCGTTTGAACGACTTGGTGGATATACTTATGAGAGCGAGATGCGGATTGTGCTGCGCGGCGTAGGCTTTGAGGAAGCCGATTTTGACACACCGCTCAACCAGCTTTCTGGCGGGCAAAAAACCCGCGCGCTGTTAGCACGGCTATTATTGGAACGCCCAAATTTATTAGTGTTGGATGAACCTACCAATCATCTGGATATTCAAGCAGTGGAATGGCTGGAAGGCTACTTGAAGGATTTTCCTGGCGCGGTGTTGGCAGTCAGTCATGACCGTTATTTTATGGATAAATTCGCCAGCACCATATGGGAGCTTGATTGGGGTAGCCTAGAAGTTTATCGTGGGAACTACAGTCATTATGTACGTCAACGAACAGAACGCCATGAACGACTACTCAAAGAATATGAGCGTCAGCAAGAATTCATCGAGAAAGAGATGGACTTCATCCGGCGTAATATGGGTAGCCGAGGCACCGCACAAGCAAAAGGGCGGCTGAAACGTCTTGAAACAATGAAAAAGCGTGGCAAGATCATCAACAAGCCGCGTGGTGAACGGCGTGAGATGAATTTGCGGATTCAAGCTGCCATACGCAGCGGCGATAAAGTCTTAGAGACAAAAAATCTCACCGTCGGTTATGATACTCCTTTATTCCAAGTGCCAGATATTGTGTTGTGGCGGGGAGAAACAGCCGCGTTAATTGGTCCCAATGGGGTGGGAAAAAGCACTTTCCTCAAAACAGTTATTGGGCAAATTCCCCCGTTAAGTGGAGAGGCGGTTATCGGCGCATCTGTCAAAATCGGTTATTTTGCCCAAGCACATGAAAAGCTCGACCCATCCAACAACCTGATTGACGAAATTACAGCGATCAAACCCATGCCACTAAGTGAAGCACGCAACTATCTTGGAGCATATCTCTTTAGTGGTGATGATGTATTCCGTCAGGTTGCCACACTTTCCGGCGGGGAACGTGGACGCTTGGCACTCGCTAAACTGGCACTAGATGGGGCTAATCTCTTGCTGCTAGATGAACCAACTAATCATCTCGATATTGATAGCCAAGAGGTGCTTCAAGAAGTTTTAGCTCAATATGACGGTACTATCCTTCTTGTTAGTCATGATCGTTACTTAATTGATGCACTAGCCACTCAGATATGGGCAGCATCCCCGGGTCAATTACAGGTTTTTAACGGCACTTATCAAGAATTCGTTGCGGCTCGCAACAATTCAACAAGCACTCAAACAGATAAGAAATCGTCCGATAACCGTCAATCAACATCAAATATCAAACCTAAACGTCATGGATTAAACCCATTCCAGCTGAAAAAGCGTCTGACTGAAGTTGAGGATCATATCGAAGCATTGGAAAATCAATTAGCTGAGCTAACCGATGCTATCGCCACAGCCAGTGCCGCTGGCGATGCCGAAAAAGTACGTCAATTAGGTGAAATTTATACCCAAACACAAGCTGATCTACAAACTATGATGGCAGAATGGGAAATTTTAGCCGAGTAATATACAAGTTAGTAAATTCACCGGAGAACTTAGCTGCCATAGGATAACCATCCCTCCCATTGATATGAGGTGACCAAACGCGAGCCTGCCGGATTTACCCCATGAGCATTATGGCAACCAACGCGGGAAAAACGAATTCTCAGCAATACGTGTCAGCTCGCGTGTTTGTAGGTTATATGTCCAAATCTCTGTTGTGCTGTTAGATAACGGCTGACCATTACTGTCATATCGCTGAAACCGCTGCATCACAAGCAGATTACCATCTGGACTCCAGCGCAAAAAACTGTGGTTGTATCGCTCATCTTCAATCAACGGTGTAATGCTAAAATCACGCACGTTGAGCAAATCAACCTGGGTGTTTCGTCCTGTTTCCCGCCCAAAAACAATCAAGTTACCATCAGGACTCCAAACCGCCGATTGATAACTATAGCCGTCATTGGGGTTTGTTACACTTAGGATATTATTGTTTTCCAAATCAGCAATTTGCAAATACCCCCGTGCCATCCCCTCCGGGGAAATTAACATATCGGCATAAATCATCTGTGTGCCATCAGGAGACAGTGCGCCCACCACCCCCATCCGCGTCGGCACAAAGCGCAACGGGGTATCATCCGTGGCATTTAAATGATAAACCAGTATGCCCTGTGCATTATCATCATAAAATGCAATCCGGCTACCATCCCATGACCAAACCGGACTATGCCCAAGAATCTGAGAATCTTCAAACAATGGATAATTAGCAGGAGGATCAACTCGTAAATCCACCACCCAAATACGCGGCGCACCCAACCCTAACCCCAATTGTGAATTAAATGAGCGACGTGTATAAGCGATTAAATCCCCCGTTGGGCTATATGATGGACTAGAACAATCGCTATCATTCATCAAGCAATTGGTCACCTGCTCAACGCGCTTGGTACGCATATCCATCAAATAAATTTCACGATTACCCGTCGTAAAATCTTGCACGGAATAAGCGATAAAATTTCCGTCTGGACTAGTATCAAAATCAAACACACCATTTTCTAAAAACGTCACTTGTTCAGCGTCATCTGGGTTATTGATTGGTGCCGTCCAAATCTGATAGACCAGTGCGACTTCATCATATTTCATAAACGCGACTTGTAACCCAACACGCTCAATACCCAATACGGCTGTTAGGGCAATCAACAAGGCTAAGGTTAGTATCACACTCCACACGACAAAATCAAAAAATGAAACCCTCAAACGTGCTTCGATCTGTTCTCGATAAGTCGGCTTTAGCATGCTTCGCTCTCCAATTAAGGATACAGATAAGGATGATCGGGTTCTGGTACAACTTCTAAGGTATCGGCATGTAAAATCGGCATTTTCGTATTTCGAAACGTGCCAGCTTCAAACACGCCAGTGACACGCACCCACTCCCCATCAGCCAAATCTGCACCAGAAGGCGCATAAACAGGTAATCCAATCGCCCCGGCATCCGCAACACAACAACTAACAGTAAAACGTGCCACCATAAAATGATCCGGCGGGAAATCCGGTTCGCGATAAATAAAGCCAATCACATCTGCCCGTTCGCCATTAAACACAGCTGGCGCAGGTTCCTGGGCAAAAACACGTAACCAATCCAACACATTGCGTTCCAGGGGGTCTTTTGTCACGGTGACACCGGCATATGTGGAAGCGGTCAGGCTAATGTTCCCATTAACCGCTTCTGCCCCTAATGGACGTGATGGAATCAGCGTGCCAATAACCAGCGGAATAGCGACAATCATCACTACCCCCAAACCGATGCGTGTATGGGTCATATCATCTTGATACAACATCCCCATATCACTTTCATGATGACGCAGCAAGGCATAAATCGTCATGATCCCCAACAGCCCAAACAAGCCCACCGCCACATAAGACAACCACGCGAAACGGGTATTGATATAGTTGTTTAAATCCCCTGTTGCAATGTTAAATACAAAATAGCCCGCCAACCCCAATAAAACCGCTGCTTTTGTCCATTCTAACTGCCGCATATTTCTCACTCACTTTTAGTATCTAACAGGTTAGAAGCTCATAAACAGATTTAGCCATAACCCTATCAACATCGTCATCAAAAATGGCAACACTACCAAATACAGCACCACCTTAGGGCGGAACACCCCAGCAAACATCATTGTGCTTTTAATATCCACCATCGGACCAAATGTCAGGAACGCTACAATCGAACCCCCTGTAAATGTGCCATAAAATGCCAACGCCAAAAATGAATCTACCGTTGAGCAAACGCTCAACACAAACGCTAAAAGTTGCATCACCAGTACAGAAATGAGTGGACCACTACCCAGTGAGATCAGAGTCTCTTGCGCCACCACTGTTTGCATTCCAGCCGCTAAAAGCGACCCAACAACCAAAAATCGCCCCATCTCAAAAAATTCGTTACCTGCTACCAGCGTCGCACGTTCTAATCGGCGTAAAAGCGGCGGAGGGGTGTGCAGAGCTATTTCCACATCTCGCTGACGATGATCGCCGCCGTATATCGGTGCCAGCGATACTGGGCGCAAAATATCATAAGGGCGCGCCGATACAGCAAAAAGCGCCCCCACACCGATTGCCACAACCGCCGTGATGACAAAGCGTAATATTAAAACCTCTCCCCAACCAAATGCGATATAAGTACTGACCAATACAATCGGGTTCATCACCGGCGCAGCAAGCAAAAAAGCGACTCCGACCGACATCGGCA
>RFHA01000328.1 GCA_003696565.1 Chloroflexota bacterium
ATGGCTCACGCGGCTCGACAGGTAGGAGTTGACACTAACGACTTGTCGGAAATTCTTCGGGACATGAACGACCGGGTTGGCGATTTTGTCCAAACTGGTGGCGGCCCGATGAAAGATTTTTTTGAGCAAATTGCTCCTAAGGTTGGCGTTACGGCGGAACAGTTTAAAAAGCTCAGCGGCCCGGAGTCATTACAGCTTTATGTTTCAAGTTTGCACAAAGCAAACCTGAATCAAAAAGAAATGACTTTTTACATGGAAGCTTTAAGCAGTCGATCCACTGAGCTATTACCGCTATTTAAAAACGGGGGGGTGTTGTTAAATCAATACGCGAATGAAGCGGAAAAACTGGGATTGGTTATTAGCGGTTATGAGTTATCGAAGCTCAAAGAAATGGACGTTCAGTTTAAAAACATGGCCGCCTCTTTTGAGTTTGTTCGCGCCAGAATTGCTGCTCAGTTGATACCGTGGATTCAGGCGTTGATGCAAACGATAGCGCAAGCGTCTGGAAGCTCGGTGGATTTTGCGCAAGTAACTAACGCGGCAATAGATCACGTATTATCGGGCGTTGGGTTTTTAGCTGATGCGTTTTCCGGCGTTAAGCGCGTACTGTATGCGGTGAATATAGCGGCGGTCGGCGCATTAGCTGGCGTGGCTAATTTGGTGGACGCTTCAATAAAACTGATGGATAAGTTTTTATCTTTCGCGCTTTTTGTACCAAAGAAAGTGTTGAGCGCGGTAAATAAAATCCGTGCGCTTTTAGGTGCTGACCCGTTCGAGCTTCCCAAACTTTCCGACACTGAATTTGCTAAGGATGCGGAAAAGTTTGCGGAAAATCTTGCGGGGGTGCTGGAGCAAGCTAAATTAGACGCTGATGCCGCTTGGATGGAGGAACTACCAAGTGAATCTATTACCCGTTGGGCGGATCGTGTTGAGCTGGAAGCGGCAAGAGCGCGTGACGCTTTTATCGCAAGTAATGCAGAGATAACAGGCGATCAAGCCGTATCTGAAGTAGACGAAAAAGAACGCGAAAATCTGGACGCGCAAAAGAAATGGGACGAATATAAAGCGCAACAGAAACAAGACTATTTATCACGCGTGCAAAGCATGATCCAAGATCAATACGGCTGGGAACAATCGGCGGCGTATGAACAAGGTAGAGCTGCGTTACAACAGCTTTCAACGCACAATAAAAAAGCGTTCCAGATGAACAAAGTTGCTGGTATTGCGGAAGCGTTAATCGCTACATACCAAGGTATTGCCGAAGCCATGAAACTTCCTTGGCCGGTTAACCTTGCAGCAGCGGCGGCCACTGCGGCAATGGGTTTTGCACAAGTGCAAGCAATACGTTCACAACAGTTCAACGGTGGTGGAGGGCGACCGGCTACTGCAAGCGCGGCTCAGTCTTCGGCTTCTGCTACTTCAGCAACGCAACAACCACAAGCATCTACTTTTACAGCGACAATCGAACGCACAGGTGAAGGCGCGTTTTTAAGTGAAAGCGCTATGGACACTATCTTCGAAAACATTAATGAAAGATTACGTGATGGGCAACAATTAAGTAGCATAGGATTTAGCAGTTAATGAGCCTTATCTTATCCGATAGACTTTACATAGATACTACTGTTGATAGTTCGGCAGAAGCTAATAGACCGGCAATCGGTTTGCATAACGTGTTCGCCCTTGGTACGTTGTCCCCGTCTAACACTGCGGCGGAAGCCTACAAAGAAAACATTGCCGATTATAACACGTATGATTTTTGGAAGCCGAGAACCCTGCCCGCTTGGATGGACGTAGAGCTTCCGCAGGCAGAAACCGTCGATTATTTTGCAATAGCCGGGCATAACTTAGCTACGACAAATTGTACTGTAACCGCACAATACTACGATAATGATACCTTATCATGGGTAGACTTGGCCCCGCCTATCACTCCAACGAACAATAAAGATTTTTTGGTGCTTTTCCCGGAAGTATCTGCAACGGTGTTCAGCGTTTACATCACCGGTGATACCCCGCCAAGAATAAGCGTTATGAACATAGGTAAATCCTTACGTTTTCCTAAAAATTTTTACCGTGGGCATACTCCTATCAGCTTGGCCCGTCAATCAGAAGTGCGTCAAAACATTTCGGAAGGCGGCTACACTTTGGGGGTGTCACATCTACGGAGTGGGGCGAGAACTAATGTTTCGGTAACCAACATCAACGCGGGTTGGATCAGAAACAATTTAGAAGCGTTCAATTCTGATGCGGAAAATAAAGGGTTTTTCTTCGCTTGGCGACCTTCGGATTTTAGTTCAGACGTTGCATATTGTTGGCTAGACTCTTTCGCAACAGCGACCAACACGAATTACCCGGAGTTGATGAATCTAAACATGAGGCTATCAGCTCATGTGGAATTAGGCGAAGAAATAAAACGCGCGGCGACAGAATGTTTTAGCGGCGAAGTCGGTGAGTACACCGACGGTACGCAAGAACCGCGATATAGTATAGAAGTATTCGGCCAATATGTTTTTGCTACCGGGTGGCAAGGCATGTTTGCGTTAGATGTTTCAGATCCAACTAATCCCACTTTGGCAGATTCTACGTGGCTGTCTTTAAGAGGAAGCGGTTTGGCCATCACGAATGACGGACAAACCGCGTTTTTTGTCACAGACTCAGGTTCGGTTTTTGGCGCGCAATCGGACTTTTATTCGATCGACATCTCAGACCCGACCGCGTTGGCGATACGGCATAAAATCACAGATACTACGGCGCTAAAAAATTGTACTCTTCTGCAAATCAACGCGGCCGAAACTTATGCGTTTACGGCGGCAACGGCCACTAATAGAGTAACAACGGTAGATATTAGCGACCCTAATAATGTGTCCGTTTCCGACACCGTAACGCATGCAGATATAGACTATCCGTACGGTGTGGCGCTAAGCACAGACGAAAATTATCTGTTTGTGTCTAGCATGAATAACGACAGTGTTTTGGCTTTTGATGTTAGTGACCCTACATCAATTACTTATGTTTCAACGATTAGTAGCGCGGTAGACAATGCGGATTTAACACAAGCGCATGGTGTAGCGTATTATGAAGGGTTTTTATATGTTGCGGCCAGAATGGACGATCTACTTACCGTGCTAGACGTTAGTAACCCCGCAGCAATGCAGCAAGTTACCAGTACAGACGGGGAGGGCAATTTGTTTGAGCCTTTGCACGTTCGCGTTGATGCTGTTAACGGAGTTCTGTATGTAACCGGTGGGCATGGGGTTGCTGCGTTTAGTATCTTAGACCCGGACAACCCAGAATTTTTGACGCTCATAGACACCAATACCAACAGTACAGAAACACGCGGTGTCGCTTTTAACAATGATTATATGTTCGTGACTACGTGGGCCGCTTCGGCGGTTAGGGTAGTACAATTAGAATCCTGCGGGTGTGTGTCGATATGAGCAACTATCCTGCAATTTTATATGACAGCATATTAACTGATTACCCCAACGAGTACACCGGGCAGGTAACCGAATGGATGGGCATGTTAACGATAAATCACGATGCCGGAACCGATGTTACTTGCAGCGCTATCGGGCTGGCGCGTCATTCTTTGACCGGGCAAGGGGTGACAGTTTGGTATTCGACAAACGGAAGCACTTATAACACGGCTGGAGTTTTTTATCCTACCCCGGGCAAAACTTTTTTTGGTTTGTTCGAGCAGCAAACGGCGCGCTATTGGCGCGTAACGATTCCCGGCTTAACTGGTTTCACTAATAGCTTTGCAGTGATTAAGTTAGGTCAGGCATTGCGTTTGCAACGTACTATTTACGGTGGAGTCACCCCGCCAAGGTTTAATCAAACGGGGCTTAAAGTTCCGCAAGTTTTACAGCGCGGACAGTTTTTAAATCGGCACACATACGCTAAGCGGGTGCGGACAACCTACCGAAGCGACACTATAACCGGATCGTGGGCCAGAACTAATTTAGTGCCGTTGCAAGATCATGTTTTAACGGGGGGCGGCGTGTTCTATTTATGGCGTCCAGATGATTATCCCGATAGTGCAGTTTATGGGTTCATACCTTCAGGTATTCAATTTAGTAACGCTGGCCCTAGAGATTTTATGTCTGTTGAGTTTGAAGTATCGGGGATAACATGAGCAAAGAGCGAATTCAAATTTTACAGATTGATATGCCCGTATGCTCGTTAATCTACGGCGTAGAACCGTGCGGTGCTACGGGGGCACAGGGGCAAGAATGCTATAACACGTTAAAAACTTGTCAATCAGTGGGGTCTTATACCGAAGAAATAAAACGCTATTATTTCAGTACCGAAAGCGAGTCGGCCTATATCAACAGCGCGAATTGGTACCCGACACTTCAAGCTGTATCAAAACGCCCTGCTGAAATAAACATTGTTTCGATTGATCCAGACGCTACCCCACTGGGCAAACGTGAAAGTGTTAAAGTCACATTAAAAGATCACCCCCACCACGACCGAGGGGTAGACCCTTATTACAGTACGCGAAGCTATGTTAATACAGTTTTAGAACAAGGAACTTTCTGGTCAAAATGGTTAGCGCGAAACGATAATTATGACGGGTTGTCTTGTGTGCTGTATGAAGGCTACACGGGGCAAACCATGTGTGACATGCGTCAATATCATTTGATACTGGATCGTATAGATAACAACAGTAATACCACCACAATCACCGCCAAAGATATTTTAAAAGCGGCAGATGATCAAAGAGTAAAAGTTCCAGCGGTGAGTACGGGGGTTTTGTCTTCTGATATTGGGGTTTCAACTACATCTTTTTCGATTAAAGAGGTTGGAAGTCCTTCCACGGTAGCGGACACCTATGCAAGCCAGGGCACATTAAGCATCGGCGATGAGGCTATGCTGTTTACTCGTACCGGGCATACCTTTAATGTTGTGCGTGGTGCTTGGGGGACAACAGCAACTGAGCATAGCGAGAATGACGTTGTGCAACAGGCGTATGAAACGGTGGATCATAGCGTTAGTCCTGCAACGGGTATGCGCGTAGATAACATCATTAAAGACATATTGCTGAATTATGTCGGGGTGGATACAGCATGGATAGACTCAACCGCTTGGGACAATGAGGGGGCGGAATGGGTACCCACTTTTATTTTCAATACTGTCGTTTTGAAACCAACTGGTGCGGGTAAATTAATTGGTGAATTGCTTAGGGATTCCGCGTGCTATCTAATACCGAACACGAGAGAGAAGAAAATCGAGTTTCGCGCGTTACGTCCGCCTGTAACTACGCATGAATTGACAGATGAAAATAACATTATTGCTGGCTCGTTTAAGATAGACCGAAAGCCAGAATTAAGAATCACACAACTGTATTTTTGGTACGACATTTTAGACGTTACCGAAAGCACCAAAGAGCTGAAAAATTTTAAAAAGGTTTATGTTGAACTGTCGGATGATGTTAACCGCGCAAGAACGCAACGCGATAAGACAATAACGTCACGTTGGCATCAATCAGAAAACAGTGGTCAAGTACAGATAGCGGCGGGGCGCATTATGACCCGCTACGGTAGAGAGCCAATCACCTTTTCATTTGATGTGGATTCAAAAGACATTGAAGGAGCGGACGGTTTAAAACTCGGTGATGTTTTCTTGCTGACGCATAGAGACTATGTTGATGAGACTGGATCACCGAAAACTATTCCAGCGCAAATTATTTCAATGCAAGACAAAGAGCGCGGGCACATCACAAGCATAAAAGCGCAGCCGTTTGAATTTGAATTCCGCGCGCGGCTTTGGGCACCAGATGGGTTGCCGGATTGGTTATTGGCGACTCCAGAGCAACAGTCTAAATACCTGTACTGGAGTGATGATACGGGGCAAATGTCGAACGGCGAAGATGCGCCAAAATGGCTTTAGAGAGGGTTTTAAAAAATGGGATATAACACAATTGCAGATGCGGAAGTTTCGCAAGATGGCCCGGCAGCGGCGTCTACTGCACAAAAATTTAGAGACAATCTGATTGCCGCTTTTGCCGCAGATGACACGGACGAGACTGCACCACGATTGGAGCCGGGAGCATTGCGCAACCCGGTAGCTTCAACAGCGGTAACGATAGCAAAACAAGTGCAATCGTCCACTACATTAACAGAGGGCAGTGCAGGCACTGACTACACTTTTGCATTATTTATTGTCGTTGCGCCGGGTGTGTATACCCTCACCGGGGATTGGACTGCGTACACAAGCGCGTCAGGTATCGTTAAAATCAAAAAAAATGGCACGGCAGTTTTTAATAGTAGTGCGACAACGGGCACGTTTAACAATGCGATAACTTGCAGCAACGGGGATGTTTTAGAGATAACTTACCGGGTGAACGGTGGGGGCAGCGGATCCACGTTTAGCAATATCGAGCTTAAAGCAGATTACGCGGCCCCCCTCGCCCAAGCGACTTTTCTAACGTCGTGAAAAAAAGTTTGAATTTTTCTTGCTTAAAAAGTAATAGTACAGTATTATTACTTACATCAACAACGCAAGGAGACTAGACATGACTGCAATTGCCAAATATGAAATCATGTTCAACAAAAATTTGGGATTCACAAACTACTTCGGTGACGAAAACGCTACCGAAGGGGAGGCCAGAACCCTAGAAGATGCCGCCCTAATCGCAGATAGACGGGGCTACAACCCCGAAGTCTGGCCGAGGGAATGGCGAGAAGCGGTAGGTTAAGCGCTTCCAACTAGGGAAAACCCGCCGATAAGGCGGGTTTTTTTGTGCTTGCGAAAAGGAATAAAAAAAGCACCGGCTAAATACCGGTGCTTTAGTGTCCCCTTTAAACCCCAGCTGGTGGCCCGGGGCGGGAGTCGGGGCGCTCTCCCTACAGCTTTTGTACCGCTAAGCGGGGCCGCGTTCCCCCCGTTGTCCCCACCCTTGCCGGGGGTGGGCGGGGTTGTTCCCGATCTGTCGCGCTCACATGCAAGCGCAGCTTTGCAGCAGCTCGCTAAGTGTAGACTTTTGTACGCATGTGTCTGTACAAAATTCCACTCGCGTGGCTCCCGGGTCAGCTCCCCGGGTCGGGGCTTGCGAATGTTACCATTCGCAGACGTACCGCTGTTGTACGCCGGGTAGACGGCTCACCCGGCCGTTACCGGGCTTCTTTGCGACAGCTACTCCTGTTAAAGCAACTGCTCCCCATCCCTACCCCGATGGGAGAATTGAGGTCAACCTCAACCGTTGAAAGTAATAATACTGTACCTTTGCTAATAATGCAAGCGGAAAAGCGAAAAAATTTAAATTTTTTGAGGCGGAAAAAATATGGCCCGTGGTAAATATCAAACAACAGTAGTCAATGACGCCGGCGACATACTGCCCGGGGCAACACTTACAGTTACACATACACTCACAGCGGCGTTGGCTACATTATATAATGCCCGTTCAGGCGGTAGCACCGTTGCAAACCCCTACACTTGCGATGCTTCGGGATTCGCCGAGTTTTTTGTTGAGCCGGGGTTGTATACAATCGTGGCTACTAGCGGCAGCTACACAAAAACATACACCCACGTTCCGATAGGTGAAGCGCAAGAACGGCCCGTCGGTACAGCATCGCCGAACGATCTGCTAGACCGCACCGGAGGCGACAGTCGCTATTTACGGATAAGCAACGATCTATCTGACGTAGCATCTGCCGCTACTGCGCGGACAAACTTAGGCTTAGGCACGTTAGCTACGCAAAATGAAGGTACCGGGGCGTCTGATTTTAGAGACAACGCGGCGCAAGATGCCCGGTATTTGCAGATAAACAACAATCTGTCGGATATCACAACGCCCTCTCTTGCGCGAAGCAATTTAGGACTTGGTAGCAATGATACCGTACAGTTTGACAACATAACGGGAAGCTACGGCAATTTTACGCCGGAAATAACATTAACATCTGATAGCAGTGTTTCGCCGTTGCAATACGCTAAAATAACGTTTGTTGATGCTACTGTGTCGCCAATATCGAATACTGTATTAACATACAGTAGCGCTAACGGATTACAACAAGACAATAAAACGCTACCGCAATTCGAAACGGGGACATGGACGCCGGTTATATCTGCGGACACCCCCGGGGATTTATCTGTGTCTTACAGTTTCCAGATGGGTAAATATACCAAAATTGGTAGCGCTTATTTTTGTTCGTTTTACTTAATCACTACCGCTTTTACTCACTCGACCGCTTCGGGGGACTTGCGCATAACCGGGTTGCCTGCAAACGTCGATAACTCTGCTAACTACCGACCTATGGGCGCTTTTGCCGGTCAAGGCATTACAAAAGCCGGTTATACGCAATTTCAAACCGAAGCGATTGAAGGCACCAACTACATTCGAATAAAATGCATGGCCTCAGGTGTCGGCACTTCGGAAGTACAGATAACAGATGCCCCCAGCGGGGGCAGTGTCATACTTCAAGGTTCTCTTGTTTATTGCGCATAACATGATCTGTTATTTTGTCGATTAACGCTTGATGCACTTCGCTACTTTCCCACGCGGCCCTTATTTTTTCATACGACAAGGGCCGCCGGGCTTTTTGCGTGTGACCCAAAATCCAACCTTCGATAAAAGCCGCTTGGCCTACCTTTAACAATAGCTGGTCTGCTTCGTCCAATGTTATTTCCACCACTTCCATTTTTTGCCCCCTCCTAATTTTTGTTTTTGTCTTCCATATACGCTGACACTAAATTGATAGTAAAAGCTATGCTAAACGGTATTACCAACGCCCACCATGCAAAATAATCTAACAAGTAAAACGTCGCGCAGAATATCGTCCACAAATGGAACGCTATACCAGTTATGTCTTGTCGCATTTCAATTCCCCTTTTTTTATTTTTGCTACCGTGGACTTACTGATCTTATACTGCGCAGATACTTGGTTGTAAGACCTGCCGGCGGATAAATCTGTTTGTATCTGTTTGATAAGATCGTCTGTTAACTCGGTACGCGGTTTCGCTATTCCATAATCGAAAGCCGTGTTATAGACCTTTTTCAAAGACCAGCCGAGTGCATCCGCTAGCGTTCGAGCCGGCTTTTTACCGTAGTTTTCTTGCAAAAAATCCAAGTCTTTACGAGTAACCTTTTGCCTTTTCTTAGCCATTTTTTAACCCTCAACGTGTTGTTTGTTGTGTACGCGCAACAGAATCAAGTACCCGATTAAATCTAATACGGCGTCCTCATCATCTGTATTGCCCGTTGATATTCGGGACAGTTTGTCATCTATTCTAACGCGCAACTGTTCGTCTGTTTCCGCGTTAGAAAACACTCTTAAAGGTTGTAAAGCACTGTTCCCATACCGCCTATTTTTTTCTAGCAAAAAACCTTTTATGTATTCGCACTCCTGCGCGATTAAGTCTTTTGTCGATAACATCATTAATCTACCCTCTTTTGTATGTCGAGTTTTAACGATTCGATCAATTGCTTTTGTGTAACGTGTTTATTGTCTAACCCCATAATAATAGATTCATCCACCGTGTTTTTTGTGATTATTCGGTGGATAAACACCGGTTTTGTTTGCCCTTGTCTATGCAACCGGGCGTTAAATTGTTGGTACAGCTCCAAGCTCCAAGGCAACCCATACCAGACACAAATGTTGCCGCCTGCTTGTAAATTAAGACCGTGCCCGGCGCTTGCTGGATGGACTATCAGCATAGGAATATCGCCCGCATTCCACCGTGGTACTGATGAAGGGGTAAGCGCTTCGGCAAAATCAAACTCTTTTAAAATTCGGTTCAAGTCCTCCCGGTATGTATACGCAACTAATACCGGGGCACCGTTCGCCCCGTCTACTATCTCTTGCAGCGCTTTTATTTTTTCGTTGTGTATGTCTTTAGCGGTGCCTGTATCGTCATAGATAAAACCGTTTGCGCATTGTCCTAGCTTGTTAGTTAATACAGCGGCACTTGATGCAATGATGTTTGATTCTTCGAGCCGCAAAATAAAATCTTTTTCTAGCTGCTCGTAAGTTTTCTTAGCGTCATTCGGTAACGACACAAAAACATCGTTGATTATTTTATCGGGCAAAGACAAATAGTCCTCACCGGTTAGCGAGAAACATAGATCATCAAGCCGGGCATGGATCAACTGTTCAGCGCCCTCTCTTGGCGTCCACGTGTACCCCATGTAATCAGACGTAAAGAAACGTGACTTATACGCAAACATAGTACGCCCCAAACGCTGCCCGCCATCCAACAAATACATTTGCGGCCATAAATCTAGCAGGCCGTTGCTTGTGGGCGTGCCCGTTAGTTGCACCACTCTTTTAGTTTCGCCTATTACTTTTTTTAACGCTTTAAACCGTTTTGATTTAGCGCTTTTAAATGCTGACGCTTCATCTATTATAATAG
>RFHA01000329.1 GCA_003696565.1 Chloroflexota bacterium
GCCCCGTATGATGTTCTCAGCGTACAGACTGGTTACATTGTCACCTTTAGCGATGGCGTGCAACTTGAGGTATTACACCCTCAAACACAACCAGAGCTTAATGATAGTATCAATGCTGTTCCGTTGGTCATTCGCCTAAAATATGGTGACATCTCATTCTTATTCACTGGCGATTTAAGCGCAGAAGGACAAGCCGTGATGCTCGATGCCGGAGTCAATCCACAAGCGACAGTGATGACTTTGCCACAACACGGCACACGGGGCGCGTTAGACCCAAACTTTTATCGTCAGGTTCAGCCTAGCGTGGTTGTCGCACAGATTGATGCGGCAAATCGGCGGGGTGATCCATTTGAGGGGATACTAGCGATGATTGACGTGCCACTTTTACGAACTGATGAGCATGGCACAATTCATCTCTGGACAGACGGCAAACATCTTTGGCAATATCAATGAGGGCTATCTTTAATGTTTGCCGTTAGAAGCCGTGACTTCTAGCTTATAGCCCACACCACGCACTGTTTTAAGAACACGTGGATACTTCCCGCCGCACTCCATAATCTCACGCAGCCAGCGAATATGCACATCAAGGGTGCGCGTATCCCCCATATAATTTGTTTTCCAAACTTGTTCCATAATATTTTTGCGTTCAAGCGTTTCACCTGGGTGCCGCATAAACAATTCGATCAACCGAGCTTGCTTAGGAGTGAGTTGTGTTTCTTCTCCATGCACAATAAAAATCCGACGCGGCACGTTGATCTTAAATGGTCCTACACCAAGCACTTCTTCATCACGCTTGGTCACAAATCGCCCGATACTATTCATTAACCGGCGCGGGGTCACCGGCGGGAACATCACCACATCCGCGGCACTATCGCCAGAATCATCTGGGCGGATGTGGATCAACGGGATGACAGGTGCGACAATCTTCAGTTTCCGTGTGATTCGATCCCCACTTGTCCGCAACGAGTGTGCATCCAAAACCACAATATCGGGCAATTCTATTTCAATCATGTCCAGGGCTTTTGTACCGCTTGTAGCGTGCAACACGTGGTATTTGCGTTCAAGTGCGGTTAGAAGGTTATCCTGTTTAATACGCCTAATCAGTAAAACAGTGGCTAAAGCCATTCTTTCTCCTTCAGTTGCTTGTGTGCATGTCGTTGCGGCATAATTGGGGTTGTGTGCAGCGCATTATAGCATAGGAATAAAGCAATGACCAAGTTGATCCAAGCGATTGACCAGCGATTTCATTGGCGATGGTTATCGGCTGTTGCAAGCTGGACAATCGAAAAAGCCATTACGATTCAGCAAATCCCGGCACCTACCTTTGCCGAGCATGAACGCGCAACCTACGTTATGAATCAATTTCATGCCATGAAGCTCGATTCCGTCTTTATGGATGATCAATTTAACGTGTTTGGACGCTTACCCGGCATCAGCAGTGAGCCAGCCCTCATGATTGTCGCCCATACGGATACAGTCTTTCCGGCAGAGACCGATTTAAGCATCCGGCGGGTCAATAATTTAGTTTACGGACCCGGTTTAGGGGATAACAGCCTGGGGGTAGCAGGATTATTGACGATCATAGATATTTTACAAAAACAGCAAATCCGTCTGCCGTGTGATGTGTGGTTTGTCGCCACTAGCCGAGAAGAAGGCTTAGGGGACTTAGGCGGGATGCGAGCAGCATTTGACTATCTTAAATCGCGCATTAAAGCAGTCATTAATCTAGAAGGGTTATCGTTCGGTTATGTGTATCATGCTGGGATTTGCGTCCGGCGGTTACGGATTACGGTTGAAGCAGATGGTGGGCACAGTTGGGCGAATTACGGCAGCCCCAGTGCAATACACACCCTCATGCAATTCGGCGCACAAATCACGCATCTAACCCCACCCAATACCCCACGGACAACATTCAACATCGGCATTATCAAAGGGGGACATTCTATCAATTCCATTGCCACACAAGCTGAGCTTTGGCTAGATTTACGTTCAGAAGACTCGGCGACACTCATCAGTTTGGAGCAGCAAATCCATCAATTAATCCGATCCATGCATACCCCTGAAACACGGTTTAGCGTGGATGTCGTTGGGGATCGTCCGGGAGGAAGCATCTCGGTCAATCATCCTCTCGTCTCATTAGCGCGGGATGCCTTAGCACAAGTTGGCGAAATAGCAGTGTTGGAAACTGGCAGTACAGATGGTAACATTGCATTATCAGCCGGTTGCCCAACAGTGACGGTTGGGCTAACACGCGGGGCAAATGCGCACCGTCTGGATGAATATATTGAAACGCAACCGGTTGCCGCCGGAATCCGGCAGCTTATTTTGCTTACGCTGGCAGCAGCCGAAACACGATTTGAGGCATAGGAGAAGAGCAGATGGCAATTGATGTGTTGGTGGCTGTTCGTCGTGAACACGCGAAACGCTTCCATGAAAACTTAGCAAAATACAAAAACTTCAATACACAAATCGTGACCGATAAAGAAGCCGCGTCCGAAATCATCGCAGATCGCACCCGTCACGTCGATGTTTTTGTGATTGATAATAATCTGGATGGTGTCTACCAATATGTTCGTAGCTTGCGCCAAACCTATCCACGTTTGCTAATCGTCTTGGTGGATGAAGAAGCCGATTTTGGCATGCCGGGGATGGCAGATGAAATGACCACCGAACCCTTCAAAAATGATGACTTAATGAAACGCATCGAGCGCATGATGTCTGACCGGCAAATGGAAACCCTGCGCTCCGATAGTTTGCCCGCGGTACGCAGTATTAACCGGCATATGAAAAAAGCGATTGGCGCACTGGGCAAACAGGAAGCTGCTGTTCAGTCCTGCTTAGAGATGGGCTTTGATTACGTCGCGTATTATCACACAGAAAGCCGTGACCCAATCAAGCTCGAACTACGCGCCCAGGCTGGACCAAAAGTGATCCAATCCATCGCCCCTAAAAACTCTGACGACAATGACCTAATGGGCTGGGTTGCACAAAATGGACAAAGCCGCCTAGCAGGTCCAGAGGACACCCCCAATCATCCACTGGTAGCACGGGGGCGTTTGGGCGCGGTTGCTTGTGTTCCCGTCAAATTTAGCGATAAGCATTTTGGGGTTATTTGTGCCTGTAATGACCGCCCGGGCAGCATCTCACAAGAGAATATCATGATGCTGGAGTTGGTCGCCACACAATTGGCAACCGCCTTAATCAAAGAGGGTAAGTAACGCTGGACGAATAAGACCGCTTATGTTATGATGTGGGTCTGATTCGCACAGAATAACTGAGGTTGACAGATGGCTAACCATAAATCCGCATTAAAGCGCATCCGTCAGAACAACAAACGCCGCCTACACAACCGTTATTTCCGCACTCGTGCGCGGACTTACGTAAAAAAGGCGCGTGCCCAACTGGCAAGTGGGGATGTTGCCGCGGCAAAAGAAGCTGTTATCCGGGCAGTGAAAGACCTAGATATGGCAGCCAGCCGTGGGACAATCCACAAACGTAACGCTGCACGCCGCAAGAGCCGCTTGATGCAGCAGCTTGCCGCGTTAGAACGCAGCAGTTAAGGATGCACAAAAACCGACCACAACAGGGTCGGCTTTTTGTTTTAAACAGATGTGCTTTGGCTTTTTAACTATGGCGGTTTAGCGTGGGTTTGTTATCCAGAATAGCCTCGATCTTCTCATTGATCTCATCTGTAATGACCACGTCTAATGCTTTCATGTTTTCAGAAACTTGTTCCGGCTTAGATGCCCCAGTAATGACACTGCTCACAACCGGGTTTTTCATCGCCCATGCCAATGCTAAAGCGGGTAATGTCGTCCCCATCTCCGCAGCTAATGGAGCCAATTGCTTGACCTTCTCCACGCGCTCCGGCGTGATTCCCCGTTGCATCCATTCATGGTGTGACGCACGGCTGCCTTCTGGAATGCCATCATTATATTTACCAGTGAGCAAGCCCCCCGCTAGTGGACTCCAAACCACCAAACCAATCCCATATTTTGCAGCAACAAGCTCAACTTCACCTTCCACCTGATCCCGATCCAGCATGTTGTAAATTGGCTGTTCGGTCGCAGGGCGATAGGTATTGATGCGATCAGCGATATTCACGGCTTCTTCTAACCCAGCCGCTGACCACATGCTTGTCCCCCAATAGAGGATTTTCCCTTGATGCATCAAATCAGTGATAGCGCGGACGGTTTCTTCTGTGGGGGTGTTGTCATCATAGCGGTGGCAAAAGAAGATGTCGATATAATCCATATCAAACCGCTTGAGCGATTTTTCAACCGATTCGATGATATGCTTACGAGATAAACCGCGATCATTCACGTTATCGCTCATGGGCCAAAACGCTTTGGTGCTAATCACAAGATCACTGCGGTTATAGTCTTTGATGATTTTGCCGACGGTTTTTTCCGCCTCACCCCGTGCATAGATATCTGCCACATCAATAAAGTTAACCCCATGTTCAATTGCCACACGGATGCACTGTTCCGCAGTTTCAAAGGCGACTTTATCACTACCATAAGTCAACCATGCGCCAATTGACAACGCACTGACTTTTACCCCTGCATTCCCTAAACGACGATATTCCATAAATCACAATATCCTTTCTTCAAATCTCATATCTCATTGACTATGCCGCAAAATACAGGATCATTCAACCCACCATCTGAGTCCAAACTACGTTATAATCATCATGTTAAGTAGAAAATTGTTAGCTCTCAGCTTTTAGCTATTAAGAGGAACCCAATGCAGAGTTACATACCAGAGACGATACACATCGCACCGTCGATTTTAGCAGCCGATTTCACACAACTGGGGGAACAAGTCCGCCAAGTCGCTGAGTTGGGTGTATCATACATCCATATTGATGTCATGGATGGACGATTTGTTCCCAACATCACCATGGGTCCGTTAGTGGTAGAAGCAGTACGACGTGTAACGGAACTGCCGTTAGATGTGCATTTGATGATTGTTGAGCCAGACCGTCATATTGAAGCTTTCGCCCAAGCTGGTGCAAATATCATCACCGTTCATCTAGAAGCAGATGCCAACCTACATCGTACCCTCCACCGCATCCGTGAATTAGGTTGCAAAGCAGGGGTCGCCATCAACCCCCACACACCATCACATGCTTTACAAACAATCATCCATTATGTTGATCTGGTCAATGTGATGACAGTTAACCCCGGGTTTGGGGGGCAAAAATTTATCTCAGGCATGATGTCCAAAGTCGCAGAAATTCGTGCAATGATCGGCGATGCCAATCGTGCTATTGATTTAGAAGTCGATGGCGGAATTAACCCCCAAACAGCTATGACAGCCGCACAAGCTGGTGCCAACATTTTAGTTGTTGGTTCGGCGATTTTTCAGTATCCAGAAGGAATCGCGGC
>RFHA01000054.1 GCA_003696565.1 Chloroflexota bacterium
AGGACTTTGTGACGATGGGACGCAAGTCAATCGTCCCTTAAGCACCGACTCCTCGGAGTCAGGGGCAAGCCACACGCTTTAGCGGGTGGTAATTGACGCGGCTCTCATTAGGCACAAAATCTAATGAAAATCCAACATCGACGATACTTACATTATAAATAGCAATTTATGTGAGTATTAATAAATTTTTGGAAATAACGAGAAGCGAATATAATGGCTATCAACTAAGCTATATTTTTCGTCACAACACTTCCAAGTAATTGCCTTGCTAGATTTCCTGAACTATACTAATCACTAACAATCCTGAATAATCATACTGACCATTTGCATTAAGGGAAAAATTGGATGAAAAGATGGATTTTAATCATTACATTATGTTTGATTTCTGGTCTAAATATGGCGCAGACAAGCAATGAGCTTGCTGCTGTTTTAGAAGTTCTTGAACCAGGTGTCACTGTGCAACGGGTAAACACCAATAATCCCATCGCGGTTAATGTAGAGGCAATTGTTGGGGTTGGTGATGTGATTCGGACAGATGCAAGTGGCAGAGCACGTATTACCTTTTTTGCGGATGGTACGGATACCGAATTATTGCCAAACACCGAATATCGTATTGAGACATTTGAAGGAAATGATGATGAATTCCGTCTATCTGTCTCGGTGTTAGCTGGGCAAACCGTGCAGCGATTGAGCCGTATCATCGATACGAATTCATCCTATGATATTCATACCCCAGCCATGCAACTGGCTGCGCGTGGTACCACGTTCGCCATTCGGGTAGAAAATAACGGACGTTCCGGCATGATTGTCAGCGAGGGGACTGTCACAGCCAGTGCCGATGAATCAACGGCAGATGTCCCAGTTGGGTTTGGCGTGCGGGCAACATCACGTGAAGGCTTAAGCGATGTCGTTCCAGCGACATCATTTGAAGAACTCGACGCTGCATTAGATGGTTGCCAAATCGCTATCAACGTGATTGATGATGTGCGCTTTAATGTTCGGGTCAGCCCATCTCTAGAAGCACAACGTGTTGGTACGGTTGATCCTGCTGAGGTTGAGGTGGTCATCGGTGTCAATCAAAGCGGCGGATGGTATCGTATCCCGTTCCGTGGTGGGTATGGGTGGTTCCTTTCCTCCACAGCAGAGGTGACATCAAACTGTGCAGGATTGCGTGTTTTCCCAGATGACCAACTAGAAGATATCTCTCTATACGATACAATCGGTGACCCAATTGAGTTGCCATAGTGATGATAACAAAATTTAAACAGGCTTTTATTACTGGCTTGAGTATCGCGATCCTCTTGGTTGCAATGCGTCAGGCTGGCATGATGGCAGGCATTAGCCTGAGCATCACGGATGTTTATTATACATCTGCGCCTGTTTCTGACCGGATTACAATTGTCGCCATAGACGATGCTAGCTTGAATGCTTATGGACGTTCACCAGTAGAATGGTCACGTGAGTTACATGCACAGCTAGTGCGGCGTTTAAGCAATGCCCGTGTGGTAGCGTTCGATTTGTTGTTTTTAGAACCATCCGAGGATGATCAGGCGTTTATTGAGGCGATCCAAAGCCTTAGGCAAGGCGATAATCGCACGCGCTTTATCTTGGCGGCGGCGGGTTTTCAGGCATTAGATGAGGGGCAAGTATTACAATTTGACCGGTTGCTTCTCCCTACCCCACCACTATATGATTCAATCGATAACATTGGTGTGGTAAACACGTTTGTAGATGCTGATAACGCCATCCGCCGCCAGCCATCTCGTATTCAATTAGCAGATTCGGAATTTGCTTATTCGTTTAGTATAGCGACCTACTTGGCTTATTTGCGCATTCCAACGGTTGCTATTCCTCAACTCGTCACGTTAGAAGGTAACACGCTCTATTTAACCCCACAAACCCCCATTCCAATTGATGACAATGGGCTATGGATGCAAAATTATTTTGGGGAACCAGGCACATTCCCGATTGTCTCTTATAAAGATGTGATCGATGGGAATTTTGATCCTGCATTATTTGATGACCGAATTGTATTGATTGGCACCTTAAACGCTGCCGGTATTACCGACCAATATGAGGTTCCTACAGCTGATGGCAAGTTGATGTCTGGGGTAGAAATTCAGGCACATGCCATTGAAACACTATTGCAAGGCGTACCATTACAGGCACAATCTCGCCTATCTGAAACAGCAATGATCTTATCCTTAGCTATTTTCTGTGCATTGCTTTATGCCTATCCACGCTGGTATTTCAAATTGATGCTGATGGTGGCGTTATTAGTGGTTTGTGTCGTTGTTACATCTGTTATCTTCAGTGTTTATGGCGTAGTGACCAATTTATGGTATGCTGCATTAGCCATTACTCTCCCCGGTTTGATCACCATCGGCTTAGATATTACCCAAGAAATTAACCGACGACGACGCTCAGAATTCTTACTACAAAGCCTGGTACAAGTGTCTAAACAACAATTAGACCCCCACCGTATTTGCGAATTACTCAAGTCCGATATTGAGCGCATTGTCCCTAACAGCGTCGTAACCATCCATCAGCAACCAGTCAACAGCTCACATACGATGATTCTGCCAATTGAGTGGCAGGGTAAAATCTTGCGCTATGTCACAATTGATACCAAAGTCAATATACCCAACCGCGTGCAACAATTGATCCATGACCTGCTTTCCCGAATCGCACCTAGTTTAGAAAACGCCCAGCTATTTGCAGAAACACAACGCCAAAACGAACTATTAGAAACCTTCCTCAAAGAATCGCCACAAAGCGTCGTTATCCTTAACGAAAATTTGGTCGTATTACGAAGCAACCTTGGCTTTAAGCGGTTGTTGCCGCTTGATTTAGTTGACCAGGCATTACCATCTATTTTTACAATCATGGGGGTAGACAGCAAAGCCATCAGTGAGTTGTTATTCCAATTTGAAAACCGTAAATCTTTTCAACAAGAAATTCAGATTGAGAACAAAACTTATAACTTGGCTGCCGCACCAATTAAAACTTATCAACAGTGGGTGGTTATGTTGGTCGATATAACACAACTTGCTGATTTGAATAAACTCAAAACCCGCATGATCCGGATGGCATCCCATGATCTTAAAAACCCACTGGCACGGATTACCGGATATGCAGAACTGTTATTGATGGATACAACACTCACACAAGAAAATCAGCAGTTTATCCATAATATTCAAAAAGCCGCTCATGAGATGCTCCAGATCATCACCGATATTTTAGATATTGAACAATTACGCAGTGGTAAAATTGAAAAAGAGCGCGTTAATATGACTGCTGTTACCCATGATATTGTCACACGTCATATGACAGATGCGGAACAAAAACAACAAACGCTGAGATCAAATTTGGCTAATGGGGTCATTGTCATGGGTAATCTACGCCAACTGTCTCAGGTGGTCTCTAACTTGATTGGAAACGCCATTAAATATACACCAAATGGCGGAGAAATTGACGTAACATTGCGCGTGGAAGATGATGATGTGCTGCTAGAAGTCAAAGATAACGGATATGGTATCCCCAAAGATGCCCAGGCAAATTTGTTCACGGAATTTTATCGTGTGCGTAACCGCGCCACCGCTGGCATTCCTGGTACAGGTTTAGGCTTAAGTCTGGTTAAATCTGTCGTTCAGGCGCATCGTGGGGATGTTTGGGTGGAAAGTGACGAAAATCAAGGTAGCACGTTTTTTGTGCGTTTACCGCTGGAAGAATGGGAGTCTCCATGTTGACATTATTCATGTGGCTATTGATGTGGCTTGGCGGTGAAGCACAACCATATTCAGCGGTGTTAACTGTTCATTATGGGGTTGTGGAAGTTCGTCGTGCAGGCACAGAAGCATGGTTTAGTGTGCCACGTGGTGCAGTAATGCCTTTCGGTGAAGGAGATACCATACGCACCAATGAAACCGGGCGCGCTATGATTCACTTTGATGATGATTCTGGCGTGTTAATCATCGGCAATAGCTTATTTCAATTAAATGAATTTCGTCAACAAGTTGATAACACCTTCCATGTTCGTGGATATGTGGAAGGTATCACATTACATCAATATACCTTACCGCTCAGCTTGTTTGAAATGGCAACCAATGAGTTAACCGTTACACAAGCTAGTCAGCGTTTTGCCATCTGGGCGGAAAACGATATTGCGGATGCGGTTTTATCCGCTGAAGGGGAATTATCACTCATACAAGATGAGCAATCTTACACGATTATGACCAATCAGGGGTATCATGCAGCTTATCAAACCATATTAGACCTGACTCCCCCATTAAACGAACCGCGCTTGCGTTCTGAATTAGAAGGTTGTCCTGGGTTGATTGATACAGTCAATAACCTCAACTTGATTGTGCGTAACGGCTCTACGGTAGATACCTTACCAATGGGAGCCATTCCTGATAACACGCCAATTTTGTTGTTGGGGATATCATCCAGCGGTAGGCGTTATCGCCTGCAATTTTTGAATGATTTCGGCTGGGTGGATGCGTTAGCTGTTGAAACAGATTGTCAGGATTTACCTGTTTTTCCAATACCGTATATCGAATATTCCCCTTATGTCGTGAATGTCACTGAAGCAGAGGCGGCGTGGTTACTGCCTTATTTTGGGGCGGTCGAAGATGACGAGTGGTTTTATCGCTTTGTTAGAGAGGAAGACAGTGCATCATGATCCGTAAATCGGTAGCAGCACAGTAAAAGCCGCACCTTTACCCGGTATGCCGTCACTCTGAAGGGATACTGTGCCGTCATGGGCTTCTACAATCGCTTTGACAATGGCTAACCCTAGCCCTGCCCCGCCTGTATTCCGGCTACGGGCACGGTCTGCACGATAAAATCGCTCAAAAATATGTGGCTGATGTTCTGGCGGAATACCTTTTCCTGTATCCGCCACACATAAAGCAAGTTGATCGTCAACCTGTTTTAGCTCAATAAAAATTGTGCCGTGTTCTGGCGTATGATGCAGTGCATTGGTGATTAAGTTATTCAGGACTTGAGTCAAGCGGCTAAAATCTCCCCAAACTGTTGGCAAATTTTCTTCTACAGAAACCACCAACTGAATATTTTCGGCTTCTGCAACGGGAGAAAAATAATCCACCACCCGCGCAACAACCTCTTGCAAGTTGACTGTCTGTAGCCGCATGGGAAGTTGACGCGCTTCTGCTTGGGCTAACTCATGTAGATCATTGACAAGGCGATTTAACACACGTGTTTGGTTATATAAACTAGCGACCTCAGCTTTATCTAGTTTATAGACATCATCTAAAATCGCCCGCAAATTCCCTTGTAAGACCGTTAAGGGTGTGCGCAGTTCATGCGCCACATCCGCCACTAAATTACGCCGTAGTGTTTCGGCTTGTTCCAAGGCGGCACCCATTTCATTAAAGGCTTGTGCCAGTTGAATCATTTCAGTCGTACCAGCAACCGGCACACGCTGTGTCAAATCTCGTGCAGCAATTCCGCGTGCCGCCTCAGACAGCTTATAAAGCGGTGCTGCCAACGAACGACTGACAAAAATCCCTGCAATGACACCAATTGTGCCACCGATAAATGACATCAACCAAATGCGTTCCTTAAGCCAATTTAAGAACATCGTTTGTGGGCTAAAATCCTGCGTTTCAAACGCCTCGGAATATCGTCCGATCCCCCGCAAGTAACCTTGTACAATGCCATCAATTCTTACGGGGACTACTTCATCAAACTGAATATAGGGCCAACGAGGGTCATCTGGTGCTGGATGTGAGTCATAAATGACGCTACCGTTATTATCAATCAAAGAAAATGTGAGGCTATAGGCATCTGTCTGCAAATAAGAGCTTTGCAGCCCCGCCATAAACGCCTGAGCGTTATGCCATTCATGTTCTTCATAATAATTTGCCAAAATTTCAACCGGTCCATTGGGGGCAACCAAAACATCGCTATAATCCAATATCGTGAGATTTGATGTCGTGATGAGAATACCGATCAATGATGTAATCATCACGCCGAACATAACGACAAGAGCAAACGCCAAGCTCAACCGTACCCACAAGCGATTTAATTGTTGAAGCAGTGGTATGATCAACGGTTACCATCTCCACCAAAACGATACCCAACACCATAAACCGTTTGAATATAAACTGGGTCTTTAGGGTCTTTTTCAATCTTTTTGCGTAAATTTTTAATGTGGCTATCTAGTGACCGTTCTAAACTTTCATACTCATACCCCAAACTCCGCTCAATAAGTTCCGCACGAGTAAATGCATACCCTGGATTTTCCATCAGTGTATTTAAAATCTCAAACTCTGTGGGAGTTAAATCAACTGGTTTACCATAAGCAATGACTTCTCGCCGATAAGTATCGAGTTTGAGTTCGCCATGAATAAATACCTGCTCTTTATTGACGGTAGCAGCGTTAGAAATTCTACGCATAACAGAGCGCACCCGTGCCACAACTTCCCTTGGATTAAACGGTTTGGTGATATAATCATCAGCACCTAGCTCTAACCCTACAATTTTGTCAGTATCTTCTACCCGTGCAGTTAGCATAATGATTGGAATAGCTTGCAAGTTTGGATTAGCCCGCACGATACGTGTAATGTCCCACCCGTCTCGGTCTGGTAGCATAAGATCAAGAATCACCAAATGAGGGCGTTCTCGTCGTAACATATGCAAGGCTGTTTCACCGTCATATGCCACCAAAACTTGATAGCCAGCTTGTTCCAGATAAGCACGTACCAATCGAACAATCTCTTTGTCATCATCCACGACCAAGATTGATGTTGCCATTGTTAATATCGCTCCCAAAAACAGAAATTTATTTTTTTGTGTAATGCGTCACCAAGTAGTTACCAAGGGATAAATCTCTAGCAGCGTGATCCATCCCCTACATACAATTCTCACACGGTGCAATCATCTAAAATCAACCCCTTTCATGAGCAACCAGAACGAGCGTATAGAGTTGATCCAACGCTTACTTTATTATATTAAAGCGAAACTATGGAGAAATGGTGGAGAACTCACAACTTTTCTTAAGCATCCGCGTATATGATAGATAAGTTGATACGTATCTGTCTGCTTGGTGGATTATCATGCAGGCTTTTTAATTTAACAGAAAGGTCATTTAATGAGTCAAGATGTTGTTTTACGAGCGCAAAACCTATCCAAAACCTTAAAAGTAGGAGAAGTGAAGGTTGAAGCATTGCGCAATGTCTCATTAACCATTGAGCGGGGGGAATTTGTTGGGATTGTTGGTCCCTCTGGTAGTGGGAAATCAACACTACTGGGTTTGATAGGTGGCTTGGATACACCGACCACCGGCACAATTGAAATTGATGGCGTAGATATCACACGCTTAAGTGAGCGTAAACTCACTCGTATCCGTAATGAAAAAATTGGGTTTATCTTCCAAGCCTTCAATCTTATTCCAACACTCACTGCGCTGGAAAATGTGGCATTACCGGTACAATTTGCTGCTAAGCGTCAGTTTAATCCTCATAAACGTGCTAAAGAATTATTAGATATGTTTGGCTTGGGGGATCGTATTCATCACCGCCCTACCCAGCTTTCCGGTGGTCAGCAACAGCGTGTGGCGATTGCACGAGCCTTAGCGAACAACCCAGCGATTATTGTGGGGGATGAGCCGACTGGCAATTTAGACAGCGAATCCAGCAGTGTTGTCATGGAGGCATTACGTAATGTGCGGGATACGTTTAACACAACGGTTATTCTCGTCACACATGACCCAGGTATTGCGGAACAAATGGAGCGTCTCATTACGTTAGTAGATGGACGAATTACCGATGAAGATGCACGGACTGCAACCGGCACGCATTTGCGCGTACAGGTATAGAGGGAACATCATCATATGTTAGAAAGACTTGCTTTTTATTTCAGACATTCAACGAATGATCTACGTGTGAACGGACAACGAACACTTTTTGCGTTGCTTTGTATTGCGGCGGGGGTCGCGGCGATTGTCAGTCTGCAAACGTTAGCGGTGATGATCGAAAACACCCTAACCGGAAACTTACAACAACAAAATCGTGGTGATCTTCATTTGACGTATTATTATGGTAATCAATTTGGTCCAGATGATGAGACCCAACAAGAAGATGTTGCCGATGTGCGTCAGCGTGACCGTCAAATTGATGCAGCTGCTCGTGATGGCTTGTTGGGCTATCGCAATACACGAGAAGCCGAAAGCAATGACCGCTGGAATTATCTTTTTACGCCGGCGGGTATTCAGGCTATCCAATCATTTTTAGATGAGCGTTTCCCCGGTCAGGCGGAACTTACCTATACTTGGTCGTTAGCCGGCTTTGGGGAGCAAATTTTTGGGAACGCCCCCGGTGCCACCATGACAAGACTAGATAACGGCGATTCACTCGCTCAATTGACTGTGTTCATGGTGGATGGTGCTGTTTATCCATATTACAACACCATCACAACACAAGATGGCAAGCCGTTATCTGAGGTGTTGGTTGAACCAACTGATGTGGTTATAACTGAAATGGTGGCGGAAAATTTAGGTGTGCAAGTTGGGGATCGTGTCATCATTGATGGTGCAACGACCGAATTTGTTGTTAGAGGAATTGTCCCTACAGCTAGCGAAATACGTGACCCGTTCACAGGGGTGTTTTTAAGTCTATTCGGTTACTATTATCTCGATATTGATGCCATTGATTACTTTGAGTCTGTTAACCCTGTAGCGGATTCGATTTATATTCGCCTGCAAGACCCCTCTTTGAACGAGCAAGTAGCGGCAGCCTTAACTGAGGAATTTTCCTATTTACAGATCACAACAACAGAGGACTTGCGTGAACTCAATGAAGAAATTGCGACGAATTTAGATACACTCGTTACAGTGATGGGGCTGCTTTCGATGTTGCTGGGTAGCATCGGCATTATTAACACCATGCAAGTGGTTGTTCGCCGTCGCACGTTAGAAATCGCTGTCCTTAAAACAATTGGCTTACAAGGCAACCAGGTGACAATGTTGTTCCTTGTGCAAGCCTTTATGATGGGTGTGATAGGTAGTCTATTCGGTGTGTTGTTGGGCTGGGGAACCGTGTTTGTTATTCGTGGTGTGGCGGAAAACCTGCTTTCCCAAACGTTACCATTTCAAATTGCCGCCGAACCGGTTCTTGTTGGTTTGGTTGTAGGCACGGTTGTTACAACAGTATTCGGCTTTTTGCCCACACTTTCTGCTGGACAGGTACGCCCTGGCATTGTATTACGCCCCACGGAAACAATCATACCGCGCGCTGGATGCTTAGCGACATTGGTCTCGCTAATTGGGACGATATTTGTGTTAAGTGTTATCGCACGGATTATTTTAGGTGGGAAATTTGTAATCGCTTTGGTGGCTGTTATTGGAGCGTTCATCGGTGCTGGGGTGGTTTTTGTTCTGTTGTGGGTGATGATCTGGCTAGTGGGACGTTTATTACCGTCGTTTGGGCTGGTTGATTTAAAGTTATCTAAGCGGCAGATGCTCAGTGAACGTAGCCGAGGGGCAATCACATTGTTGGCGTTGGTGGTCGCTGTATTTTCACTTAGTACCATCACGTTGTTTGCTGATTCGTTTACCAACTTGCTTAACAGCTTATTAGAAGATGAACAGGCTTATCCGGTTATTGTACAAGCCCCGTTTGGAGGGACAGCAGCACTCAACCGCTCGTTGGAGATTATCCAACAAAGCGAGGTAGTGGAAAAGTATAGTGTCAGCAATACATATGAGAATGTGTCACTTGTTTCAATAGAAACAACCACTGGCGAACAATATCAGTCCATCAACGCTGTTATCAGCCGTGTACGACAAATTGCACAAGCCAATAACAGCTCATTTGTTGTCTCGGATATTTCTCAACTCAACTCATTTAATCTCAATGCCTTGCCTACTAATGAAATTCTGGAAGGACGCGGGTTAAACGAAACAGACATCGCCACCCCTGGTTTGGTCTTGATGGAAAGCGATGCCACACGCTATGACGTGATCGGTTTGGGCGATCAAATTACGTTGAAGATTAAAGATCAAACCATCACCTTCACTGTTGTTGGAATCGCAGCACTCCCACAAGACACAATTGGAACCAACATTGCGTTTAACAGTTTTACGCTGAACGATGTTGTTGCAGGTATCCCCCCAGATGATGCGATCATTGCGGTGGATGTGGATGCAACAGATATGGGGACGCTCCGCCGTGAACTATCTGTTATTCCTGGGGTGTTTATATTTGATTTACGGATGATTACAAACTTGGTCGAAACACTGTTAGCACAATTTCGTGCATTTCCAACGATGGTAGCGTTACTTGGCTTAGTGGTTGGTGGCGTGGTAATTGCCAATTCAGTAGCCTTGGCAACGTTGGAACGGCGCAAGCAAATTGCTGTGATGAAGTCCGTTGGTTTACAGCGTGAGCGTGTCCTTATTATGCTTTTGCTGGAATATGGGCTATTAGGGTTGATCGGTGGATTATTAGGTGTTGGATCAGGACTAGTGACCCTTGTTGTCATTTCTGCTAATATTGATTTACCACTTGAAGTTATCCCATTTGGGGCTGCATTTTTACTGATGGCGTTGTGTGTGGCTGTGGCATTAATCGCAGCTTCTACAACGGCTTGGGGTGCAGCCAGTGAAAAACCGCTAAACGTTTTACGATACGAATAGCAATAATGACGTTAAGCGCGTGGGGTTTGCCCCCGCGCGCTAGCCTTGATCTCTCCTCTCCCCACACGGGAAATGTGCGTTAATTCCTCATTCCCCCCTGGCGAAACTGGCATTATATCTGACATATAAAACGAATTTCTAACTTTAATCTTCTGTGCTATGATTTCAATGACACACATTGAGGAGTCTTGCCATGCCAGATGCTGACCAATACTATCAGGCAACCCAAATTACAGCTGATGATCTTCGTACAATTGCGCGCTCATTGGCAATTGATGAAGTCACCCGCTTAGCTTTACCAGAAGTAGATGAAGTTGTGGATGTTGTCTCGCGGGTTGTACCAGCGGGTAATGTCCCTGCGCTTATTTTAAGTGGGCTTTCACGCTTGAATGGTCGCAACGCACACCCCGACATTGTTAAGCGGGATGTGAATATGTTATTCAAAGGCGTGGAAACCATGCTAGATAAAGCGGTTTACGGCACATTTTTTGCTGGTCCTGCGGCGGTTATTTGGGGGTATCAAAACTTATTAAAATTAGCGGGTAAAGACCCCAATGATTCCTTTCCAGAAGGCACCTGGCAATTTTATGTTGAATATGCCTTGCGGGAAGATACTGCACGTCATGCCAATGAAACACACGGATTTGATACCACCCTCAACCGTCATGGCATCAAGCTTTCACGGGTAGATCGTATCACAGCCTGGGTCATGTCGGCAATTCGCATGCTAGCCGATTATGACAACTTGTTAGAAAACGAATGGCGAGAACGGGTTTATACAGATTTACTCAAAAAAGCAGCTTCCGGCTTTTCAACACAATATGATGATGTGTATATCAATTGGCAAAAACAAATCCCTTATAGTAAACGCTCGGACTCAAAAGAAGAAGAAACCTATTCAACGTATCGCCGACGCAAATTTGATGAATATTTTGAACCCATTATCCGCAAAACCCCATCAAACGTGATGGGACACTGGTTAGAGCTGGTGCGCGATGCCAAAATCCGGGATTTACGGAATTACATCAAACAGATGACTATCCTTGCAACATTACAACCAAGTAATTATAACGAGACGCGAATCCCAATCGAACGCTCCAAAGCATTAATTGGGGTTATTCATCGTGGGGTTTATTATTTTATACCGATGTGCCGCCCCGGAACACAAGAGTTGATGGATGTTCATACTGTCCGCCGTTGGGTAGCCGCAATACTAAAAGTCGCTGGCAATTTTCCCCCTGCTGAACTTTCATTGTTGGCAAACCTCAAACGAAGTGTTTTACCAACACTTAACCTCTCTGATACTTTGCGCCACGACCTTCAGTTATTACAATCTGCGCCGATTTTAATCAATACCGATATTCGCCCACGCTATTTACCTTTAGCAGAAATTCGACAAACCGAACGCGGTATCGGTGATCACCCCCTGACGTTGTTTGATACTGGTGAGACCTTTGTTTTTGATCAATCACATATCTTTTTTGATGGAACATGGGGGGCTGCTTTTGCAGAGATCATGACGAACGAAGCAATTGCATGGGGCGTGTATTTAAGCACCTTAAACGAGGTTGTTCCTGCCCCAACGCCCCCAACTTCACCAGCGTTTCAATTAACTAATGCAGATCGAAACGCTGTGCGTCATGCCGCTTGTATTACAGCAGAAGTCAGCGCAGAAAATGACACAATCAAATTAGAACGTCTGGTAAATTTACGGCAAATGTTCAAACAGCGTAGCCAACAAATTAAACTGACGGTGAATGATTTGTTATTGCTCTATCGTGCAATTCATGGTTTAACTTATACACCAAACCCAGATTTGTTACATGAGCTTGAAAAATTAGCTCAAAAAGCCGAAACAAGCACCGCCGCCAAAGCAGCCCTTCATGCCATACAAGAACACCTAAACCCCACCATTCTCATGCCTGTGGATGCCAGCCAAACAAACCCACGTGATCGTCTATATCCAATTAGTTTTGAAGTCCCCTTGGCAGACTTGAATTTAATAGGATTACACGATAAGACATTAGCCGCATTAGATGACTATATCAACACAAGGGATACTATGGCGTATGATGCCTTCTACAAACATCAACGAAAATATCTCGCTACTTTAGCCGGCTTTGGTGAGGTGATGGTGCGGGCAAAAGCTGTGGCAGTCTCTGGCGAAAGTGCTAGCGTGGGGACGATTAAATTGTTGGCGCATATGCCAATGGCATTACGACGGTTATTAGATAAAATCCCCAACCGTTTTGATGTTCTCAACGATATTATTAAAGGGCGAGAGGTGTTTTCTAACATCGGTCAAGTTGCCCCAAATAGCTCACTGTGTCGGTTTATCACCGCCAAAGATGATAACGATAAAAAAACATTGGCATGGGGAGTTATTACAGATACTAATGGCGTGATCCATCTTTCTTTAAGAGATTTTCGTCCGCATGTTGGTTTATTGATTAAAGCGGGTTATCGTGATTTAGCCAAACGCATAACGCAAGATTATTTGGATGAATATGCCAATGGATTCAACCGTTATATCCAGGAGCTATGGCGGATAACAGCAGCCAGTAAAGAAAAAAGACTCACCAACCCAAACTGGTGATAAAACTATTCAATATAGAAATAAAAAAGCCCACTATGATCTAATGGGCTTAATTGATCAAAAATATGTTTTCTACTCAAGCGGATAGATATAAAATCCATCAATCATTGGCTCTAGCAAGGATTTATATGTTTCCGCAGCTGATTCGCTATCCGGGGTTTGCGTCCAGATAACATAGGCTTTGCCGTTCATCAGGGTGACATACATCCGTGAGATATAAACTTGTTCACCTTTGGTCACATTAAAAATCACCGCGCTCCAAGGATGATAGCCATTATATGTCCGCGTACCAAGTACCTCGTATCCATCAGAACCGACTGCCCCATATTGCACGACATAATTTGATGCTAATTGAGAAGCGGTATTTTCGCCCGGCGGTAATGTCGTCATCGCCACAAATGTGTTTGGATCATCAACGGGTGAATAGCGTGTCCAAATCCCTTCTTGTGATTGCTCAAAATTAGCTGGAATGGGATATTCAACCTCTTCTACAAATGGCGCACGCCCAAACCCGGTATAATAGCTGAAATGCCAGGTATAAACCGATGTTTCATCAAAGGCTGCTGCATCCACCAACTGGAGATTTTCAATCATTTGCTGATAAATCGGGGCAATATCTGCCTGCCCATTAATTGACTGTGCCGTGAAGATCAAGCCAAACTTCGTTGTTGGGTTATACATAGCTGCAGCTTGAACATCGTAAGTATTACCATCCAATGTATAGGTAAATGTGAACTCAATCGCCGGGTTTCCGTTAATGGTTGTGGATGTATACTGACGATCCCATATGACATTCGCAAAATAAGGATACGCCCCAGATGTAAACACCCAATCCACCACATTTTCTAGGTTTTCTGCTAAGTTTTCTGCACGTGCTAAATAGACGGAAATATTTGCCGTGCCATCTAAACTGACGGATTGATAAGCACGAAGCACATCATTAGGCACCAAGAACGTCCAATTTTTAGGTCTCGTCACTGTGAAACCACGGAATAAATAGGTGTTTGCCCGTAGATCAGCATTTACGCCTGTATTATCCACCGAGACGGTTTCAGCAGCGTAACCGGTTGTTCCACCATAGGCTGACGCAAGTAAACCGATGTTGTAATCCCCGGCAGGTGCCGGCTCAAATGTGTAAGTCAAGCCTTCTGCAGACCATATATAGCTATTACCTGGTTCAGTTACAATCCGTCCATCTGGCGTAACGATGCCTCGATACGCCACAAATGTAGACCCTTCAGGAATACTAACAACTGCTAATGCATCACTACCAGACGAGCGATTAACCACACGTAACACACGCCCTACCCCATCCGGTGCATCCAACGCATTACTAAACACCACACTGACATCATTCCAAGCTGAGCCACCGGGTTCTTGGTATACGCCATCTAGGAATGCAACATCATCATTGATGACTAGCAACTCATTATGAGCTGTTGTGCCATCGCTAATAACTGGCAAGGCAACATCCCAGAAGAATTCAGAGACATTGACACCGTCATACCATTGATTAACAAGATCAGGACTGCCGTTCTCATCAAAACCAGGTACAAGCACCCGCTCGGAAGATAACCGTATTGCGCTGCCATCTGGTTGAATCTGATCGTAAGTCGCCTCAACAAATGCGATATCATGACCGACAATTTCAAATGAAAAAGTCACTGGTGAGGTCACACTCGCCGTATCGAATGGATAAACGTTCGTAATATTGACTTTGGGCGCAACTGGTGGATGGAACGGCACGCCTAGCTCGCTGCCCATCCAGACCTGAGGCGTGACGATGTTGTAATAGTTACGCAGCATCCGCCCCCATTCAGATAGTGGACTATCTAGCAAATATTGACGTTGAAAGCGTGCGCTGACTTCTGGGAAGTAAATACTGTAGTAGGAGATACGATCTCGCACACTATTGCCGCCATTTTTATAGATAATCGCACTGTCTAAAGCATCTAAAACCGCTGTTGCGGCATCAATCAACGCACCTTCTTGTGTGTTGATAATGACCTGACGCATAAAACTACCCAAATCAATCAAAGATGAACCACCCGCAAACTGTGTGTAAGTATAAGTATTTGTTCGCGCTGCGCCGATTGTTTGGGCGTATAGTTCTGGGTTTTCATTAACTATTGCAGCAAATTCTTCTACTGCTTGCCGTACCGGGTCAAACTGGGTGAGGTCGCTGACTGCATAAGTAAAATATGTTGTATCAGGATTACCGGACAATAACATATCCTGAAGAATATATTTATCAACCAATGAAGAGCTAGCTGTTGGAACATCAAGTGTGGCACCAGCCGCGTTCATTTGTCGTAACAATACAGCCATATCTAATGCAGGGTCAACCACAATCTCCGGTGATGCCAGAGAGTATGTAAAATATAGACTTACACCCGTAAAATACTCAATACTGCTCATTGAACAGGCATCATTGATTAGTAGGTCAAATCGTTCTACCCCAGCCGCCTGAGTCGCTATTTGAAAAGCCTGTGTTAACTGTGGCACTGTGATGATGCTATATGCTAAATCTGGATTTTGCATCACAGCAGTGTCATCTGTAACGATACCTTTCCATGCAGCCCCATGGCTAGCGATTGAAACCGCATAATGTTCTGCAGGATAGTGTTGAATACCCCAAACTAAAAATTGGGCAAGTAGCTCACCACGTCCGGTGTCTTGTGTGCCAAGTTCTGCTAAGGGTTGGCTATCAATAGTAGGTGGATAAACCAGTGTCTCATCAGCAGAAAGGTCAGCTGTGATTTCATAAACACGTGCCCCTACCCAGTTGCCATTTGCATCACTATATTCTGGATGGCGATCCAGCAGCATAATGACGCGCACGTTCGCATTACTGCCACCGCCAATCTCAAATTCATTAAAATCAAATTGCAATCCAGGTTCTAGATTATTATCGCCACCATAATAGGCGAAAACCGTCCACTGGGCTGTGGGTTGAGGAGCAAGCGCAGGGAAACCAGTTGCTGTAATGGCTTCTGGTGAGACATTGAACTGTGGGATGATTTGCTGCTCTGGGATTACCTCAATGCGCATTTCATATCCACCAAAACTCGCTCCATCCGCAACGCCATAACGGGTTGCTATGGCAGTGTAATTTCCTGCGGCTGCCTGTGGAAATTCCAGGTAGGAGCTAAAATCGCCACGCGCTCGGTCATCATTTTCATCAATGATGTTTCCATTACCGTCAACGAGATATAAATATGGGTCAAGGTTTCCTGGATTGTTTGAATCCGGCACTAAATCCAAGATAATCGTACTGCCGTCTTGTTCCACTGTGAAAGGATATTCCACATAGGGAACAAAGTTATTGATGATGCCACTATAAACCTGCTGTGTGATTGCTGGTTGTGGTGCCGCATCAACCACAGGCATAATGCTTAAAAGCAACATCATGAATATCAAAAACATTGGTTTTTGTC
>RFHA01000330.1 GCA_003696565.1 Chloroflexota bacterium
CAAATGAATGGTGAAAACGTTGGCGGTTATTTCGATTTGGATACCAGCACCATTAACTTAGTCTTATCCCAGGGGGATGACCCCGGCAGTGCGTTGGATTATCGAGAAGAGATGATGTATGTGCATGAATACACCCATGCCCTGCAAGATGCCAATTTTAACGTGCTGGATTTGTTTCATGTTGCCTATCATCAGCCAGAAGGGGATGTTGCACTGCGTTCTCTTATAGAAGGGGATGCGATGTTTACGCAACATCTGTATATGAATGCGGCACTTGGTGTGCATCCAGATACGCAGTCCATATTACAGATGACGCTGTTAGACGCAAATACGCTATCAAGTTTGCCTGTGCCGCCAGTGATCCTTTCGGAATTGTATTTGCCCTATTTGGATGGCATGAATTTTGTAAAAGCGTTGTATCAGGTTGATGGCTGGGAAACGGTTAACGCCGCTTATGATAATCCGCCGGTTAGTACAGAGCATATTTTACATCCAGATCGATATTTAGCCGGGGATATGCCCATTGAGGTTGAGATTGCGCCTATGCCGGATATTCTACGCGGGGAGTGGACGTTGGTGACCACTGGGACATTGGGCGAATTTTATTTGCGGCAATATCTTAGTACCCAATTAGATCGTATGGCAGTAGACCAGGCGGCTACTGGTTGGGGAGGGGATCGGTATCGCTTATTTTACAATGTAGATACCGATCAGCGTGCTTGGGTGTTGGTCAGCGTTTGGGATACTCCCACAGATCAGGCGGAGTTCAGCGCGGCATATGCGGCGTTTATGACTGAGCGTACCAACCGGCAACCGATATCTTATGATGGCGCGGATTGTTGGCGTGCTGTGGATGGGGTATATTGCTTGCATCAGACAGATAGCCTAATCGTGGGATATGCCCCCTCTTTAAAAGAAGCGATTGCTTTGGTTAACTTTCAGGTGCAGTAAATGCAGATTATTCCAGCCACAGTTGATGACGAAACAACCTTCCGCAATTTATTTCAGTTTTATATTTATGAGTTCAGCCGTTTTATGAACTGGACAACGACCTATGCCGGACGCTTTATTGAGGCGGATTTAGATGGTTGCTGGGGGGATTCCGGTGTGCGGCATCCGTTTTTTATCCGGCAAAATGGTGAGTTAGCCGGTTTTGCGATTGTGGATACGTTGGCGGAGGCGCGGTATTTAGGGCATGGGGCAGTGAACGAACTAGCGGAGTTTTTTATTATGGCGGCATTTCAGCGGCAAGGGCTTGGTAAACGTGCGGCACATCAGCTTTTTACACAATTTAATGGACGGTGGCATGTGTTCTGTGCAGCACGTAACCAGCGAGCGCAGCGTTTTTGGCAGCATACCATCCTGGCATATACACAAGGACACTTTCAACGTGTTCCTATTCCAGATCATAAGGGTGTGCTTTATGTGTTTGAAACGTGATCTACTCCGCATGTTGTACTTATGGTATGTCTATTGAGCTATCTCCAATTTCCTCTTCTTCAAGTAGCTCATAGGAGGTGATGTACTCACGCTCATAATCTAAATCTGCATATACCCCGCCGGTTAAATATAAAATTGCTACCCACATCCCGCGAGCAATTGGATAAAACCATAAACTGAAAAGCAACACATAAGGAATCCAAAACAGGAGTTGTAAGATCATTGGAGGGTGGATCGCCTGATGCACAAAGAAAAAACCTGCCAATGCCGATAGTTCTGAAATCACGACATTGATAAAAACCGCCCCCATGGCATCACCTGGATCACGAAAAAAACGCGCATCACAATAAGCGCAGGTTGCTCGCATCTGAAAATGATTGACAAACAGCCCGCCGCGTTCACACTCTGGGCAGCGTCGTTGAATAGCCCCCACATAAATTTTACGGATAGCCCGCTTCCATCGCATAGCCAACCCTTCTATTCCCTGACGATATTATAACGCTTTCCCGATGCTTGCTTGCGCTTTTCTCATTTATCCAATAGTTTGTAATTATCAGAAATCCATATTAAAAGGAAAAATCATGAAACGTTCAATGTTGCTTATTGCCATGCTCATGATTGGGGTGTTCACCAGTCATGCACAAACGGATACAGACACTTGCTATGCCAGAGGCGGCTATTTGGATGAAACGGATACCTGCATTTTAGAAGGCGGATTTTCTTTATATTTTGAATATCCAACTGAATTTGTGGGATATGACATCGCACAAAATATCATCGACACGTTTTTTGAACTCCAGCGTGAATACTTTACAGACTTTTATATTGAAACACTGAGCATGGATGATGATTTACCCATGCGCCCCTGGTATTTAGAGATCACCTATGATCTATATCCATATTCTGAAGCTGGCGAATTAGTCACAGTGGTATTTTCGATTTATGAATATACCGGTGGGGCACATGATAACTTTTATTATGAAACCATCACATTTGATCTGATTGAAGATACAGATGTGCCGCTGGAATGGTTATTTGTCGAAGGGTCAGACCCGATTGCGGTTGTTTATCCGTTAGTGGTGGAACAACTGAATGCCCAGTTAAGTGAATTTGGTTTAGATGAAACCTGGCTAGAGCCGTCTCCTGAATATTTCCAGGATTTCATCATCACGGAGGACAGCATCACGTTCTTGTTTGAGCCATATGTGGCAGCACCGTATGCGGCTGGTCCACTTCAGGTAGAAATTCCGATGAGTGAGTTAGCAGATATTTCTGCTTTGCCATTTTATACTCCCTAACCGATGAGTGTCGTTATGAAATCAGTCGCAATTCTTGGCTTATTGATCTTGGTCTTGTTTGGGGTGGGCTGCCAATCCACACAAGACCCCGCCCAAGCAGTGAATGCGTTGCCAGTTGGGGATGCTGAACGCGGCAGCCTTTTGTTTCAGCAATCGATTGGTGGCGCGCCAACTTGTGCAAGCTGCCATACACTGAATGACCAACGCTTAACAGGTCCTGGTTTGGCTGGATATGGTGAGCGCGCTGCGACAACTGTCTCTGGACAGAGTGCTGAGGTGTATACCTATCAAGCGATTGTCCGCCCGGCGGCGCACGTTGTTGCAGGATATAGCAATATCATGTATACCGAATATAGCCGTAAGTTAAATCAACAGCAGATAGCCGATTTGATAGCATTTTTACTTGAGCAATAAGACGATATATTTTATATCTATGGAGAGATTAACATGGAAGATTTAATCATCGTCGTACTACGGTTGTTACACATTGTGATGGGGGCACTGTGGTTTGGTGTTGGTGTTTGTGCGGCTTGGGTGTTGATGCCTGCGGCTGAGCGTATGGGGGATAAAGGTTTTGCAATGCTGCGGACTTTTTATATATCCACACGCTTTAATATGTTGATGCCGATTGTTTCTATTGGTACAACGCTTGTGGGGGTGATTTTATGGATTCTGCGTTCAAGTAG
>RFHA01000331.1 GCA_003696565.1 Chloroflexota bacterium
ATCTGGTGGACCGGGAGGAGGAAGAGATTGTGGTGCTAACGATCTTTCATGCTTCACGCCCCCTGGGAGACTGGGGCGGCTCCGAGGAGTAAAGCGACCACGCACATCCTGGCATTCGAGGGTGAGCGGGGCGTACGGGGTGGAGGACGTTTGCCGGTTGAACGTTGAACGATAGGAGTTCTCCGGCGTCGCCGTTCCGTGGCCCTGTGACCGCCTCCACGTCTTCCAGGCACGCCTCACCGGTCGAGCGGGCTGCGGACCATGGTGCCCCATTGTCGTGCTGGATCTGGAAGGCTGGAAATGGGGAGAGCTATGTGGCTCGCGGCAATATATGGTCAAGTTGGACTGGGAGGTGAGGGCTTGATTGAAGGATGCTTTGGTCGATAAATTAGACCGGTGATACAAGGCCGCGGGGCGCGTTGTAACACGGCCCAGGGCGGGTAAATGATAGGTTAGCTGCACAAGAAACCAACAAACTGAATCATGCCAGTTCCTTTAGTCCCTGCCATCATTCTTTCGCTTTCTGCCCTCACAGGGGGCACCGGAATTTTCAAGACCGTAGATTCTGGAGCACGAATCAAGAAAGCAAAAGATCGCTACAATCGCCGCCGAGGTCAGTACAGCCGTGCTGAGCAACGCTACAAGAAACAGCGCAGTGTAGCCGAAGAGAAGTTCGGGGAACTGGGTAGGAGACGCCTTGAAGCGCTCGTAACTATGGGGCGTGCAGTAGACTTTCTGAAAAAGGCGAAGATAAGAGAGCGAGAACTCGAACAGCGATTTGAAATCACTCCACAGAAGCTGGCCGATTGGAAAGGAGCTTCAGTGAATGCGGTCGAGGTATTGGGTGGTCTCGTCGGAAGTGCGGGCGCAGGTCTTGCAACAGCTTCTGCCGCTTATGGTTTGGTAGGTACGCTGGCAACGGCTTCAACGGGCACAGCTATCTCAACGCTAAGTGGCGCAGCCGCTACGAATGCTACTCTTGCTTGGCTTGGGGGAGGTTCTATTGCCGCTGGTGGAGGTGGCATGGCGCTGGGCGCTATGGTCCTCAACGGAATTATTGTCGGTCCCGGGCTTTTAGTGGCTGGCTTTTTTGCCGGTCGTAAGGCACACGAAGTTGAAACAGAAATTGCAAAGCAAATAGCACAGATGGACGTGGCTGAAGCACAGATGGAACAGCAACTCGCTGTGCTGAAAATAGTCCTTCGTCGCGTAGATGAACTATATGAAGCCACAAATGAAGTCGATATGGCACTTCAGCACTTGCTTGAACAAAGTAATCCAGCTAATCTAGAGGAAGCATACAATGTAGCGCGAACTGCGAAAGCCCTAGGTGAGTTGCTAGACGTTGCCATTACAGACAAGGCCGGAAACTTGATCCTCAACTAAAGGACGGACAAAATCATGGCGAAAACAAACCCTGTGAAGAAATACGACACTGTTGTTAAAGTTGCCAAGGTTGGCAGCGATGTCGTTCGAGCTATTAACCCAATGGCAGTGATAACTGAGACGATTGAGTACCTCAGGACAAGGGAGGAAGAGCAGACCAAGCGAGAACACATCTGGTCAAAGCGAGATGTGCTTGTGACAGCTTTGAATAATGAGAAGGATGTACTCCTCGCATATTTTGATTACCGATTCAAAGAACGGAAGGCGACACTCGAGCAATTTTATGACATACTTCAGCGTGCATCGCGGTCAGGAGATGGAGACCAACTTCAAGTTGCCTTAACTGGAATTCTCGGAATTATCCAGGAAAACCCGCTTAAGGACTTTGCTGAGTTTAAGAAGAATATGTCCAATCCGGACTTTGTAATTGAATTGTAATAAGTGATCTTTGACTTATTAGTGCACATGAGGTAGCTTCTGGCAAAAACGCTATGCCCTACGCCCCCCTGCCCCAGATCCACGAAGAGCTCGAGG
>RFHA01000332.1 GCA_003696565.1 Chloroflexota bacterium
GACCCTTTTTCTACCTTTTCTGGCGCATTTTTTACCACAATAGCACAAAAATAGCCCGCAAAGAAAACTCGCGGGCTACTTAAAGTGCCAAAGTCGAGAACAGGCGCAGATAAACCGCGCCTGTTTTTTTGTTTATTGGGCTTCTTGTGCTAAATTTTTATTCCCTTTAACAAAAGGAATTTCCCCTTTTTCCCAAGCAACTAACAATGGCACTGCTGTGAAAATGGATGAATATGTGCCAGATAGCAGCCCAACAAATAGAACAGCGATAAATTGTTTAATAGTTTCACCACCAAACAAAAGGATAGCTGCCATCACAAAAAAAGCGTTGAGTTGTGTGGCTAATGAACGATGAATTGTTTCCCAAATACTACGGTTGACAATTGTCTCGTAGGATTCCCCTAAATGTTTGGGGATATTTTCGCGAATGCGGTCAAACATCACGATAGAATCCTGTACGGAGAAGCCAACAACCGTTAAAACAGCCGTTAAAAACAAGGCATCAATTTCCCAACCGAGTAACATCCCCATTAAAGACATGAAGCCCATCACAACTAGGACATCATGGACCATTGCTGCAATGGCACAAATACCATAACGTGTTGCCTTTGGAATTTGCCGAAATGCAATAACGATAAACCCTGTCACAACTAGGGCAGCCATAGCAACAGCAATAAATGCTGTACGGGTGACTTCTGCTCCAACTGTTTCTGAAATACTGGAAATCCTTAAACTCGATCTGTCTAGCTCTGCAAGCTCTTCTAATCCACTGAGGATGTTATCATTGGTTGTTTGGTCTTCAAAACCACCACGTACAGACCAGCGATAAGGCTTACGTTGAATGAAAGTCGCTTCTGGTAATGCTTGGGTTACAAATGCTTCATCGATTGTTTCGTCGCTAATTGTCACTTCAAACACAGTTCCAGGTAGGCGTTCAAATGTAAGCGGGGAGCTTTCATTAAGAGCGGTTAAGGCTTCTTCCAGACGGTTGATGTCATTTGTTGGGGTGACGATCGTCCAAGAATTTTCTTCTGCCGGGCGAACAAATGCCTCATTCAGCCCTTGATTGACCAAATACTCACGCAGTTCTGCTGTGTCGAGCGTTGTGTCTGATGTGAAAGATATGATATAGACGGTTTCTTCTACCTCGCTAACCTGTACTGAAATATCAGGTTCAGGTAATACGGCAGTGATCGCTTGGTTAATTTCTGTCGCTGTAAGATTGCCTTTGACCCACCATTCTGAACCAGTGCTGCCCAAGCGTTGAATAACAACATTCTCCTCGCCGTTTTGTGCAAAGACATCACGGATGGCGGATTCAGTTGCGCCTTCTTCAATAAAACGGAACTCATAGATGCTACCACCGACGAAATCAATGCTTAATTTGAATGGGGCACCGGTTTCGATTGTGGAAAGAACCATCATCAATATCCCTAGCCCAATGACTAGACCAGAGAATAAAAAATACCATTTGCGCTTACCAATAATATCCATCTGATCTCCCTTAAACGCCTAACAACCAGGGACGTTTTTCAATTGAATTTTTAGCTAGATCAACCATGACATAAAGAAACGTGCGTGTGACAAGAACCGCTGTAAATAGGTTGAGTATCAACCCCAATGCTAAGGTAATAGCAAAACCGCTGACGATGCTTGCGCCGGGGGTTTGACCAAAGAAGAATAAAATGCCACAAACGATAATGGTAGAGATATTTGAATCACGAATAGATGTCCACGCGCGATCAAAACCGGCATCGAGAGCATCGTTTAAGTTACTTCCTGCCCGCATTTCTTCTTTAAGACGCTCAAAGATAAGAATGTTACCGTCAACGGCTGTACCAATTGAGATCAAAAAGCCGGTTATAGCTGGTAAAGTTAGGGTGATTGGCACTAACTTAAATAATGCCAAGTTAAGCAGCACAAAAACTAGCAGAGCTAAATCCGCTGCAATGCCAGGGACGCGATAGTATACAAGCATGAATGTCAATACGACAATGACCCCAACGATCCCTGCCCGGATGCTAGCACTAACTGATTCATCCCCTAAGGTTGCCCCAACAATTTCGGTACTTTCTACCCGTAGAGGGATTGATAATGACCCTGAGCGTAGCTGTAGTGCAAGTGTTTTAGCCTCTTCTTCTGTGAAGTTCCCGCTGATTGTGCCACCGGTATCCAATCTTGCGCGGATTGTCGGCGCAGAAAGCACAACACCATCTAAAACAATTGCCATGGGGTTACCAATATTAGCGGCGGTATATTCTCCAAATGAGCTATAGTTTGGATCAAGGATTTCATGATCGCCCGCAATATCGAACTGGATAACCCAGCCTTCTCCTTGTGTATATATTGCGGCGGCAGCATCTAAGCCGTCACCAGTCATAATGGTTTGAAATGGTTGCCCGGTGACTGGGTTCACTGCGCCCTGATCCAGAGGGCTTTCCTCTAACACTTCACCGTTTTCAGCAGCTAAGGCACGGCGTTGTGCTTGAATAGCGGCTTGTTGTGTCGTGAGAATGCGTTGCCCGCTGAAGTCTACCCCGACAACATCGCTAAAATCGACGAACTCTAATAAGGCTGTTTGTTGGATTGTCTTGATGGCACGTTCTGGATTGGTTTCGCCAGGGAGTTCAACTAAGATGCGATCATTGCCAAGCGTTTGAACAGTGACCTCAGTAGTGCCTAGTGCATTGATACGCCGTTCAACATTATTAGCTGTTTCGGCTAAATCATCGGCATTAAATGCATCTGGTGGCAGCTCAGCCTGCATCAAAACACGCAAGCCTCCCACTAAATCTAAGCCGAGTTGGTAGTCAAATGTACCTTCATATTCTGAACAATCTTGCGGTGGCACAATTAACTCACATTCACGTAATGCATCTGGATCACCACCACGTCTTAGAAACTGTGGTGGGTTATTGTTTGGCAACACAATGTAAAATGTTGCCGCAACGAGGACGATAATGGCTAATAGCCAACGATAATGGTTGCTCATAGCACCTTCCTGAAGATGATAATATGAAACACAGTAAAAAGTTGTTGAAGGTCTTCCTCCACCAACTTATCACTCTTGTTCTAAGCTCTTGCGGGCGTTTTGTGAGATTTCCTCTGCATCATATGGTTGCATTAAAGCCGCGGTGATGATGCGGATAACAACACCGTCCGCAATCTCTACGTAGGCAATCCCCATTTCTGCATCAATTTTTTGGATTTTACCGATAATCCCGCCATAGGTGATGATTTCATCGCCGGCTGCTAAGGAGCGAGCGAACTGCTGGCGTTTGATAAAGTCACGTTGTTTTGGGAACGTGACAAATGACCACCACGCACCCAGGGCTAGCAACAACACAAACGCTAAGAATGCAAATTCACCCATGCCGTTATCTCCAAATTCGCTTGACCAGATGGTTGATTAAACCTACAATATGGTTCGCCATTATACACCTGTCTGTTGTGTCGTAAATAGGGGTGTTGTGGTTTTTATCACGAAAGTGAGGATAATCGGTATGCAGTACCTAAAAAAAATCTTTCTGATTGGTTTATTGATGCTATTGGCTGTGATGTTCGGCACCGCACAAGCTGGTGATGTGATTCTCAGCAATAATTCTGGCAGTGCCAGCACTGTATGGTATATCACAGGTGAAAAATCACTTGTGATGAATGGATTTGATCTACAAAGCTTGGGGATTCAGCGACCAGTGCAAGTAGAAAAAATTACGTTGGCAGTGCAAAGCCCTGTCTCTGGTCAACTTGTTGATGCGGTGGTATATCAAGATGCGAATGGTGGCTCGCCGATTGATGCAACATTAGCAGGCAGTCAGCAGGTGAGCATTACAGAAGCAGGTGTTTTTACCGTAACATTCAGTCCACCTATTCAAATTACTCAACCAGTTATTTGGGCGGGATTTTATCTACCGGTGGATTTTGAATTTCTGGCAGATCGTTCTGGAACATCTGTATTGACATACTGGGCGTGGCAACCGAATAGCACATTTAATTTGAGTAATTTGTCTTCGGCAGCAGTTTTTGGTCCAGCGGATGGGTCTGCGCCTGTGAATATCAATATGAACGGCATTGCCCGGATTACAGTGGAGCTTAATACAGGTGGACAAACGCCAACCGGGGCAGCAACGCCTACACCTGTTCAACAAGTTGTTACAAATCCAGAAGAACCATTAATTGATTCACAGGGGCGTATTTTGCAAATTTTTGGTGGTAATACTGCGGATTTGTCATCGTTTTCACCGTATACACTTTGCCAAACCCTCTATTGGGATCGGGCTGATGTGAATTATACATATCGTGATAGTGTGGAACTTGGTTGTAAACTTGTGGATGACCGCTTTATTCCGGCTAACCCGGAAGGGTATGCACGCAGTACAGGTGTGATTTACGATGTGACGCTGTTTGGGCGTGTTTCGCCAGGCACCAATCCTATCCCATATCCAATTACACATTGTGTTGCGCCACAGGGTGGTGTGGCATTAGAACGTGGTGTGATCGGTTTGGCATGGGGCGCGCCACGTGAATGGGAAATTTTACCGACGGTACGGTATGGTAATTTCCTGTGTGCAGAGCTATATACATTTGGTAATGTCGCTGTTTTTATCCCGAATTAGAGTCTGATTATGCGTATTGTCACCAACGAAGCATTAGTTAAACGGAATCGTAAAATAGCAACACGGCTATTCTTCTTTAGTTTAGGTGTGTTAATTTTGGGGTTTTTCTTGGCAAATGGCAATTTATTAGGGTTAATTCCAGAAGATGCTATAGACCCACAAGTTTATATGCTGTTTATGCCTGTTGTTTTGCTGGTAGGGCTTGTTACAACATTGATTTCTGTGCGGATGACTAACTTATGGATTCGTGTGCCCCGCCCGGAAGATGCTATTGCTGAAGGCTTAAAAGGCGTTAGTAGCAAAAATGTTTTGTATAACTATTTTCACTTTCCAGCGCGGCATGTTTTGATTACACAACAGGCGATTTTCCCAATTGTGACGCGCTTTCAGGATGGGAAATTCACCGTTAAAGGTAAAAAATGGCGTGCCCATAAAGGTCCAATTGGAACGATCTTCACATTGTTCCGGTTAGATGGCATTGGTAATCCTTTCTTAGAAGCGGAACAAGCTAAAAAATATTTGGAATACATCATCGAAGACTATGATAAGACGATTCCTGTTCAGCCATTGGTTGTTTTTGTTGATTCGCGCGCTCAACTGGAAATTGAAGACCCAATCTATCCGGTTTTATACGCTGATTCTAAGAAAACGCCTTCTCTTAAGAATTATCTCAAGGAATTTGGCGAAAACATCGAGCAACTTAGTGGGAAAAATCGTGAAGAGTTTCTTGAGGAGTTTGAAGCTGCCACCTTATAATGATGCAAAATGGGTACAGTTTAAGAGACTGTGCCCGTCATTTCTATAATAAAAAATTAAGCAATTGGTAGAGTGAAGTAAAATGTGGTGCCGATATTTTCTTCACTTTCCAGCCAAATTTGTCCGTCATGTGCCTCAATAATCGCTTTCGTGATGACCAAACCTAACCCTGTGCCGGTTGCTGCATCTGCAGTGTGATCTGCACGGAAGAATTTTTGGAACATTTGCTTTTGATTCTCTTTTGATAGCCCGTAACCAGTATCTGCAACTGCAATACGCACCATATCGTGCCCATTGTCATGTTGTAAGTTGGTGAAAACATGAATTTCACCATTCGGGCGGTTATACTTGATAGCGTTTGTCAGCAAATTTAATAAAACTTGTTTGACCTTTCCCCGATCCCCTAAGATTGTATACTGCGTGTTATCAACTTCTATTGAGATACCTTTTTCATTGGCTTGTGGTAAAACGACCTCCACACTTTCTCGCAATAAATCAGCAATTTCAAATGGTTCGATTTGTAAACGGGCACGCCCTGATTCCATCTGTGCTAAGTCGAGAAAATCTGTTGTCAGGCGCATCAAACGGTTTGTCTCATTTTGCATGGTGAGGATGATATCTTTGCGCTTTTCTTCTGGTAAGTCGGATCGCATCAATAGGGCGGTACTAGCTTTTAATGACATGAGTGGGGTACGGAGTTCATGTACCATTTCAGCAATAAAATCGCTTTGACGAAATAGGCGTGCATTTTCTATAGCAACAGCGGCTTGGCTAGCAAGGGTTGTTAAAATGTTGATGTCGCTACTGGTAAATTTAGCATTCCCACGTTTGTTCACTGCCTGTACGACACCGATAACTTTTTCGTGAGTTCGCATTGGAACACCTAATAAGTTACGTGTTTGAAAGTCGATTGTGTTATCAACGGTTTGGAAGTGTCCGGGTTCATTCCGCACATCTTGGATAACTCGAGGTTCGCCATGCGTCGCAATCCAGCCTGCGATACTCCCCTCCATTGGAATGATAATATCACTCAGTTGGTGCGGGCTGAGGTTAGAGGAGATTTCAAACCGCAGCTCACCTGTTATGGGGTCAATCAGCATGATTGAAGCGGCTTCTGTGTCAATCAGTTCAGTGGCAGCGGAGACAATCTGCTTGAGCAACGAGGTGTGATCATAAGTTGAGTTAAGCTGACGACTGATTTCAATAATCCGCTCATAATTAGCCAATAATGTACTTTCTGAAGGCGTTTGTGTATCTGTCATGTGATCTTCAACTCCACCTGTTTTACAATTTTGGGCAAAACATCCGCAGCGCGCCCATGAATAACTACTTCAGCAAGATGATCAATAGGTGTTGGGTCTAAATTAATGATAATGAGTTTTGCACCGCTTCGCTTTGCCAAAACGGGGAGGTCACTAGCTGGAGCCACCTCTAAAGATGAACCGACAATAATCATGAGATCACACTTGCGACTAGCATCTTGTGCGGCTTGTAACTCACGAAAGGGAAGTTGCTCACCAAATAAGACGACATTTGGTTTAAGAACACCATTGTCACAAGCTGTGCATTTAGGAACTTGATGGTTCATCAATAATTGTTTGAGAATGATCTCTCCATCATAGACTTCTAAACAATGCAGACAAGTTGCTTGGCGTAAGTGTCCATGAAGTTCAAATATATTCGTATTGCCTGCGCGAGTATGTAGCATATCAATATTTTGAGTGATGATAGCGGAGAGTTTACCGATTTGCTCAAGCTGCACAAAAGCTAGGTGGGCAGCGTTTGGAGCAGCGTTGATGGTGATTTCTGCTAGCGGGCGTACCCAATCATAAAATGCTTGTGGGTTACGACGAAAGCCATAGATGCTTGCAACAACCAGTGGGTCTACATTGTTCCAAAGCCCGCAATCGTGACTGCGAAAATCCGGAATACCGGAGTCAGTGCTGATACCTGCTCCGGTAAAACCCACAATATAATTGGACTGCTGAATTAATTGTGCTGTACGAAATATCTTTTCCATAAAGGACTAGCTTTTTTCAATACGTGCTTTGATTTCCTCACCCATTTTAATCAGTTGGCTAGAAACAACGGCGTTTGGTTGATAGTAAACGAGGGGGGTTGCTGCTTCCATAGCTTGGAATGCCAAATCCGGGGCGGGGGAAATAATGGCACGTATATCTTGACCTAAAATATGTTCAACTTCATGCCAGGGTGGTTGCTGGCTGACTTGTACACGATTAACAACTACCAAATATACCCGTTCGCGGTCTGTACGCCCAATTTCTTGGAGCATTTCGCGCGCCATCGCTAAGGTTACGCCTGCAGGATCAACCACCATCACTAGCGTATCCATTTCACTTTGCAAACGACTCAAAAGCGGTGTATAGCCGCATCCTAAGTCAAATACAGAGGGTTTGCCTATCATGCGCATTTCCCGCACAATAGCGAGGGCTGTATCGGTTGGAATATTGATTAACCCTTCTTTAGCGCGGGAAGATGATAATAATGCTCGTAAACCAGAAGGGTGTACCACGATTTCTTGCTCGATGATACTGCTGTTGATCTCTAATGCGGGGCGTTTAAGTAGGTTTGCCATCCCTGTTGAACGCCCCATGCCTAGGGCTAGCCCTAAGCTTCCCATACCTAGGCGAAAATCTGCCACAATAGGGTTCATATTGAACTCACGCAAAGTCGCTGCTAAGTTGAGGGCGATTGTGGTTGTTCCAATGCCGCCCTTAGCCCCCACAACACCAATGGTTGTGCCACGTCGCGCTGTGTTACGGTTTCCTTTATTGGCGCGGCGTTGTAAAATTGCCTTGACTCTGGATGCAAGCTCTTGGGGGTGTGTGGGTTTAGTCAGGTAGTCGTCTGCGCCTGCTTCAAACCCGGCGACCTTATCATCGATGAGGGTCTTTGCTGTGAACATAATGATCGGAATATCTTCTGTTGAGGAGTCCATTTTAAGGCGGCGGCAGACTTCGTATCCATTCATGTCTGGCATCATCACGTCCAGGATGATTAAATCCGGCAATTCACTTTGTGCCTTCATGATGGCTTGGTTGCCTGCACTAGCTGCGACGACTTCATAACCATGCCGTTGTAGCATTAAGCCGATTAGTTTTAAACTGTCTAAATCATCATCAACAATTAGGATTTTTTCTGCCATGCTCTACCATATATTTGTATTCATACGTAATGAAGCCAAGTCTAGCACGAAAGAATTGAGGCTGCAAGCAGCCTGATCGTTATGATTTCCCAACCTAAACTTGCCCACATCTAAGGACAAGTTTATAATCCATAGTGTTTAGACTTAGTAGAGTGAGGGCATATAATGGCGCAGGTCCAAAGTGAGCAAACAATCTTGCGTGAGGTGCTTCGAATTATCGCCACCACACCTGAGCCAGTTGATGTAATCCCGCCTGTGCTGGAAATGATGCAGGATGTTACCCGTGCGCGCACTGTCGGGATTTTTTTATTTGAAGAACCACGTTTATTACTATCTGCGGGTGATGCTGTTGATGATCTTCCTGAAGATGAGGAATTACAACAGATTGTGCTAGACCTAAACGAACCAGTTGAGGTGGTCTTTAATTGTTGGGTTCTTTGCCAAATTAAGTTAAAGGGCGAAATTGTCGGCGGGCTGTTTTTAGTTTATCACGATACAGTGACATTAACAGACGAACTCACTGATTTAATCACGATGTTTATTAATAGCCTGACTACGGTGATTAGCAACCTGAGGATGATTGCTCGTCATGAAAAACTAGGGCGTAATCAAAGTGAGTTTATGCGTATTGTCTCTCATGATTTGCGTTCTCCGCTGACTTCTATGCAGGGATTCGCTAGCATGTTGGAATCTGGCATGGTCGGTGAACTAAATGAAAAGCAAGCGCATTTTGTGGAAAAAATTCTTTCGGGCATTTCTCAAATGACCTCATTGGTGGAAAATATCCAAGATGCTGGGCGTTTTGACCCAGAAACAGGGTTTTATGAAATGCAGCGGACACAGTGTGATTTGACTGAGATGGTGCATCGTATTATCAAGAATCACTTATTGCCTGCTGAAAAACAAGAGTTGACACTCCGCGCCATGATTGCTGATGACATCCCGATTATTTATGCCGATGCGAATATGCTGGAACGTGCGATTACGAATCTGGTTGATAATGCGATTAAATACACACCCAATGGGCGAGAAATTCAAATAGGCGTAAAGCGACAGGATGAAAAAATCATTGTCAGCGTAAAAGATAATGGTTTAGGTATTAGCCCAGAGCATCAAAAATTGTTGTTTGAGCGTCATGTGCGTATTCCGCGTAAAGAGCATAAACGGGTTAAAGGAAGTGGATTAGGGCTGTTTATTGTGCGCAGTGTGGCACGTCGGCATGGCGGGAATGCCTGGGTTGAAAGTGAAGAAGGGGTAGGCAGCACTTTTTATATCAGCATTCCATTGAATGAGGAAAATCTTTTTGGTGACGGGCAATAATTTTAATGCATCTAGTTGATTAATAGCGAGAACGTCCCCCCAAGTGTGAGGGGATGTTTTTTTAAGGCGAGTTTTATGACCATACAAATTCTATCGGATCAACTGATTTCACAAATTGCAGCCGGTGAGGTTGTGGAACGTCCAGCTTCTGTTGTTAAAGAATTGCTGGAGAATGCGCTTGATGCTGGTGCTAGCAATATTCATATTTTGGTTAACAGTGGTGGGCGTAAACTAATCAGCGTGAGTGATGATGGGTCAGGCATTGCAGCTCACGAAGTTGAGTTAGCGTTTACACGTCATGCTACCAGTAAGTTGCAGAGCATTGATGATTTGATGCGCATTATGACATTGGGTTTTCGTGGGGAGGCGTTATCTAGCATTGCAGCTGTTAGTCAGGTACAAGTGATTACCCGTGCTAGAGGAGAAGATGTAGGTACACAAATGAAGATTGATGGCGGGTGTGTCAAGCAACATCAACCGGTTGGTGCGCCTGTGGGCACAGTTATTCGGGTAGAAAACTTATTTTTCAATACACCCGCGCGTCTTAAATTTCTTAAATCTGAAAACACGGAAAAAAAACAGATCACAACGCTGGTTACACGATATGCAATGGCTTATCCAACGGTGCGTTTTGTTCTTGAACAAGACGGTCGGGAAGTTTTTCGCTCTAATGGTAAAGGGCAACTAGCAGATGTCTTGATAAAAATTTTGGGACTAAATAACTTTCGGCAGATGATAGATGTATTTGCAGAAGATCGTGCTTTAGAAGGTCGCCCAGCAGTACGTGTGAGTGGGTTTTGCTCTCTGCCAGAATTCCACCGTGCAGATCGCACCAATATCACGCTGTTTGTGAATGGACGATGGATACAAGACACAAAATTAACTTATGCGGTTATTCAAGCATACCGTGGTATGTTGAATGAAGGGCGGTTTCCGGTAGCTGTGCTACTGATTGATATTGCTCCGGAAGAGGTGGATGTGAATGTTCATCCTACCAAAGCGGAGGTGCGTTTTCGTGATCCGCAGGCGGTTTTTTCTGTGGTTCAGAGAGGGGTTCGGGAGGCATTGGTAAAAACTACAATCCCCTCACAGGATTTTAACTCACAAACACATTTTGTATTCCCACAACATTCGTCTGATTTTTCATCCACACTGATAGATAATACCCCGCTACCTTATGTGACAGATACACAAGATCAAGGATTAGAGGATTTAAGCCATATACCAGAAGGTCTTGGTGCGCCACAAAAACCGCGCACGTTGCCGCCATTACGTCTTGTTGGTCAAATTGGTGCAACCTATATTATTGCAGAAGGTCCGGCAGGTATGTATTTAATTGATCAACATGCTGCTCATCAACGTATTCTTTATGAACAATATATGGCAGATTATCTTAACCAGACGATTTCACAGCAAGAATTTTCCGGCACACAAATGTTTGAAGTACCTGTTAAACAATTAAAACAATTAGAAAATCGCTTAGGGACACTAGAAACACTTGGATTTAAATTGTCATTATTTGGGACAACAACATTCCGTATAGAGGCTGTACCAGCGTTGATTTCCCAATTGAACCCAATTGATTTGATGCCACATATATTAAACGTGCTGGATCAGGCAAATGTTGAAGACCGGATCATTCAGCTAGTGTGTGAGTTTGCTGCTGTCAAATCTGGGCAAGTGTTAAATCAGGATGCAATGCAAAGTATTATCAGGCAACTTGAACGCTGCCAATCGCCCCAAATTGCCCCAGATGGCAAGCCAACCCTGATTCATATGAGTGGCGAGCAACTGGCGCGTGAATTTAACAAACGATAGTTAACGACCTAACCAGTTAAATGTCCGTGAAGCAGTTCCTCCGACGGGGATATACCCCTGTTCTGTTGGACTAGCGACCGTAACAGACCATTCAATGGTAGTGACTTCTGCTGGTAGCCGGTTCACTGGAACTTCAATAAATACATGCTCCGTTACACCAGCCCAGATTAATTCATTGTTGGCGGTGTTAAACAACTGCACCAAATATCGCTGCTCTGTTGGTAATACCCCCACGCTAACCCACTGCAAAACAACTCTACCAGAAACACTTCCACCATTAGGGGGTGCCACTAAAGATGGTGCTAGTGGGGTGGGGGTGGGGGTGGAAGTCTCCAAACCGGATGGTGTTGGGCTTGGTGATGGCGTGGCTGTTGGCAATAGGATAATAATACAAGTATCTGGTATGATGAGTGGATTGCAGTTTGGTCCACCACTAGGCAAATCAAAATTGCACCCCGTCCAATATAGATCAGGATTCAATTGAGATAAAATAGCTAGATTCATGCCATCATAGCGTTCTGCAATACCGACCATACGATCATTTTCCTGCACAATATGGCAACCAAACTCCTGATTGGGGGGTAGGTTCGCTTGTAAACGAGACCAATCCACAACCACAGTTGGAGCGCCGGGGGCATTGCCTGATACGTTTGCTTGATTGGTGTTAGGTTGCGGTGTGGTAGCTGAGACTGGTGTAGCCGTTGGGCGTGGAATAAGGATAACAGACCCTGGCGGGGGTAATTGGTCTGCACTGGGGATGTTATCGTTAATCCGCACGATTTCTTGGATGACATCAAAAGTACGATAGTTAAAGGGTTCTTGTTGGATGATAAAACCAAGTGTATCGCCCTCTTGAATGGTATATTCCCAGGGACTTGGTGTATCAGTTGGCAGCGGAATGTTGGTTGGTAAAGGTGCAGGGGTAGGGGTGGCTGTTGAAAAAATCACAACAGGCGGTTCTAACGTTGGGAATGGGGTCGCGCTTGGCGACGGTGAAGGGCTAGGTGTGAATGTCGCACTCGCGACGATTTGTGGCGTGAGTGGCTCAACAGTTGGGGTTGGCTCATTGTTATTGCTAAAATTGCACCCTGCTAAAAATAAGATGGTGATTATACAAAGTGTGTTTTTCATTCTGAACTTTCCCAGGTAAATGTCGCTGTTGGTGTGGTAAATAAGGGAGTGTCTGGCATATTGATATTGATGACACTGACCCGCCACACAAACTCATGTCTTGGATTAATCTCTGCGTCAGTTCCTTGCCATTCAATTGGAATGACAAAGGATGTGTTTTGTGTATCCGCAGTATAAACAATTTGTGAGGTTCTGTCCTCTACGGTTACCCTATACACTTCATCAATTGCCAACGTGCCAGATGGCACCCAGCGTAGTGTGATGAGTTTATTGCGCTCAAAAAATGTCCCACTTGCTGGACTTAAAATAGTTGGCGCGTTGAACGTGGGTGTCGGTGTTGGTGTTGGTGTTTCGCTACCAGACGGTGTTGGAGAGAGCGTTGCAGTGGGCAATGGCACGGGAACGCGAATTTGTTGACCAGCAATTAACAAAACTGAACAACGTGGTCCACCAAATTGAATGCCAAACTCACATTGGGAAAAAGTTAGCTCAGGGTTTAATTCCGATAAAACCTGAACAGATGCATCATATTGGGCGATGATTGAAATCATATCTTCCCCAGTTTGGATGGTGTGCCAGGCTATGCCAGGTGGAAGCGTTGCCGTTGGGAAAAATTCTGGGTCGAAGTTTTCATCAAATGCACTGTTGATAGATGATGAAACCGCAACATCGCCTTCCGTTGTGGGTAGTACAGCAGAACTGTTGTCTGCTGGCGATTCAGTTGGGGGATTGGCACTTGTTGGGTAGGGGACGATAATTGTCTGCCCTTCGCGCACAGCGTTCGCACTTGATAAGTTGTTAATTTCGACAACTAGATCAATGACATCCGGACTGCGGTGTCCACATCGTAGTACAACGGCATATAAACCCTCACCAGGTCCTACAGTTTGAATACAGGGTTCTGGTGTTGGTACAGGCGTTAATGTTAAGGTTGGTGTTGGCGATAAAGTACGTGTAGGTGTTGGAGGCGCAGGGGTGACCGTTGGATAAACAATTTGTGGTATTGGTGTGTTTGTTGTTGATGAGTCATTGGTATTGATTTGGATACTGGTGATGGTGTCTAGGGCAGAAGGTCCAATAAACATAATTAGACCAAAAAGCATTAATGCTGTTAGCATACCAAAACAACCGTATATATATCGTTGACCAACGGCATAAACCTCATTTTCATATAAATCTGTTTCTCCATAACGAAACAGATAATTTCCCCCTGGTATTTTATTGATCGCTTTGCGCGGTGTGGTATAAATTTCTACCTCACGTAGTGTTGTACCACAATTCCAACAAATTGTAGCACTGCCAGGGTTGGATGCATTACAAATAGGGCAAATCTTATATGCTTCTGCCAAGTAACTCCCTCCATATAAGGGTAGCTATTATCCGTGCAGCTGGGAGAAAGGGTCAACCCTTAATCAAGAATTTTCCCTCGTGTTGTAAAGATGTTATTGGTTAGGCGGGTTTTGGGTGGAATTGTGCCTTTTGTTAATACTAGACTGTCTCTAATGACTACATCATGCCCAACACTACAACCACGCTCTAGATAGACATTGGGTCCAATAACCGCACCTTGCCCAACATTAACATGTGGGTCAATCCGCACAGGGGGGATAATATTCACGGTATAAGGGACTTCACTTAAGATGTGAGCATCATTACCTTCTTTAAGTAGATACGTGTTGAGTGTAAGTAAGTCTCTATCCGCTTCAACTTGTAAAATCCAATTGGATTCAGCGATTAATCCAGTGTTTCCTATTTGAATATATTTTCGCGCAATATCCATAAAATCTAAACTGATTTGTGTTGGTTCGACGGAAACATACCGCAAATAATCCACCATCTGTTGCCCACAAACAAACAAATCGGTCAGTTTATAAAGTTCGTGTTCGCGGGTAGCATCATCGGTGATTTCTACCACATGCTGGTTTTCTACAACACCATAATCATGATTATAAGATGATGATAACGTGTTATGTGCTCCACTGAAGATTAAAGCATCGGTATTAGTTTGATGCAGTTTTAATAAACGTTCAGGAAAATTATGATGGGTGAAGCTGTTATAACTACAGACAATAAATGGTTGTTGATGTTGTTCAGCAATGTTCTTAAACATTCGTAGCAAGTTATCATGTTCAAACCAAATCATCAGGTTAATTTTGACATCGGGCATCCAATTTGCATTGAGATATGAAACAACAGCTCCTTCACTTGCACCAACGATGACGGTATATTCTCGGATGCCGATGCGATATAATCGATCCATGATGCGTGTGACTAGAGGTTTTCCAAGTGCAGGAAGCATGGCATGAGCACGATTATAGGTTAACTTGCTGCGATGATGTGGATTACTAATCGCTAGAATAACAGCATGTAAGAGCAAGGATAAAACTCCTAGTTGATTTCTGGTATGAAATACGTTAAAACCTAATTATAGCACGCCATATCTCAATTCTTCTACCTATATAGTCTTTGCTATAATAATTTAAGCTAAGACGTAAAGAGGGAAAGTAAATTGTCATCATCAGTCAATCGTATTGTAAATTATCATATCAATCGGCTGAAGGATAAACGCCCTGAAGTTCGGCTAGAGGCAATTCGCGAGCTTGAGCTACTTGCTGATCCAGCAGCTCTAGAGCCGCTTAAAATTGTATTTGAAAATGATAGCAACACGGAAGTAAAAAAAGCAGCACAATCTGCTGGGCGTTCCATTTTTCTTAAGAATCAAACGGCTTCTTCAGACTAAAATAGACCAGTAACACAATAAAAATTGGGGTAGCCAACAATAAGCTACCCCAATTTGATTTTTAGCACAAACTCGCTAAACGCTCTGTAATTTGAAGCGCACTTGCTTCTAATTCTGTCAGGCGATCTCGTTCTCGTTGTACCACTGCTGCGGGTGCTTTATTGACAAACCGTTCATTAGCCAATTGAGCTTTAACACGCTGGATTTGCTGTTGAATATCTTCCTGTTCTTTGCTGAGCCGGGCACATTCTGCCCGAATATCAATCATGCCTTCTAATGGTAAGTAAAGAGTTACATCACTTGCGACGACTGATGCAGCTTTATCAGGTGCGTCTCCGTGGATAAGCTGAACTTCATGGATATTACATAACCGTGCAAAGACATAACTATAACGTTTGAGATTCGCTTCATGACTACCAGGACTGATGAGGGCACTTATGCGTTTACCTGGATCAACATTATACTGATTCCTGACATCACGCACACCACGCACTAATTCAATGAACACATTCATTTGTGCTTCAACAGCCTCATCGATGTATTGTTCATTTGCTTCTACCCATTTTGCCAGAATTAAGGCATCCCCTTCGTGCGGCAAGTAACTCCAAATTTCTTCTGTGGCAAAGGGCATAAATGGATGTAATAGACGCAGGGTTGTATCTAAGCAATGGACTAAAACACGTCTGGCGATGACCTTATCCGCTTCTGTTCCGTTATACAGTGGATGTTTGCTAATTTCCAAATACCAGGGAGCAAACTCATCCCACAAGAAACTACGAATATTACGCCCGGCTTCACCATATTGATAGGCATCAAATAAATATTGCACATTTTTAATGAGCTTGTTCAAGCGTGATAAAATCCAGCGTGATGGCAAGTCAAGCTCTTCTGGTTTTGGTACACCAAGCTCAAAATCGCCATCAACTAGGTTATTAACTGTGAAACTAGTCGCTTGCCAAATTTTGTTTACGAAGTTTCGGCTGTTTTCTACCCATTGCTCATCCAAGTTAACATCATTACCAGGTGTACCACTGGTGATTAGGGCAAAACGAAGTGGGTCTGCACCATATTTATTAACAATGACAAGCGGATCAATCACGTTACCGACTGTTTTACTGAATTTGCGTCCTTGTTTGTCTCTAACTAATCCATGTAAATAGACGGTATGAAATGGGGGCTTATCGGTAAACCACATGCCCATCATAATCATGCGTGCTACCCAAAAGAACAGGATATCGTGCCCGGTTTCCATCACATGAGTGGGATAGAAGCGTTTAAAGTCAGATGTTTCTTGGGGCCAACCTAATGTGCTAAAGGGCCAAAGTCCGCTACTAAACCAGGTATCTAACACATCTTCTTCTTCAACCCAACCTTCGCCTTCTGGTGCAGTGCGCCCAACATAAATTTCACCATAAGGATCGCCGTCTTTTTCTCGATACCAAGCGGGAATACGATGCCCCCACCAGAGTTGACGGCTCACACACCAGTCTTGAATATTTTCTAGCCAGTGATAATACACTTTTTCAAAACGTTCTGGTACGATCTTAATATGCCCATCACGCACCACTTTTAAAGCTTTAGCGGCGATATCTTCCATTTTGACAAACCACTGATCGCTCAGTAGTGGTTCAATGATTTCACCACCCCGTTGTGAGCGAGGGACAATCATCGTGTGTGGTTCAACTTTAATTGTTAACCCAGCTGCCTCCATATCTGCCCACAAGGCTTTACGGGCTTCAAAACGATCCATTCCGGCATATTTCCCACCATTTTCATTGATTGTTGCGTTTCGATTCATCACATTGATGATATCTAAGCCGTGTTTTTGCCCAATTTCATAGTCATTGAAATCGTGCCCGGGTGTGATTTTTAATGCCCCTGTACCAAATTCACGGTCAACGTATTCATCGGCGATAATTGGAATTTCACGATTAAGGATTGGGACATAGGCTTTTTTGCCGATGAATTTTTGATAGCGTTCGTCCTCTGGGTGTACACACACTGCGGTGTCACCTAGAATGGTTTCTGGACGGGTAGTTGCCACTGGGATATATTCCCCACCTTCTACTGGATACTTGAAATAATATAGATGTCCTTGTTCTTCACTGCGCTCCACTTCTAGGTCACTCACAGCGGTTTGTAACCCCGGTGACCAATTTACCAATCGTGGACCACGATAGATTAACCCTTGTTCCCACAGGCGAATAAATACCTCTTGTACGGCTTCTGATAAGCCCTCATCTAGCGTAAAGCGTTCACGATCCCAATCACAACTAGCACCAAGCCGGCGGAGTTGACGGATAATCGTACCGCCTTTTTCTTCTTTCCATTGCCATGTGCGGCGTAGAAATTCTTCTCGCCCGATATCTAACCGATGTAGTCCCTCTTTGGCTAACTGTCTTTCCACCTGAAGTTGAGTTGCAATCCCTGCATGATCTGTACCAGGTACCCACAACGCAGCTTTCCCACGCATTCGCTCATAGCGGATCATTAAATCTTCTAGCGCAGTGAACAGCGCATGACCGATGTGTAATTCACCTGTTACATTAGGTGGCGGCATACTGATGACAAATGGTTCAGCATCAGGTGGCTGTGCCTCTGGCTTAAACCAGCCATTTTGTTCCCACCATTCATAAATTTCTGGTTCACGTTTGATAAAGTCAAAATTTTTTGGCATTTCTTTCTTATTGAATTGCATAGTTACCTCTCTGCACTGATTGGCTTACGCGCCACTAATATACGTTCTGTTCGATCAGCTTTGTCTTCTGGTTCTTCAAAACCAGCTTCTAATAAAACAACTTTTACTTCATCTGTTGATAATGGGCGATAAACAACTTTACGTTTCATCGCCCGATAATCCTTTCCTTTGCCTTTGATGATATAAAGATTTTGAGTGGCAATAACAGGTGGTCCATCTTCCCATTCCCATACATCAAATGTGATGAACTCGTTATCGTCAGGGTCTACTGTAATAGACCCGGGGATGAAACGCGGACGTTCCTCCATGAATGGCGCAAAGTCACGCATTCCAATAACAAGTATTCCACCAGGGCGTAGTAGTTCATAAAAAATACGAATAGTCATTTCAATTTCTTCATCCAGCAAAAGGTGGGGGAGTGCGTTGCCTTTGCTGATTACCGCATCAAAAGGTGGTTCAACGACATCAAGTAGACTCAAAAAATCAGAACGAACAAATTCGATCTTTTCTGAGACATTGTATTGTGCTGCGATTTCTTGCGCTTTGCGTAACATACCTGGGCTAGGGTCTGCTGCGACAACATCGAACCCCAATGTCGCTAGCGATACTGACTGTGTTCCTGCGCCACAGGATGCATCTAACACACGTACGACACCTTTATTGCGGAAAATGGCACGCAAGCCAAGACCTTCTCGTTCAAGTTGTGTTTGCCAATCACGGAAAAAGTACGGATAGTGTTCGGCTATCGCATCATAAAATTCAGTTGTATCGTTCATTTCTAGTCTCCAAAAACATGATTAGTAGTCAAATTATCCACTTAATTGAAAGACTAGCAGCATATTGTAAAAACAAAAAACCCCTCGCCTTAAGAATTTATCTCAAGGACGAGAGGGTCTTTCTCGCGGTACCACCTTGATTCGGTATGGTATATCACACATACCGCACTCATTTTCGCTATTACGGGCGTTCCCGTCTTGTGCTAATTAGTGAATAGTCTGTTGTTGGTATTTAAAGACGGCTAAAAGTTGATAACTGACAGCTACACTGTTCACACAAGCGACTCACGGGCGACCTTCCACCGACTGTTGTGTGCGGGTTTTCAGCCTATGACCTGCACTCTCTGATTAACAAGGGAGTTGGTGTACTCCTCCCGGTCAACGTCTTTCTTTGGTAGAGTATAGCATGCTGTGAAAATTAACGTCAATCCTGATTTCGTGCTAACATACTGCGAATGCGTGCTGCGATCATATCGATAGCAACCATGTTAAACCCACCTTCAGGAATAATTACATCAGCGTATCGTTTGCTCGGTTCAACAAATTTGAGATGCATGGGGCGTACTGTTGTTAAATATTGGTCTATAACAGACTCTGCTGTTCGTCCACGTTCTGCCATATCGCGTTTAAGCCGGCGGATAAATCTTAGATCAGCATCTGTATCCACGAAAATTTTAACATCAAATAATTCACGCAGTCTGCGCTCTGCGAAAATTAAAATCCCTTCCACCAAAATAATAGGCTGGGCAGTGACTTTAATAACACGGTCTGTCCGGCGATCTTGTGTGAAATCATAAACTGGAACCTCAACGGGTTGCCATTTTTGAAGCAGCTTGATATGTTCAATCAGCAAATTTGTATCTAGTGCGTCAGGGTGGTCAAAGTTAACTTGTCTGCGTTGCTCATCTGTAAGGTGAGAGAAATCCTTATAATAAGCATCATGAGGTAAGTAGGCAATGTGCTGCTCACCAACGCGCTCTAATAGGGCGTTTGAAATAGTTGTTTTGCCTGACCCTGTGCCGCCAGCGACTGCAATCGTAACTGGACGATGCTCTTCTGTCACGTTATTTGCTCCCCACATTAAAATACCCGCAGGGGATGCGGGTATTGATGATAAGCCACTGATGGGATTTGAACCCATAACCTCACGCTTACGAAGCGTATGCTCTGCCGTTGAGCTACAGTGGCGAATAATATGGCGGCATTATAACATTCCGTTTTTTTGATGACAAGGGGTAGTTAAATCAGGGTGTACGTGCTGCACACCCTGTAATCTATTTGTTTTTAGTGTCGGAAGTGACGTGTACCAGTGACTACCATCGCGATCCCAGCCTTGTTTGCCGCTTCAATTACCTCTGTATCACGAATAGAACCACCAGGTTGAATAACGGCTGTTACACCGGCGCGGATTGCTTCTTCTAGCCCATCGGCAAAGGGAAAGAAAGCATCTGAAGCCATAACGGCTCCTTTGGCTTTTTCACCTGCTTTTTGTACAGCTAACTTAACCGCATCAACACGACTTGGTAAGCCACCACCAATACCAACAGTAGCACCAGCAACTGCTAATACGATGGCGTTTGATTTAACATGTTGCACGGCTTTCCATGCAAACTGCAATGCTTCAAGTTCTTTTTCAGATGGCGCACGTTCGGTGACTGTTTTGAACAGAGTGCCATCTGGATCGCCCATGTCTGCGCGTTGAATCAATAACCCTTTATGAACATTGCGGATTTCTAGTTCAGAGCCATCAAATGGTTGTGGGATTTCAACTAGGCGGCAATTTTTACGCTTGGTATTGAGTAATTCAGTAGCTGCATCTGTGAATGATGGTGCAGCGATTGCTTCAACAAATAGGGACCCTAATGCTTCCACAAATGCTTCGTCAATTTGCCGATTCACCGCAATAACTCCACCAAAAGCGGAGACTGAATCCGATTCCAGTGCTGCAGGAAATGCCGCAGTGATGCTATCTGCGCTAGCAATACCAGTTGGTGTTAGGTGTTTGACGATGACAACAGTTGGATCACCAAACATGCTGACTGCTCGCCATGCCGCGTCAATATCTAAAATGTTATTATAAGACAATTGTTTTCCGCCATGAATTTTCCCGCCAAAAGGTGCATCGGAAATTTGATTGCTATAATAAGCAGCTTGTTGATGTGGGTTTTCTCCATAGCGTAACGTTTCAACTTTTTGCATTGCGATTGAAAGCTGTTCTGGCAATTCATCACTGATGTCTAATATTGGTGTTAGTGTACCACGCGCCAAATAAGCATGGATTGCGGTATCGTAGTCGCGTGTATGGGCAAATGCCTTAACTGCTAAAGCACGTTTTGTTGCTAGGTCAACATCACCACCGGCTTTAATTGCTGCAATTACTTTTCCGTAATCAGCAGGATCACACACACTGGTTACATGAAAGAAATTTTTAGCGGCTGCGCGTAACAAGGTTACCCCGCCAATATCAATTTGCTCAACGGCATCTTGCACTGTGATACCAACTTGGGCAATAGTTTCTTGAAAAGGGTAGAGATTGCAAACAACGAGCTTAATCGGGGCATAACCATTAGCATTGAGATCATCAATATCGCGTTGGGTAGCTCGTGCTAAAATCCCTGCATGGATAGCCGGATGCAATGTTTTAACACGCCCACCAAGCATTTCTGGCATACCAGTTAATTGCTCAACAGGTGTAACAGGCAATCCTGCTTCTGCGAGGATTTTTTGTGTGCCCCCACTAGCGACTAAATCCCATCCCATATTAATTAATTCACTGGCAAATTCCACAATGCCCGTTTTGTTATAAACGCTTAATAATGCGCGCGGCATAAGTCATTCCTTATGATGTATATGAGCCAATAAGATGCAATTATAACCTAATTGACATGTTTGATAACCGCTGATCAACTGAATTTTTGTTAAAAATTAGGATTGTTTTTTGTAGTATTGTCTGTTTTTTAATTTCTCTGGTAGGTAGCTTTCTTCACCATACATCTCATATTCTTTACCATAGCCACTATCTTTCATAAGTTGAGTTGGTGCGTTTCGCAGGTGGAGTGGAATTGAGAGATTACCATGCCGCTTTACATCGTCCATTGCGGCAAAAAATGCATCATACGATGAACGATCTTTAGGAGCAGACGCAAGATAGACCACACCGTGCGCTAAGTTGATTTGGCATTCTGGATAGCCGATTGTTTCCACAGCACGAAATACTTCATTAGCGACAACTAAGGCAGTCGGTAGTGCCATGCCGATGTCTTCGCTAGCAAAGATGACCATCCGCCGAGCAATAAATTTGGGGTCTTCTCCAGCAGCAACCATGCGTGCTAAGTAATAAAGTGCTGCATCCACATCGCTAGCGCGCATACTTTTGATAAATGCACTGATCGTGTTGTAATGTTCTTCGTCAGCTTTGTCATATCGCAAATGTTTGGATTGCAGTGTGTTTTTTAGATGCTCTATGTTAAGTGTTTTATCTGGATATAAAGTTGATGTGGATTCTAATAAGTTGAGAGCCATCCGCCCATCACCATTAGCGTAATTTGCCAAAAACGCTATTGCTTGTGCTTCAATTTTGATATTAAGTTCCCTTGCACCGCGTTGGATAATCTTTGAGATATCATCTTCAGATAATGATTCCAGCGTGAAAACTTGGCAACGGGAGAGAAGCGCGGGAATAACCTCAAAACTAGGATTTTCGGTTGTTGCGCCGATCAATGTGATGGTTCCATCTTCTACATATGGCAGCAAAATGTCCTGTTGTGCTTTATTGAAACGATGAATCTCATCCAGAAACAGAATGATGCCTTCTGGTGTTTCTTCAGAAATCAAACGTTCCATGGGCGTTGATTTTGCTTCCATCACCACACGTTGAACATCTGCCTTACCGGCTGATACAGCTGATAGAATAATCAATTTCTTATTAGTGTGATTAGCAATGATACGGGCAAGTGTGGTTTTACCCACACCGGGCGGACCCCAAAAAATCATGGAATGGACGTGTCCGGTCTGGATTGCCTGATAGAGCGGTTTGCCTGGGGCAACCAAATGGCTTTGACCGATGAATTCATTCAGTGTTTGTGGGCGGAGGCGATCCGCTAGTGGTTGTCTCTTATTCATGCTAGTTTAGTATGGCTTAGAAAATAGATAGGGTCAATGTAGAAGTCTTAGCATGCTTGTGGTACAACAGACCCATGTCTTGACTTTATTAACTAGGAGCGCATTTCTATGGCAAAACCTGTAATGTTAATTATTTTGGATGGGTGGGGCATTCGCGATATGGAGCATGGCAACGCTGTTAAGCTCGCTAATACGCCAAATTATGATCACTGGTTGAAAAATTACGAAAAATCTGTGATCGATACATTTGGGGAGCATGTTGGCTTAACACCCGGACAAATGGGAAACTCGGAGGTGGGGCATCTCAATCTTGGAGCCGGGCGTGTGGTTTATCAAGACATCACTCGTATTGAAATGGCTATTCGTGATAAGACACTGGGTAAGCACGAATCTATTTTGAAGGCTTTTACCCGTGCGAAACAATCAAATAAAAAAGTGCATCTCATTGGATTACTTGGTCCAGGTGGGGTACACAGTCATCAATCACATTTGCACGCGCTGATGGGTATTTGCAAGGAACATGGGTTTGATCCGGTCATTCATGTTATTACAGATGGACGCGATACGCCGACGCAAAGCGGTATTGAATTCCTTAGAGATTTAAAAACACAAATTGATATGCTTGGTGTGGGGCGGATTGCCTCTGTGAGTGGGCGATATTATGCGATGGATCGTGATAAACGATGGGAGCGGACTGCCCGCGCATTTAATGCAATGGTTTATCGCCAAAGTGACATTACCGCATCAACGGCGGAGCAGGCAATTCAACAGAGCTATGATAAAGGTGTAACGGATGAATTTATTGAACCTACTGTAATAGGGAATGATGATAATCTGAAAATTGAAAGCGGCGATGTTGTTATTTGCTACAATTTCCGTGCGGATCGTATGCGACAATTGACGCAGGCGTTGGTATTGCAAGATTTTGAAGGGGCTTCTTGTTTTACGTTTGTGCCAGATTTGCATGTGTTGACCATGACACAATATATCGAAGGGTTGCCAGTTGATATTTTATTTCCACCATTGTATCTAAACAATACGTTGGCAGAGGTTATCAGTAAAGCTGGCAAAACACAATATCACAGCGCGGAGACCGAGAAATACCCCCATGTGACATTTTTCTTTAATGGGCGGCGCGAAGAACCTTGGGAAGGGGAGGCTCGTCAGATAATCCCTTCACCTAAAGTCGCTACATATGATCTTAAGCCAGAGATGAGTGCCTATGAACTGACAGAAGCGACGTTAAAACGAATGGAAGAATACGATGATGATTTTATCCTGATTAACTTCGCTAATCCTGATATGGTTGGGCATACTGGTGTACTAGAAGCGGCGATTAAAGCAGTAGAAGCAGTTGATGAATGTGCTGGTCGGTTGGTGAATAAAGTGCTAGAAAAAGACGGTGTTGCTATTGTTACTGCTGATCATGGTAACTGTGAACGCATGATTAACGAGATCACTGGTGAGCCGCATACATACCATACAGTTGGTCCGGTTAACCTATTTGTTATCGGCAATCAATATCATGGGTTAATTACACGTGGTAAATTAGCCGATGTCGCACCGACAGTGCTTGAACTAATGGGATTACCACAACCGGAAGAAATGACGGGCATGAGTTTGCTTGAGCATACCGGTGCATGATGTTGCTATTCCATTCTAATTGTTAAGTTCACTCTTGTTAAAATCCGAATCATGATTAGAGTTTGCCTCTTGTTCATCAGGAATGAGAGGCTTTTTTCTGTCAAGGACTGTATGAATTTAAGGATTGTTTTTGGTTATGGAGAGTTTGATGAAAAACAATTGGCAACTTACGATTTTACAATACTTTTGGATGACGATTGCTGTACTAATTAGCTCTGTTGCTGTAATCATTTTTCTTGCACCTTTTGATATTGCACCAAGTGGTGTTTCTGGTGCGGCGGTTATTTTACATCGCTTGATAGAGACACCAATTGGGTTGGTTACATTTTTATTGAACATCCCAATTCAAATTCTGGCTTACTTTTTGTTACCTGGGAGCTGGCGTGTAGTTGTGCGAACGCTTTATGTATTGGTTGTGTATTCGATTACACTAGATTGGTTGGCAATTTATATTCCTGATAAAGGAGTGAGTGATAATGTGTTGCTGAATGCGATTTTTGGCGGTGTGCTAGAAGGTGTGGCTGGTGGGATTATTTTCCGGGCTGGTGGCACATTTGGTGGCACATCAACACTTGCTTTGATTTTGCGACATAAATTTGGGATGCCAATGAGCACAACGCTGCTTTATACAGACGCACTAGTGATGGCTGGTGCTGGTTTTACATTCGGATGGGAAGCAGCCATGTTCGCTGTTGTATCTTTGTTTATTAGTGGGGTAGCTAGTGACTATGTGTTGGAAGGACCTAGTGTGATCCGAACGGCTGTGATTATCACTAATCAACCAGAACTCGTTTCAACAACAATTTTACATCATTTAGGGCGTGGGGTAACTGGTTGGGAGGCAATCGGGATGTATACCCATCAACCGCGCTGGGTATTATATGTCTCGATTTCTCGGTCGCAAGTGGGTGAATTGCGGCGGTTAGTTATGAAAGCTGATCCCAAAGCGTTTATGGTTATTGGACAGGGACACACCGCTTATGGAGAAGGTTTTAAGCAGAGTGAGATATTACCTGTTCCTTGAATCAACGTCCAACCAGAACAACTACTGAACGGGCACCAATATTGATAAATTGCTGATTATCTAAAACAGGTTCTTGCCCTGGTGGGTGGATATGCTGCCAGGCATTGGCACTTGTATTAACAAAAACATGCCAAAGCATCTCTGAAGGCAGGGCAGGAATCTCAAATATATGATCTTCCCAATGCATATTCATAGCAAAGTAAATCATATCATCATCGACATGGCTGCCATCTAATAAAAATGCCAGGGTTAATACATAGTCTCCCCAATCAGCAAACCATGCACGAGTGCCATGCCAAGAAATATCTGGATAACCACTCTCCCCACGATCTTGATGATAAAAATGCTCATGGCTACGCAGAACTTTATGTTTATGACGGAAGTGGATACATTGTTTAAAGAATTCAAAAATATCAGCGTTTTTATTGAGATTATTCCAATTTAACCAATTTAAGTCATTATCATGACAAAAGGTGTTGTTATTACCATATTTTGTGTGTCCCATCTCATCGCCCATTAAGATCATAGGGATACCTCGACTCATCATCAACGTCGTAATCGCATTTTTAATAAGTCGGCGGCGTAGCATATTGATATTTGGGTCTTTTGTTTCACCTTCGTAACCACAATTCCAGCTATAGTTGTCGTTTGCCCCATCACGATTGCCTTCACCATTAGCATAATTGTGTTTTTCATTGTAGGTGTATAGATCATATAAGGTAAACCCATCATGGCAGGTGATAAAATTAATAGATGCTGTTGCGCCACGATCTCCGTACAGGTCTGGTGAACCTTGTAGTCGTTCTGCCATTTCCCATACTAACCCAGTATCGCCTTTTAAGAAACGCCGTGTGACATCCCGATATTTCCCGTTCCATTCTGCCCAGCGTCCATAAGCGGGGAAACTACCTACTTGATATAATCCACCAGCATCCCAAGCTTCTGCAATCAGTTTACAATTTGCTAAGATTGGATCATGAGCTAATGCTTCTAATAACGGTGGATTAGAGAGCGGATAACCGTTTTGGTCACGCCCCAAAATCGATGCTAAATCGAAACGAAACCCATCAATGTGGTAGTCTGCTACCCAATAACGTAAGCAGTCAACTACCATGCTCCGCACCACTGGATTGTTACAGTTCATGGTGTTGCCTGTACCACTGAAGTTCAGATAACGTCCGTCTGGTGTGAGCATATAGTAGGTTTTGTTGTCGATACCGCGAAATGAGATCGTTGGTCCCATTTCGTTACCTTCACCAGTATGGTTAAAGACCACATCTAAGATGACTTCTATGCCATTACGATGAAGTTCTTTGATGAGGGTTTTTAGCTCATCCCCTTCCATACCTAATCCACCGGTGGCGGCGTATCCGGCTTTGGGGGCAAAAAAACCAATTGTGCTATATCCCCAATAGTTAAGTAAACGTTCGCCGGTAATGGGGTTGATACCACTATATTCAAACTCATCAAATTCAAAAATTGGCATCAATTCAATGCAATTAACCCCTAACTCTTTGAGATAGGGGATTTTCTCGCGAATGGCGGCAAATGTCCCTGGATATTTTACGTTAGACGTATGATGCTTGGTAAAACCTCGAACATGCATTTCATAAATAACCAGGTCTTGCACCGGGATGTTAGGTGGCGTGTCACCTTCCCAGTCGTAGTCATCTGGGACAATTTGTGCACGATGCTGATAAAGGTTATCTGGATCGGGTGCTTCTCCCCAGATTGCTCGTCCGCTAATTGAGCGTGCATAAGGGTCTAGTAAAATTTTGCTTGCATCAAAGCGATGCCCTGCATGCGGGATATATGGTCCATCAAGCCGAAACCCATATTCAATACGCTCAATATTTAAGCCGAACACCATCATTGTAAAAACATTCCCAACCCGAAATTCTGGCGGAAAAGGGATTTCTTCAAAGGGATTTAGATGCCCTTTTTCGTATAAGACGAGTGTACAACTTGTTGCATGGCGAGAAAAAATTGAAAAATTCACACCATTACCCATCACAGTCGCGCCAAAAGGTAATGGGCGACCAACACGCATTTTAAGATTATTATGCTGATGGGTTGGTTGCGAATCAATGCGAGTATGCATTAGATGTCCTTAAGATGCCATAAGCTGTTTTAAGCCATCTTCACGATTATCTACTGTATGGAAAAAATCCAGAAAACCGGTGATAGCCATGACATCACGGACTTCATCGTTTAATCCACAGACGACGATTTTGCCAACTTTATTTTGAATTTCTCGATACAGAACTAATAAAATACGCAACCCCGCACTAGACATATATGATACCTGACTCATGTCTAGTAGAATGCGGCTATCCTGTTTAACTAAAGATAGGATATGGTCTTGTGCTTGTGGGGCAGTGATGGAGTCCAGTTCACCGAACAATTCAATAACAGTAACTTTTCCATTTTCTTCTGAATGAATATCCATAATATCAACAAATAACGTAGCTGATTTTAATAACTGATTGTATATCATTGTTTCTCACTGTTGCAAATTAAATTTTGCTTTGATTATATCGTTACGTTAAGCGGTTTACCAATTTATGTCATCATCGTGAAGTGTTTTTTTGAGTATTTTTCATAAATTTCAAACCAAATACTAATGGACTTACAATAACTCGGATGATTTTAATGATCCAACTCAGAAAAATGACGCTTTTTTCAGGAGGAGAGGGATGGTGAATTGTTATAGGTTGTTGATTGTTTTGTGCCAAAATAGCATTTGCTGCGCCAATCCCTGTAGTGGCAGCGCGCTCCATCCAAAATGTCGGCGTATCAAACCCAATCCAATCGCCACAAGCATATAAATTCTGCCAGGGAGTATGAACCCAGAGGCTACGGTGATCTGGTACACGAAACGCTGTTTGAGTTCGTAAGTTGCGCCGAACTGTCCCATACACAAAATGCCCACGAAGCTCAGGAAACGCAAGATAGACATCATTAGTTGCTAAAACCAGCAAGTGACTGTCTGGTTTAGACATTAGATCATGTGTGCCGTAAATATGTACTTCAATAACGCTACCACCCGTTTCTTGGTGCCAAACACGGTATTCATCATATAAGCGATGTAACCAGAAAAAATTATCTGCCACAAAATCTCCGGTAAACATCCCGCCTGGGGTACCAGCTCTTGGAGAGGTATCAAACCAGATTCGGACGACAGCATTAGAGAGCGCGTTAGGGAAAATTAAATTTTGGGCTTCTGGTGCGGTATCCGGGCTTGCTATGAGTAGTCGTTGAGCGGCAGGCGCATCAACTGCCAAAACGATATATTTTGTGTTTAGGCTGCGCAGACCACCGCGTTTTGCATCTTCTACGATAATACGCCAGCCATCAGATTGTTGTTCTAATTTGATTGCGGTTGTGCCATAAAAGATACCCCCCTGGCGCGATTCAATATAATCAAGTAATGGTTTAACAAAGCTTTTGGCGGGTGGGGCAGGGAAGTATTGCATATTCCAAGCATCTCGCCGGAGTACCGTATAAAAACGTAAGGCTGCGATCAAACTGCTTAATGAAATGGTCTCTTCTGGGGCGGCTAGTAAGTTAACACCAACGCCTACAAATGTCGCTTTGAGATTTGGAGTCCATAACCGGAAATAATCATGAAGCATTAAACCATCTAATGCACGTTGTTCTTTTATTGGATCAAATCCAACTGTCCAGCTAATGCTAAACAAAAACCCAGGTAAAGATAGAAAATCCCAGGGAGAAATTGTCCGCCAAAAACGTGGACTGAACAACAATTGCAAATAATGGAATGGGGCTGGGATAATACTGTTCCTAACGGCGTTTCCTGCTTCTACTGTGCGGACTTCGCGCCCCCAGCGATTGATCCATTCCTCACCTGGGGAGGTAATGAGTTGTGTATCAGTAAAGCGTTTAAGTGTAGCACGCAAGTTATGATACCCGCCCCAAAAGGCGTGCATACCTTGATCTGGGCTAAAAGACCATTCTTTTCCGTTGTATACAAATGTTTCTGGATGCCCGCCACAAATGCGCCCACCTGCCCATTGACTATCTGCTTCTAGGATAACTGGCTCATATCCCTGCTCAGCAAGATAGGCGGCGGCGGTTAAACCTGCAATACCACCGCCAATAACAACGACTTTAAACTGATCCATCACACAACGGCTCTACACGATACTGCTCGCGTTCTGCACAAGTTAACTCTCTAATGTAACGGTTTTGTCTAGCCCATTCTAAAATTTCTGTGGGGGAAGATGGGACAAGCCAAAGTCGAATAGTACGGTCTTGTGCGCTGGAAATAGCATAGCGTTCATCTGGCATGAAGCGTACTTGAGAAAGCCAATCAGTATGATCATCAAAGCGGAAAATCTCTTGCCCAGTGTTGACATCCCATAAACGCATCGTCGTATCTGCTGAGCCGGTTAAAATCAATGTCCCAGTTTGGTTGAAGGCAACAGTTTGGATGCGATCATTATGCCCAATAAATTGACGTATCTCTTGTCCAGATTCGATATCCCACAAGCGAGCTGTTGAATCCCACGCTCCTGTAAGGATATATTTTCCATCTGGGCTAAACGCAACATCGTTAACAAAGCGGGTGTGCCCTTCAAATGTTTGTAGGCGTTCACCAGATTCGATATCCCACAAAGCAGCTGTGTTATCCCAGGATGATGTCGCTAATTGTCTGCCATCTGGGCTGAACGCTAGCCCGGTTACTTGAGCATTATGATCACCGAATGTGATAATTTCTTCGCCAGTGACGACATCCCAAACGCGCACAGTCCCATCACCTAAGCCGGCAACAATCTTTGAGCCATCCGGGCTGAATATAACATTATAAACAGCCTCCCCACCATCAGCTAAGCGGTTGACTTCCTCAATTTCTAAGTTGCCTGGCTCAATTTCTGTTATGTGCCATAAAATAACACGCCCATCCCAAGACGCTGAAACAAGCATTGTGCCATCCGGGCTGAAATTCACGCCTTCAACTGTGGATTCGTGCCCTTCTAATACTGCTAATTCGGTATTAGTTTCTAAATCCCACAGGCGTACAGTTGTATCTACAGCTAGGCTTGGGTCTAACGGTCCTGAACCGGATGCTGCATAACGCCCGTTAGGATGAACTGCCATACTCCAGACCCAATCTTGATGTCCTGTGAGGGTGGTTAATAACCCTCTACTACGGAGATCAATTAACCATGCAGCGGGTGCGGTAGATTGCTCTGCTTCTAGCGTAATTTCATTACCTCCTAAATTGCCGGATGCCACAATAGCGTATTCTCCATCTGCACTGATTGCAACATCCAATAGTAGGTCATCAAAAACGTTAAAGCGTTGAACCTCAATACCTGTGTTAATTTCCCAGACACGTAAAGAACGATCCCAAGAAGCGGAGACAATGTATTGGCTATCTGGTGTAAATGTGATGCCAGGAATCAGGTTGGAATGCCCGTAAAGTGTGCGGATTTCCTCACCAGATTGCCGATCCCAGATGCGGATAAACCCGCCACGATTGCGATCCCATGATCCAGAGGCAACATAACGTCCATCAGGACTGATATCTACCGTACGTACCCACCCTGAATTGAGGTTCCATTGATGGATCACTTCGCCAGTATCTAAATCCCACAAACGTACAGAACGATCCCGTGGGTTATTTGGAACATTGTTACCAATCAAGCCATCACCGTGTGCTGTTGCAGCGAACTGTCCGTCTGCAGAGATGGCTAAACGGAAGATGAACCCGGTAGTTTCTTCATAGGCTTGGATTTGCTCACCTGTTGCGACCCGCCAACGACGCAAGGTGCGATCTAACCCACCAGAAAGTATCTCTTCCCCATTTGGTAGAAAAGCCACAGTTGTAACATCATCTGTATGCCCTACAAATGACCGAATCAATTCCCCAGACTCGACATCATATAAGTGCAGCATGTTGTCTGTACCACTGACAACAACCTGTTTCCCATCCGGGCTGAAGGCAACATCTGTGAGCAATGACCCTTCAACCATAACTGTCAGCCGATTTTCACCTGTTATATTATCCCACAAGCGTAAGGTGCCATCTGCCGAAACACTTGCGCTGATGTTTTCAGTAGGGCTGCTAGCTACAGCAAGAACAGTGGCAGTATGTGCGTCAAAACGATAACGCACACCTGGACTATAAACAGAATTCGCTAATATCCGGGTGACTTCAATAGGGGTAGGTGTATATACTTCTTGAGCAGCAACCGACAACGCAATCGCCAGGGTGGGGTCATGTTGGATTAAAGCATTCCGGGCGTTTGCGCCAAGTGCTAACGCTTTTGCTTCTTGGCTAGCGTTCCGTGCCAGTTCGGCTTGATGTTCTGCCTCTTGGTTAGCTATTTTAAGCTGATTTGCATTGCGTTCAGCATCAGCCCGAGCATTGAGTGCGAAAACTGCCAACACAGCGGAAATTACTGCCGCAATGGTCATAACAGCAACAAGCATTCTAAGACGATTGCGAGAGCGTATTTCAAGTTCTTGCTCACGTTGTTGTCGTACTAGCTCCTCGGCTTCTCGTTTTTTACGCTCTTCAATACTTGCATTTAAATAGGCAAGTTCTCGTTCATTTAGTTCGAGATTGGTTGTCTCATACCAGTTTTCAAATTGTTGTAAACGTAGACCACGTGCAAGGTAACTGGGGTCTTTGCCCGCATTATGCCACTCTTCGGCAGCGGCTGTAATACGCCGTTGCATTCGTAAATCTTCACGGCTGCTGTCCAACCATTCACGAAGCTTTTTCCACTCTCGGATCAGTGCTTCATGCGCTACTTCAACTGTTGCGGTACGTGTGACCGGATCATGGTCAAATGTCAATAAACGATACCGTCCGAAAGCGTCAATAATCATTGACATGGTATCGGGATCATTGCCGATAGATAAGAGTTCTGATTGCAAAACACGCCGACGAGTATCTTCTGCCCCTTCACCTAATGTCACCAGACGCACGAACATTTGCCTGGCAGCTTCTTGGGCATCATCATCTAAACCAGCAAGCAATTCATCAGCACGGCGGGCTAATGCCCCCATTGTACCGCCAATTTGATTATATGTTTCGATGGAGATTGATAGACCATCCCGCCGCTCAAACAATTCGGTTAGTGCATACTGTAGGAGAGGCAACGCGCCGGGTTGTTCATTGACATCGGCAACGATTGCGGTGACTAAGCTCTCTTCTAGATGTAAACCAACGCGACGCGCAGGTCCTGTGATGGCGCGTTCTAACTCCTCTGCTGAAAGGGGTAAGACTACTTCTGTGCGCGCTTTCATCAACTGACCAAAGCGGTTGTAATTCAATGGGCGATCATAAAAATCGGCTCGTAAGGTAATGATAACCCGAACACGGCTACGGGGATCCATGACAGCTTCAACTAAGCTATCCATGAAATGTGTGCGGACTTCTTCTTCATCCACTAGGGTAAATAATTCTTCAAATTGATCAATTAGAATGAGTAACTCAGTCTCATCATCTGGCAGTACACGCTTAATAGCACGGACTAATCCGCGCGAATCTTCTTTTAGTTGTGAGAGTAAACTCTCTGGTGGATTAACCGCAATACGCAGTAAGGCAGCCTCTAATTCTTCCATTGGGTCAATGCCTGGTAGCATTTCAACGACAAACCAGTTTTCTGATCCTGGCATCATGCCGCTTCTGAGTTCAGGGATAACCCCTGCTTTAACCACGCTAGATTTCCCACTACCGCTTGGTCCGACAACTGCTAGAAAGCGATTATTATCTACAGGTTCTTGCATCCGCCGGATAATACTCATGACTAGCACTTCGCGCCCAAAGAAATCTGCTGCATCGGCTTGCTGGAAGGCACGTAACCCTTTATAAGGATTTTCTGGGTCTGGAATAACAATACTGCCAGATGACCCAGTGAATACGGCTGTGCCGGCTGGTAGTTCATCATCAGATGATAACAGTGGTTTGATCGCACGACGAAAATCACGCGCTAATTCAATTGTGTTTTCGTAACGAAATTCAGGGTCTTTGGCTGTTGCCCTTTGTAAAACGGCATTAATCGCATCTGGCAATTCTGGATTAACCAGCACAATATCTGGTAATGGTTCACTGAGGTGACGATACATAAGCGTGACAGGTGAATCAGCTTGATAGGGTTTTTCACCTGTTAACATCTCATAGATAACAATGCCAAGTGCATAAATATCACTTTTTGCAGTGACATTTTCCCCTTTGATTTGTTCTGGAGAAAGATATGCTGGTGAACCAATAACGGCATTTTTTTGCGTGATGTTCTGTTGACTGCCTAACTCTTTGGCAATGCCAAAATCCGATAGATAAGCGTTGTTGTTCTCATCTAGTAGAATATTTTCCGGCTTTATATCACGATGAATAATTCCCTGGCGATGTGCAACATGTAAAGCCTCGGCAATCTGATTAAGCACATGACTCACGGATTGAGGTGACCAAACCCCATCTTTTTCTAATGAATCTTGTACACTACCCCCCCGTAGCCAACGCATGACTAGATAAGCACCAGATGGCTCTCGCCAATAATCGTAGAGTGGTACAATATGAGGATGTTCTAAACGAGCAACAAGCTGTGCTTCTGTTTCAAAACGACGAATAAATTCCGGGCGGTTAGCATGTTCCGGTAGAATGATTTTAATGGCAACTTCCCGTCCAATAAATTGTTGATATGCACGGTAAACTGCCCCAAACCCGCCTTTACCAATTAACTCTTTCAACTCGTAAGTTTTTATAACCTGTCCGGTCAGATTGTCCATAGTAATCCTTATAGAAGAGGCATTTTCTTAAGAGATGCTGATTATAACACTAATAAGTCATGCGAACTTAAAAATTCGTAAAATTTTTAGAGTGATAATGACATGTCTGTATCATCAGGCGAAGGAGTTTCGCTAGAACTACTGGGGCGGAAGCGAGTTCGTAATTCTCGAATGGCTAATCCTGCTACTAGATACATCAATCGCCGTCCGCCGATTGATGCGGTTTCCCATGTCAGCGTTCGTAACCCACAAAAGACCAAAGCTGTGTAATACTCTGACCATTTATCATCTTCTGCAAGGCATTGTCTAGCAATCTCACGGATGTAACGCACGGTTTCTAATCGTGCAATAGCTGGTGAGAGGGTAGTATCAATAAACTCCCCCCCATTCAGTTTTATAATGTGATTTACAACCATACGAGCAGCATCCCAAGACCCATCTGTCGCGCTCATCACGTAGTCATTTAAGATGCTATTTTCTAATGTTACCCAATCAAAAATCGTGTGACCATCACGTGTATGAGCAAAATCAATCAGAAACGCGCTTTGGTTAGGACCAATCATGATATTGCCTGGATGTAAATCCCCATGAATTGTACACAGGGTACCGTTGACATAACTATCAAGTAAGCCTTCATAGGCTAAAATAGGGTTAGGGATTTTTTCTTTGTTATTGATGGGAATTTTTTCTGCTTGAGCGTCAAAATCTGGCTCTAACGCCCGTAATGCAAGCAAGAGCTGCTGAGCGCGTGTTTGCCATACCGTGCCGACTAAGTTTTCAACCACTTCGCCACGATAATAAGTGTTTTCCTCTAAGTTGACCCCGCGAACCTCTATTTTGTAGGCATTAGTGGAATCTGTATTATTGCCAACAGCGAGTTGAATTGTGTTGCGATCCGGGTATACACGTTGTACGATGAAATTTTCAACTGCGACAACATCACCATAATCGAGTCTGCGGAGCTTAGCACGTTTAATTGGCATACGTATGACATGCCCATTTGAAGGAAATTCCTTTTGACTGAATTCTAAAGTAAGTACAGGTGGGAGAAGCCAGTCATATTCACGCCAAACTTGGAAACGAAACGGACGATTTTGCTTCCACCAGCTATGACTGAAAGGCGGAAATAGTTCATTCTTAAGCCATTCGCCAATGTCTTTTGGTGTCCAAGTAGCCATAATTGCCCGCAAATCTTTCGGTACACGGTCATAACCAGCGATCAAGGTATATTTAATACCTGCTAGGTCGGATTGTTCTGGGGCGATTGGTTTATCTTCGATACGTGCTGTCATGGGCGGAAGTTTAGTTTTAACATGGGCTTCATATCGTTGTGCTTCATCTAAAATGCTATCCACTTGGTTGATTTTAACAATAACAGCCGCGTCTTCACGTTTATCAACATGAATTGGCGTGACAACTAAAAGCGTTGCACTACTATATCCACTAGTCAGGCGACGTTCTACTCGAATTTGAGAATAGCCATAAAACATTCGCCTTAAAATAAAGGCTTCATCTCTAGAGAGTTTATCAGTTGGCTCAAAATGTTGCCCAAAATCAATACGAATATATGGTTGTTGTGAGCTTGAATGTGTCGCTGTGTTTTGTGCTAACTCAATTAATTCGCGAGGGTTATTTAATCCAAGTGCAATTAATACACGCATCGGAATATTTTCATATTCTTCAAATAATGCGATTAAGATATCACGCTCATTGATTTGCTCACGCCCATTATCAAGTGCTAAGTCATTTGCAATACTGAGGATAACCTCTGCTCTTGGGGTTTTAGGAACATCTGCCCATAAGCGGTGCTTACCACCTTTTCCAAGTTTTCGGCGGATTGCGTTAATGACATATTCAGGGGTTAAGCCATAATGTTGAACAATGTGGCTTGCTAAGCTACCGCGAATTTGAAGCAATGCAATAAACAGGTGTTCTGCGCCAATGTAAAAGTGCCTCATTCGGTAAGCTTCTTGTCTGGCGGCAATTAAAATGTCTTTAAGTTCGATATTGGGCATAAGCTAATTACTCTATCGTTTCGATCCGCAACCAGGTTTTTCCTATACGGAATAGTTGATGTGTATTGAGGATAACAGTGTCTTGTATAGGGATGTCATTAAAAAAATCGTCGGGGTTTTCTAAAAAGGAGCCATTTGTACTTTTACAATCTTCCAGTAACCAATGACCTGCCTCATAAATAATATTAGCATGCCAGCGGGAGATGTAAGTATCACTCTTTAAGCAGATGTCATTTTCATCTTTGCGTCCAATGCTAAGTCGCCATTTGCCTTGATCTTGTTGACCATCCCCCCTGGAGGAGTCGTATTCCAAGGTGTTGCCATCTTCTACACCGCTCATGATGGTAATTGTGATTTTCAAGAATCGCCTCCGGTAGCACACCATATTGATTTCAGTATAACCTAAAACGTTCAATTGGATACAAGGAAACGTTTCAGATTATGTTACAATTATTTTAATTCTTTGCGCTTCTTACAATTTATGATATAGTTGAACTCAATTAACAACCCCATACACAGATACTCTTATCCAGAGCAGTGGAGGGACCGGCCCTTTGAAGCTGCGGCAACCGTCACTTACATGAGGTGAAATGGTGCCAACTCCGACAGGTGGAATACCTGACAGATGAGAGGAAGTCTAATAAGGCTCTCCTAAAAAACCCGGATGTTTGAGTAAGCAAGTGTCTGGGGTGATATGACAACAACTGAGGGAGAGTGAGCATGATTTACCCAACGGAACGAAATCAACAACAAGGTCATAATACTCGCGCGGTACATGGGGGTACACAGCGCAATAAAGCGTTTGATTCCTTGACAACGCCCATTATTCAAACAGCGACTTATACATTTAACAAAACTCAGGATTTAATTGACTTTATGGAAAGTAAGACCTGGGGAGATGGCAATGATCGTGGTGAATATGGGCGTTATGGTAATCCAACGGTTGCTGCTGTAGAAGCAAAAATCGCTGCATTGGATGGCGCAGAAGATGCAGTGTTATATGCATCTGGCATGAACGCCGTCACATCATTGCTGCTCACAATCTTACCAACCGGATCACATATCGTGATGACGAGTGATTGCTATCGCCGTACTCGTCAATTTTGTCAAACATTTTTGGCACGTTTTGGTATTGAAACAACCGTTGTTTTAAACGGAGATTATGAAGCGTTAGAATCAGCGATTATTCCCCGTAAAACACGCTTTATCATCTCTGAAAGCCCGACAAACCCTTATTTACGTATTGCCGATTTAGATCGTATTGCACATTTAGGGAAAAAATATCGCTGTTTGACATTAATTGATAGCACATTTGCTACACCGATCAACCAACGTCCGATTGAATGGGGAATCGATTTTGTGTTGCATAGTGCAACTAAATATCTTTCTGGTCATAATGATTTACTGGCAGGCAGCGTAAGTGGGCGGGCAGATCGGATTAAAGCATTAAAGGATGCACGTGGCGTGCTTGGTGGGGTGGTTGATCCACAAAGTGCTTATCTGTTGGAACGGGGTATAAAAACATTGGGAGTTCGTGTACGGCAACAAAATCAAACGGCGATGGCTGTTGCGAAGTTTTTGGAAGGACATCCTAAAATTGAACGTGTGTGGTATCCTGGGTTGGAATCACATCCTGATTATGAAATCGCTGTGCAGCAAATGAATGGATTTGGTGGCGTGGTGAGTTTTGAGGTATATGGTGATTTACAAACAACAGCGCGCTTTATTGATGCCTTACAAATTCCATATATTGCTCCAAGTTTAGGTGGGGTAGAAAGTTTGATCGAACAGCCTGCGCTGATGAGCTATTATGAAAAAACGACCGAAGAACGTTTGGCATTAGGCATCAAGGATAATCTTGTGCGCTTTGCTATTGGTATTGAAGATACACAAGACATCCTTGATGATTTGGAACAAGCCTTACAAACGTGTTAAACCTCGCGCTTGATGATTTTGCCATGCGTCTCGAAATGTTGATGATAAAATTCCGAGCGTGTTAAACCGGATTCATCACGTAATCGATAAAGCTCATGGCGATTATTGGTTTGTTGTGCAGGGGTGAGCAGCATTCGGGTGGCTGTTCCACCCCCAATACCGTTTAATGCATCTTCAATTTGAGGAACATGCCACCAAAATAAATCGTGTGGTAGGTTGTCTAACGTGAACCAACCAGTATCAATCACTTCCTCAACTTGAGGGCAAAGCGTTCCGCCAATAATCTCACCGACGAATAACGCGCCATGTATATCTTGCCCACCGCCAAGCCGTGCGTAGATTCCAACCAAATGTGTTAAACGCACATCATAACCGGTCTCTTCTTTTGCTTCACGGATGGCGGTTTGCGCTTGTGATTCGCCGGGTTCACTCATCCCACCAGGTAAACACCACACTTCAAAATCTTCTCGTTTGGTTAGTAGAATTTTTCCGTCTTTGATAATTGCGATATTCGCACCGAACATTGTCATTATTCGCGCTCCGTTAGTAATTTTATAATGCTGCGAGCATCACCAACCGCTTGTAACAGTTGATTTGGGTATGATGCGGATAGATTATCCAGTGTGTTTTGATGATACTTGATGGTAGCATCTGGGTCTTTTAATAGATGTCCAGTCAGAATACCAACAACCGTTTGTCCAGCTTGAATAATGCCTGTTTGTGTGAGCTTGCGTACGCCGGCTAATGAACAAGCTGATGCTGGCTCACAACCGATACCTTGTGCATCAATGAGGGCTTTAGCATCCATGATTTCTTGATCAGTCACTTTTTCTACAACGCCGTTTGTTTGGCGTAGAGCACGTACTGCTTTGGGGTAGTTAACCGGATTACCAATTTTTATAGCAGTGGCGATTGTATTCGCTTTCATAGGAGTTAGTTCATCTATACCACGCTGATAGTCTTTGATATCGGGGTTTGGCTGGTAGCTATGGAACAAAGGGCTGGCTCCTTCTGCTTGTATGACGGCAATACGTGGTAATTTATCAATTAAGCCTAGCTCATAAAGTTCGACCAATCCCTTACCAAATGCAGATGTATTGCCTAAATTCCCGCCTGGTACGACGATCCAATCTGGAGCTTGCCATTTGAGTTGTTGGATGACCTCGAACATGATGGTTTTTTGTCCCTCTAACCGAAAAGGATTTACGGAATTCAACACATAAATCCCTAATTGGGCAGAGACTTCTCGCACAAGCTCTAAGTTGCGGTCAAAATCTGCATCAATTTGTATACAGGTTGCCCCATAAGCAATTGCTTGAGACAACTTGCCAAGGGCGATATTTTTGTTTTCGAAAAAGATAATGCCTTGAATGCCAGCAGAGGCAGCATAAGCAGCTAACGCGGCAGATGTGTTACCAGTTGATGCACAAGCTACTCGTTGCATCCCTAGAACTCTTGCCTGGGTTACCCCTCCGGTCATACCGCGATCTTTGAATGATCCAGTGGGGTTTTCTCCTTCATGTTTAAGATATAAGTTGGAAACACCTGCCCACGCCGCTAATTTAGGAACATGATATAGGTTGGTGTTGCCTTCTGGCTTGCTAACAATGAATTTCTTATCTAGATCAGGATAGATCAGCTCTTTGTATCGCCATACACCGCTGTTGTAAGGTGCTTGTAGTGCCCCTAAACGGCTATCGAATAATTCACGTGAGATCAAAGTGCGATTGAATTCATGTTTGACATCCAGCAGACCGCCACAGGCTTCACACGTATAAATTACCTGATTAATTGGGTATTGCTTTTGGCAATCCATACATTGCAGGAAACTAGCCATTGATGTAACCTCATTTGTTGTAAGATTTCATGGATAAAAGGATAGCACCTTTGACAACTTTTAACAGTGCAGAAGCGTATGCTCCCGCTAGTATGGGTAATGTTGGGGTTGGTTTTGATATTTTAGGGCTTGCCTTTTGTGAGCCGGGGGATATCGTTCGTGTAGAACGTCGTCTTGATGGGACGGATATAGTCATTGAATCGATTGAGGGGGATGGCGGTGTTTTACCGCGTGATGCGGCTAAAAATACTGCCTCTGTGGCAGTGAAAGCGTTTTTGAAAATGATTGACGCATCATCTGGGGTTTGTATCTCTCTCAAAAAAGGATTGCCTTTATCAAGCGGACTAGGAAGTAGTGCGGCTAGTGCTGTGGCGGCTGTTGTAGCAGTAAATGCACTTTTTGGAGAGCCATTAAGTTGCGAAGAGCTGTTACCTGCTTGTTTAGAGGGAGAAGCGTTAGTCAGTGGATATCATGCGGATAATGTTGGTCCGAGTTTACTGGGTGGGATTACCTTAATCACTGGAACATCAATACAAGATATTTACCGATTACCTGTACCGGAAAATATGCACTTTGCATTGATTACACCAAATATTGCTGTGCCAACAGTAGAAGCGCGGGCTGTGTTACCACAGATGATCTCACTTAAACAGATGGTGTCTCAAACCGGGGCAGTTGCTCGTTTGATTGATGCGCTATACCGAAATGATTTGCAAGCTGTGGTGCAGGCGATGGAAAGTGATGAGGTTGTTGAACCAGCACGAGCTATGTTGATGCCATTGCTGAATGAAGCCAGGACACTTGCAAAGCAAAAGGGGGCGTTAGGATTGGTCATTAGTGGGGCTGGTCCAACTTTATGCGCAGTGTGTGATTCGAGCAAAACAGCGGTACACGTTGCAGATGCACTACAAGGGCTTTATGATGAGGCAAAAATTGGTGGGGTTGCCCGAGTTACTAAGGTTGACCAAACCGGTGCAAGAGTATTGAACGTCCTTTAATTACCCCATTAGATAGGGTATAGTTACTGCAATAAAATAACAAGCCTGATTTGTGAAATAATTGACAATCAGGCAGTATATTTCTATACTTCTTAAGCGGAAAGAGATATTTTATTATGTCACAAACAGTTAATCATTTTATCGGTGGTCAATTTACCCCGTCACAATCTGGTCAGACATTTGAAAGCTATAATCCTGCAACAGAAGAGCTAGTAGCTGTAGCTGCTAAAGGTGATGCGGTGGATGTGGATGCGGCAGTTCAAGCAGCTAAAGCTGCTTATCAGAATTGGCGATTAATGCCTGCACCACGCCGAGGTGAGATTCTGTATCGTGTGGCGGAGATTCTGCAAGAACGCAAGGATAAAATCGCCCGTTTGATGACAACCGAAATGGGTAAGGTATTGGCGGAAGCCCGCGGCGATGTGCAGGAAGCCATTGACATGGCATATTATATGGGGGGGGAAGGTCGCCGGTTACTAGGCTATACTGCTCCGGTGGAAATGCCTAATAAGTTTGGTATGGCTATTCGTGACTCGGTTGGGATTGTTGGTTTAGTCACCCCCTGGAACTTTCCAGTTGCTGTGCCAAGTTGGAAGATTTTACCCGCTTTAGTTGCAGGTAATTGTGTTGTCTGGAAACCTGGTGAAGATTGCCCAGCGGTCTCAATTATGTTTGCAGAAGTATTTAAGGATGCTGGCTTGCCAGATGGTGTTCTGAATGTTGTCCTTGGGGCAGGGGAGACCGGTGCTGCACTTGTTAATCATCCTGATGTCCGTGTTATCTCTTTTACAGGCTCCACAGATACTGGGTTGAAGGTTTATACTCAAGCAGCAGCATTAGGCAAAAAAGTAACGCTTGAAATGGGTGGCAAAAACGCCATCATCGTGCTGGATGATGCTAACCTAAATTTAGCGGTTGATGCCATTAACTGGAGTGCATTTGGGACAACCGGACAACGTTGTACAGCAACAAGCCGGTTGATTGTCCAGAAAGGGATCAAATCGCGCTTGGTAGAAGCCTTAGTTGCAAAAGCAAAATCACTTAAGTTGGGTTTTGGATTAGAGGATGGTGTAGAAGTTGGTCCATTAGTTAACCAAAAAGCACTGAACAAAGTTTCCAGCTATATGGATGTGGCGAAAGCAGAAGGTGTGAATGTTCTGGTTGGTGGGAAGCGTCCATCTGATATGCCCAAAGGCTTTTTCTTTGAGCCAACTTTATTAGACGGCGTTAAGGCGGGTATGCGTGTTGAGCAGGAAGAAATTTTTGGTCCTGTACTTTCTATAATAGAGGTTGAAACATTTGAAGAAGCAATCCGCATTAATAACAGTGTGAAGTATGGCTTATCTAGCAGTATTTTTACTGAAAATGTCAATGCAGCTTTCCGCGCTATCCGTGATTTAACAACTGGTATCGTGTATATTAACCATGGCACAACTGGTGCAGAAATTCAGTTCCCGTTTGGTGGAACACGTGGTACTGGTAATGGCATGCGTGAAGCAGGTCAAGCAGGTTTAGATAGCTTTACAGAGTGGAAATCTGTTTATGTGGATTACAGCGGACAACTGCAACGTGCACAAATTGATAATCGTGAATAAGCGAGATACTCATCTGTTTTTTGGTCGATATTTAGGGCAAAATGGTGTATCCTGATAGTGATATGCCACTGTACTGGGAAGCTGAGTATGAAATTGTACAGGCATTAATAGTGGCTTACCCGGAAGTGGATGTTGAAAGTGTGGGGTTAGATCAACTCTATAAATGGATCGTTGCTTTACCTAATTTTGCTGATGATCCTGAGTTAGTGAATGACAATATCTTAAGCGGTATTTTGCGTGAATGGTACGAGGAGATCAATGAGTACAATTAATTTACAAGAACTGCATGATACGGAATTTCCACTTCCAGAGGGAATGCAGGGAAATGTCGCTATCACGAATTTAAGTAAAATTTACAATTGGAGCCGGCGTAATTCGATGTGGCCCCTGTTATTTGGGTTGGCTTGCTGTGCTATTGAAATGATTGGTACGGCTGCCTCTCGCTTTGATTTTTCTCGCTTTGGGATGGAAGTAATGCGTGCCACCCCTCGGCAGTCAGATTTGATGATTGTATCTGGTACGGTGACCAAAAAGATGGTTGTGCCTATTGTGCGTTTATATAACCAAATGCCAGAGCCAAAATATGTGATGGCAATGGGGGCGTGTGCTAGTGGTGGCGGTCCATTCAAAGAAGGGTATAACGTTGTTTCTGGGATTGATAAGTATTTGCCAGTTGATATTTATGTTCCTGGTTGCCCACCAACCCCACAAGCATTGCTTTATGGTTTAATCGCTTTGCAAAAGAAGATTGATGGGCAATCCTTGGCAAATTTTGATGATGTACCTTGGTATGGTGTTGGACCGTCTGAGCCGACACCAATTCCAATTTTAGGTCCTGATATCATTGACCCCCGTCAGATGGACATGATCCGCCGGCAAGCAGAGCTAGCAGCACTTGGGCAACCAGTTGGAGTGCGTGAGTTGCCATCTAAGCCAATTTATGAAGCTGTGCCAAAGCAAATGTCAGCGCGTGCAGCGGCAGCAGCAGAAGCCGCTGCTGCGCCAGCACAAGCAGACCCGTCTGCGGAAATGGTACTTGAATTACGCAAGAAAGCCTTGGCACGTAAACGTGCTTTTGATGCTGCGAGAGGAAAGTAATAGAATGAGTGATTTAGTTCCTGTTGAAGAAAATTTGCAAGATACTCAGTCTGCTATCGACTATCTAAAAGAAAAATTTCCGGGCACGGTGACGGAAGATACCCGTGATGGATTTGAAGGGGTTGTGGTTGATTCTCGTAAATTGGTGGAAGTTGCTACAACAATCCGGGATGAATTAGGCTACGATTATCTTTCTAGTGCTACAGCAGTTGATTACCTGGGGGTAGCAGACCCAGATAGCGATATGGAAATGGTTTATCATGCTTATCGCACATCTGGGGGTAAGGCGTTAGTGTTCAAAGCACAAACACCGCGCGATAATCCCGAAATTCCATCATTAATTGATGTTTGGCCCGGTGTAGATTTTCAAGAACGCGAAGCCTATGACTTGATGGGGATTCGTTTTCCGGGACATCCGAACCTCAAGCGTATTTTAATGTGGGAAGGATTCCATGGGCATCCACTTCGTAAAGATTGGAAAGAAGCCTACTACGAAGAAGATCATAAACC